>JBAWBG010000388.1:0-25315 GCA_049589695.1 Candidatus Sulfotelmatobacter sp. | reverse complement strand
AGCGACGGACAGGAGTGTCCGTCCCACACAAGCAAAATCAAGAGCAATTTCGGCGGCATCCCGCGGCCCGTTTCGACCCCAATTCCCGAAAGTTTCCTCCCCGGTTACCTTAGGTCAAGAGCCGTGGACACGTTTCTCCCCTGTCCTTTTTCCCTTAATGTGAAATCTCTAACCCCGGTCCGCTCCCTCGGCCTGGTCTCTCATGGAGTCGATTGATAGCTATGCCTGAACAAGCTTTTTCCGGACACAGTTTTCAGCTCGGGATTTTGCCGGAGCGCAAGATCGACAGGCGCGCGCTGGCCGCCAGCTATGGGTTTGTGGTGCTGTTCGCTCTGCTGCTGGTGAATCTGGGCATGCTGTTTCCCGACCGGCTTCAACCCAGGCAATACCGCATTACATCGCTGATTCCCATGCCAGCGTTGCGTCCGGAGCACGTCGCGGTCGATCGGAAGCCATTGAAGGTAAAGCTGCTTCCTCCTGCGCCGGTTTTTCAACAGCCGAAGTTAGTTGTGCCCCACGAGGTTCGGCATATTACCGCGCCCGAACCGGTGGAAGCGCCTAATGTTGTAATCAATACGTTCACTGCTCCACAGCTCAAGATGACTTCGGGAGGAGCGCGTCCCCAACTGCTGCACACGGGAGATTTCTCGGGAAGTTCGGCCGCGCCGACGGTGAATGCCGCAGTGCAAAAAGTGCAGACCGGAGGCTTTGGCGATCCCAACGGTTTGAAGGGCACGGGCAAGGAAGGCGCCAAGCTTTATGCGGCACAAACCGGGTCGTTTGACATGCCCACAGGTCCCGGACAAGGCAACGGATCGGGCGGAGCGAAAGGCATTAAAGGCACTGTAGCCAGCGCCGATTTCGGTAATGGCATTGCGACCGGAGGCAAAGGCGATGGCCGAAGCAACGGAAGCGGCGTGGCAACCGGCGGGTTCGGCGCTGAACAGGTGGTGCACGGCGGACCAAAGCTCGCGCAACTTGACTCGGGTCCCGCCACCACCCCGGTTGAGATTACTTACAAGCCGCAGCCGGTCTATACGGACGAAGCTCGCGGCCTGAAGCTGGAAGGCGAAGTTCTGCTGGAAGTAAGTTTCGGAGCGAACGGGACTTTGCACGTGAATCGCGTGGTTCGCGGCCTGGGGCACGGACTGGACGAGGCAGCCATCGCAGCGGCAAACAAGATGCGCTTCAAGCCAGCGCTGCGTATGGGGCAGCCCGTAGATTCCACCGCAGTGGTGCACGTGATGTTTCAGTTGGCGTATTGAGGTAGCTCAGGAGGATTTGCCCAGAAGGTTGGGTTCGCGGCCTGTGACGTGCGAACTGAATCTTGTTTGAAGAAACATCGGTCTCAAGAAACGGTATTAAGAAACTCGGAGAGAAAGACATGCGCACTTTGAATTGGATGTTCACTGCCGCCCTGCTGCTCTCAGTAAGCGCCGCGGCACAGCAGCCGGCTGATGCCCAACCGACCGCCCAACCGACCGCTCCCGCGCAATCGGGTTCGTCGCAGTCTCAGTCGGTGGGAACGGCACCAGCGCCCACGCCATCGGCCCTGCCGGCGCCCACAACCATGGATCAGGTTGTGGACCATTTCATCGAGCGCGAACACGGCCTGATGAAGGCTTTGGCGCAGCGTACGCCCGTAGTCGAGACTTACCTGCAGAACCTTACCGCCGATCCACAGCTCGGGCCGGTGCCCAGCGGCGACCATTATTTTCTGGGACGCCTAGATATGGGCGAGACCGTCGACCGCAAGGACTATCTGAAGGAGCAGGACAAGGGCATGGAGACGCGCCTGATGGGCGGCTTCAACAAGCTCTTTAAGGTCGAGTACCAGCCCATCGGTTTCTCCTGGATGGTTTATGCCGACCGCACAGATTTCAATCGCGAGCATTACGAGTTTCATTACGTTCGCCGCGAATTTCTCGGCGACGTCCGCTGCCTCGTATTTGATGTCACGCCCAAAAAAGGTTCTGGTAGAGGACGCTTCCTCGGCCGCCTCTGGGTCGAGGATCAGGAGTTCAACATCGTCCGGCTGAATGGCACTTACTATCCCGCGCCGCGCAACTCTTACTTCTTTCACATGGATAGCTGGCGCCTCAACCTGATTCCCGGTTATTGGGTGCCTGCTTACATTTACAGCGAAGAGGGCGACTTCAGCGCGGGCGTGAAAAACAAAATTGCTTTTAAAGCGCAGACCCGCATCTGGGGCTACGATCTGAAAAAAGAAGGCAAGGACGATGAACTCACGCAGATTCGCGTGGACAGCGTGAAGGATGAAAGCGCCACCACGCAAGATGCTTCACCGCTGCAGGCCGAGCGGGTTTGGCAGCAGCAGGCGGAAGATAACGTCGTCGAACGCCTCACCAGCGCCGGATTGCTTGCGCCCGAAGGCGACGTCGATCACATTCTTCAGACCGTGGTCAACAATCTTGAAGTGACCAACAATATTGATCTGCCGCGTCCGGTGCGCACTCGCGTGCTGCTCACCGCACCTCTCGAAACTTTCAGCGTGGGCAACACCATCGTCATTAGCCGTGGATTGATCGACGTGCTTCCCGACGAGGCCAGTCTCGCCGCGGTTCTCTCGCATGAACTAGCGCATATTGTGCTCGGACACAACCTGGGCAGCAAGTATGCGTTCAACGACCGCATGCTGTTCTCCGACGATTCCACCTACAACAACCTGGGCTTCAAACATATTTCGGAAGAAGAGGCCGCTGCCGACAAAAAAGCGATCGAACTGCTGAACAATTCGCCCTACGCGCAGAAGCTCGATAACGTCGGCTTGTTCTTGAAAGCTCTGCAGGCCCGCGCTCCGCAGCTAAACGCACTCTTGACTACCCACCTGGGCAATCCGCTGGCGGAAAATGGAACTATCACCCGCCTCGCGGCTCTGGCCACGAAAGGTCCGGCACTCGACAACAACAAACTGGATCAGGTCGCAGCTCTGCCTTTGGGCGGACGCGTGAAGATCAATCCCTGGAACGACACGGCGGAGATGGTAAAGACCGCCCCAGTGGCGATCACTTCGGCTCGCGACAAAATGCCGTTTGAAGTCACGCCGTTCTATCCGCGGTTGGCCCGCTGGGGCGCATCAAATGCGCCGGCTACCACGCCAAGCACCGCCGCCAACTCAGGTTCGGGCAACTAACACCTTCTACTCCAAGTTGCAATAAAACGAGGCCGGGATCCGGAATCACCTTCCGGGATACCCGGCCTTCGTTCTTAATTTGTCATCCTGAGCGAAGCAGGATTGTCCGAAGGTCAATCCTGAGAGTCGAAGGATCCCTATCATCTTAGCTACTTCTTAGCTACTTCTTCTTCCCCGGCAGCCCCGCCGGATTCTCATGCGTCCGCTCGCGGAAGCTTCCCCGCATGCCCGCAGCCAGCGAAACACTAGACTCGCCAAACTTGTCGCGCAACCGATCAGCCGCAGCCAGCGCGTCTTTCCAGCGCTGCTGGCGATTGCCTTCGAGCAGATTGATCTGTTCCGCCTGCGCCTCGAATGACGAAGCCTGAACTCCGAGCAGACGCACTTCCCTGCCCGGCTTCCAGTTCTTGCGAAAAAGTTTACGCACCTCTTCGAAGATTTCACCATCAAGCTGCGTAGCCGCTGGCAAACTGTGGGCGCGCGTAATTGTCGTGAAATCTTTGTAACGCAGCTTGAGTTGGATCGTACGCGCGTAAAACTTCGCTTCGCGCAATCGACGGCCAACCATCTCTGAAAGCCGCATCAGCGTAGCTTCCAGCTGGTTCGTATCCGCCGTATCTTCGTTGTAAGTATGCTCGTGGCTGATGGATTTTGCTGCCGTGTCGGCGCCTACCTCGGAGTCGAACCATCCGCCCGCATCTTCGCCCCGCGATTTGCCGGCGAGCGCCAAGCCCCATTTTCCGAATCTTTCTTCGAGTTCGGATTCATCCATCCGCGCCAGGTCTCCCACTTTCTTGATGCCCAGCGCATGCAGATGGTTCTCCATCACTTTGCCGACGCCGGGGATTTCCCGCACATCGAGCGGCGCAAGAAATTTGGCTTCTTCTCCCGGAACAATCCACAAGACGCCGTTAGGTTTTGCCTGCGCGGAGGAAACTTTCGCAATCAGCCGCGACGATCCGATGCCAATGGAGCAATTCAGCTGTGTTTCTTCTTTCATCCGGTGGTGCAATTTGTGCGCGGCGCGTAGCGGTGGACCGTGCAGGCGTGCCGTTCCCGTCATGTCCAGATAGGCTTCGTCGATCGAAGCCATTTCCACCTGTGGCGAAAATGTCGTCAATACTTTGTAGGCCTTTTCCGAGCACTCGCGATACCGCTCCGGATGCCCGTCGACAAAAATAGCCTGCGGACAAAGCTTCGCCGCCGTGCGCAGCGGCAGGGCAGAATGCACTCCAAACTTTCGCGCCTCATAAGACGCCGCCGAAACTACGCCCCGCTCGTTCCGCTGCCCTCCGACGACAACGGCCTTCCCTTTCAGCGATGGATCGTAGAGCTCCTCCACCGAAACGAAGAACGCATCCATGTCGACGTGGAAGATGGTGCGGGAGAGAGCCGGGATGTCGGAGGCCGCGGCCATGATTGGAGAATTCTAGCAGCCGCGTTATCCTCTGGGCCGTTTTCATCCGATCCCGTAGAGCGCTTCCGAAACGCTGTACTGGAGCAGCACCAAGAAAAAGGCCAACGTGGTACACAGAGCAGCAGCGATGTACCAACTGGCAACGAATCCACGACGCTGTTTGAGAACAAGAAGATTTGCCAGCGACGGAACGCTGATAAAGAAGAGGATTAAGTGAACAACGTAGAAACCGGGTCCGAGAATCGCACGGCTGCGCACGGCGCCGAGGGTAAGCAACATGACAAGCTCCGCAGCGAAAAATCCCAGTACGAAATAGGATGCGAAACGGAGCCACCGGCGGGGCCGCTCGAACTTCAGCACCACGCGGTCCAGAAAGAAGCAGTAAAGCATGCTGGCCACAAACGCTACGGGAATTGAGAGAGCGATACCAAATAGCTCCATAGAATGAGCAATGCGAATTCTCTGACGGACTTCAGTATGCCCGAAGCGAACTCACCGTGCACCTACAAGTTAAGTTTGCCCGAAAACGGGGCGGAGCTGAATAAGGACGATGGTTTTGCGAAAGTCGCGGTTGGACTTAGGCCTCGGTCGCATCTGCCTCCTAAAGCCTAAACCAATACCCGGTCCCCGGACGCCGTGGCCGGCGCCGCCCCTCGCATCTGCCGCACCCGCTCATAAACCTTCCCATATTCCCGCGCGGAAGCGTTCCAGGAGAAATCTTTGTTCATACCGTTGCGCATCAGCACCTGCCATGAAGTCTGGTCGCGAAAAGCCTGCAGCGCCTGTTTGATGGTCAACAGCAAAGACTCGCCGTTATATTCCGTAAATTTGAATCCTGTGCCTTTGCCCGAGCGCGCGTCCCAGGGCTCAATCGTGTCGTCGAGGCCGCCGGTGGCGCGGACGATCGGCACCGTTCCATATTTCAGGCTGTAAATCTGGTTCAGCCCGCAGGGCTCGTATTTCGAGGGCATCAGGAACATGTCAGCCCCGGCCTCGATCTTGTGCGCGATGGCGTTGTCGTAAGCCACCTTCAATGCAATCTTGTTCGGGAACTGTTTGCTGAGGCGGGTGAACATTTCTTCATACGTTTTGTCACCGGAGCCGAGAACCACCATGATCATCTCTTCGCGGGCCAGCCGGTCCATGATCTGCGCGATCAGGTCGAAACCTTTCTGTGCGGCGAAACGCGAAACGATTCCAATTACCGGCAGCTTCGTATCGGGATTCTTCACTCCGAACGCTGCGAGCAGGTCCTGCTTGCATTTGGCTTTGCCCGACAAATCCTGGGGCGAATACTTGGCTGCGATAAACTTATCGGCCTGCGGGCTCCACTCGTCGTAATCAACGCCATTCAGAATGCCGGTGACGGTCGCGGCGCGGTCGC
This sequence comes from Candidatus Sulfotelmatobacter sp., assembly GCA_049589695.1. Lineage (GTDB taxonomy): Bacteria > Acidobacteriota > Terriglobia > Terriglobales > Acidobacteriaceae > Sulfotelmatobacter. The sequence goes on along the minus strand of JBAWBG010000388.1, from coordinate 19,360 downwards.
GGAGCACACCTTCCAATCCAAAGCCATATTCGGCAGTCTGGATTTCCTGGCTGTATTTCCGGCTCACGGTAGTTACGAAATCGGAATATGTGAGCGCACCCTTCAGGAAATTCACCTGCCCGAAGAATTCCATCTTCGACATGGTGAACAAATCCCATGGCAACATGAGCAGCGGTAAAGTTTCGGGCGGAAACAATCCCTGGTATCCCATGTTGTGAATCGTGAACACAGTACCCGCTTCGCGGAATGCAGGATCCTCCGCGTACACTGTGCGCAGAAGCACGGGTATCAGCGCCGATTGCCAATCGTGGCAATGAAAAACATTGGGCACGCCCAGAATTTTCGAAGCCTCCAGCACGGTGCGGGAAAATAGAGCGAAGCGCTCGGCGTTATCCGGATAGTCCCCAGCCGCGGTGCCGTAGAGTGCGTCGCGATCGAAATAATCCGGATAGTCGACAAAATAAAAGCGCACGCCCGATTGGCTTCCGCCCGCTACCACGGCGGAAAAGCGGTACTTATCGTCGAAGGGAATCGTAATGCTACGCACGACCGTCGCCGGGTCGGCCAGTTTTGTCTGCCGGTACCGAGGGAGATATACACTCACCTGATGCCCCAAAGCAGCTAAGGCTCGGGGCAATGCCCCCACCACATCGGCGAGTCCCCCGGTCTTTGAAAACGGAACGCCTTCCGAAGCCGCGAATGCGATATGCATGAAAACCCTCCAGGTAAGGCCCGATTTTCGCGGGCGCACGTTATGATGGAATACATTGTGCTGGAGTTTACTCTCCCGCGCATATGCACGCGGGCTGAACTTTCAGTCTAATGCCCGACGAAAAGAGGGTCAACGTGCCGAAGGTCGTCTCCACGCGCCGCCCACAACTCAAGCCCAAGTTGGGGCAGCACTACCTCGCCAGCGAGAGTTATGCCTCGCAAATAGTCGACGCCCTCGGCGACGTCTCGCAAAATACCGTCCTTGAAATCGGCCCCGGACGCGGCATCCTCACTTCTTTGTTGGCCAAACACACTCGACGTCTTATCGCCGTGGAACTTGACCGCGTGCTGGCCGCACAGCTGCGCTTGCGCTTCGCGATGTTTCCTAACGTCGAAGTCATCGAGGCGGATATTTTATCGATCGATTTCGATTCCCTGTTCGGACCCAAGCCCGGCCTGAGCCGTCCCGGCATCGAATTCAAGCCCACTCCGGCCAACGTGATCGGTAATCTTCCTTACTACATCACTTCTGACATTCTGCTGCGTCTATTCGACTACTCGAAATACTTCGAGACAATCGTGATCCTGGTACAACGTGAAGTGGCCGATCGCATCGCCGCAAAGCCGGGCAGTCGCGACTATGGGCTGCTCTCCGCCACCGCCCAACTCTATGCCCGCGTGGAAAAACTTTTCACTCTGCCGCCCGGAGCGTTTGCACCTCCACCAAAGGTTCATTCCACTGTGTTGCGCCTCACCATGGCAGCGCGACACCAGGAACTCGGTCTGAATACGGATGGTTTCAAACAGGGTTTCATCGACTTCCTCAAACTCTCATTTGGCCAGAAACGCAAGACGCTGTGGAATAACTTGAAGTCGAGCTACCCGGAGCCTGAGCTTCGCGCCGCCTTGTCGCAAGCGCGCGTGAAACCTGCCGCGAGAGCCGAGACGCTAACGCTGGAAGAGAGTGCGACACTATTTCGTGCCTTGCGCCGAAGCCACGACGACTCGTAGCATAGTTGCAGCGCTGTTTCGCCGTACTCCTTTGGCTGAGATTTCCTCATGGCTACGGCTCTCGTTCGCCATCCCGCTGTCGCCGGTCGGTTCTATCCCAGCGATCCAGAATCTCTCCGCAAGGAAGTCGACACTTATCTAAGCCAGGTTCCTTTGCGCAAAGCCATTGGCGCGCTGGGCTGCGTCGCTCCTCACGCGGGTTACATGTATTCCGGACATGTGGCTGGCGCGGTGTTCGCGGGATTGGAAGTTCCCGAACTTTGCGTTGTGATGTGCCCCAACCATACAGGCATCGGCCGTCCCCTGGCCATTATGAGCGATGGAGCCTGGGAAACTCCGCTAGGCCATGTCCCAATCGATAGCGATTTCGGGGCCAGTCTCAAGCAGCGCTGCTATCTTCTGCACGAAGATTCGACTGCACACCGCTCCGAGCACGCCATCGAAGTCGAGTTGCCGTTTCTACAATTCCGCCAACCTCGCCTGAGATTCGTTCCGATTGCGCTTGGCACCGGACAGTTCGAAGCTCTCGAGCAACTCGGCATCGCATTGGCGGAAGCCATTGTCGCGCACGGCAAGCCGGTCCTCATCGTCGCGTCCAGCGATATGAATCACTACGAGTCTGACGCTGTCACTCGCGTCAAGGATCAGAGTGCAATCGAACCAATCCTCTGCCTCGACGCCCACGGCCTGCACGATGTGGTCACACAACAGCACGTCAGCATGTGCGGCTTTGGCCCCGCAGTGGCGATGCTGACGGCCGTAAAAAGGCTGGGCGCAACTTCGGCCGAACTGGTGAAGTATGCGACTTCCGGCGATATTTCAGGCGATCGCGATGCAGTGGTGGGTTATGCGGGTATCGTAGTCAGCTAGCAGGACGGCGCCGCTGCTATCTCAATTCCGGGCGGATTTTATAGGACAAGCCTACCTACGGTTACGCCGGCAATGGCATCGCAGAAACCTGATGAGGCGTTGAAAAACTCTCCTGTTCGCCCAAAAGAGCTTGCAGTCTCTCGCGCAGTTCCTGTACTCGGCCCTGCCGGTTGTAGCACTCGATCAACTGGCTATCTGTCAGCCCGCCGGGTGAATCTAGGGATTCCATTTGCTGACGAAGCAAGTCCAGCATCTCCCCTCGTAAAGCCACGATATCTTCAGCTTGCCATGGCATCGGATTCTCCTGCGAAAATCATTTCGCAAATCAACATTAACGAGCGCCTAAAAACGGTCGTATCGAGTGGAAACTGTATTTGAACGACTTAAACCACTCTGGGACAAACAGTAAAAAAAGGCGGCCATTGGGCCGCCTTTAACTTTAAAAGATACTAAGCATTACCCTACCGGTGTGCACCCGCACTGCTTGCGGAGCCGTGTCCCGCGGACGTCGAAGTGGCGTGTCCCGTACCAGGGTTCATGGCTCCATGCGGCTCGCCGACAACGAATCCACCGGAGCGGACAGAACTCGCGGCAAACTGCGGCGCCACACGTAGTTCCGCGAACCCCGTCTTCGCCACTTGCGTGTTCAGGTGACGCAGGCCATCTATCGATCCTCGCGGAATTCCCATCCCCGCCGATCCCCGACTAACCAAGAGGCTCGTGGCCGGAGGCTCTTTAAGAACTGGGCCGCCTCTTCCTACAACCACTGTGCCCACCGTGCCTGTAGGTTCGATCGGCGCACGAAACCCGGCAACCGCTCCCACATAGTGAACTCCGCCTCGCCATCCATTGAATGCTCCCGGTTGCCACCCCCAACCTAACCCTTGGGCGTATACCCAATTGCCATAGTAGTAAGGCATCCAGCCCCATGGGTATGCAGAGGCCCACATGTAACCCATGCCGGGATATAACGACCACGCGCCATCCATAAACGGATTCCAGCCTGCGCCCGTGAAGTATGGCTGCCACAACATGCCATAGCCTGGAAAGTTTGTATAGCCTCCGTAATAGCTGAGGTCGCTGTAACCGTAGCCATAGGGCGTAGGATTATTTTTCGCGTACTGGTCGTGATACTCGACCGCTTGTTTATCCCAGTCGTCGAAGGAATCTTCTTTAAAACTCTTTGCTGCCGTCGAGTGATCGTCGTCATTCACATCGAAGGCGACCATTTTTTTCTTATCCACCTTCACTGTGCCCGACGGACCGATCACTTCCACATCATTCTTGAAACTCGCAACCTCCGCGGAGTTGGACGAAGCCATCACCCGGAAATGAGCAGGCTGGCTCAAATCCACTTTCTCTTGCGAAAAACGCAGCGTGAACTTATCCCCGCTCTTGCCTAGCCAGTTCACGTAGGTCCTGCCTTCTAACAGGTTCACAGCGGAGAAGCGCTGCCCCGCGTCGCTCAAGCCGAGCGTGCTGAACAGAACTGTAGTGTTTGGAGCAACTCGCAGTGTGCTGCCATCTTCGAATTCAATTTCCGCACGCCCATTCGCACGGGTGCGCAATTGCGTTCCTTGTGTGATCGGAAGATTGAGAAAGGCGTTCTCAAAGCCCAATCCGGAGTTCTTATCGATCTGCACGCCGCCATGGACGTCGCTTAGGCGAACAATGCGGGCTTGCGAATTGGCTGCGGCCGGGAGCGCCGAAAGCGCGCAGACCAGGGCCGTCAATACCATCCAGTAAAATCGGAGCTTGTACATAGAACCTCCTCATCCAACCTGCGGCTCGTTTCCGCATCCCCTAAGTTCGCTGCTGAAAAGTCATCTCTTTTCCTACTAAATTGTCCTACCACCTGCCCTCAAAGCAGTTGTCAAGTAGTTGTCAATTTTCACTGCCTCGGGCTCTGACGGCAATTCTACTCCCTTCGTACAAGCGTATTCCTGTCAACGTTCGCCCGCATCGTTCTCCATCTGAATGAGGGCCTTGGCTCGTGCCCGCACCATATTTATCACCGAATTGTCCTCAACAATCGACTGCAGCACAGGTTCCACGCTTTGGATTTCGCTCAGCTCGTTATTCCTCGCCTGAGCTTCCATGCGCTTTAACTCATCATCGAGCGCCAGCTTCTGGTAGCGGTGGTAATAAGCCAGCCGCCGCCCATAGTCGAGGGTCGATTCCATGCTTTGGAATAACGCGGTCAACTCCCGAACTGGCTCGAGACTAGAATAGTTGTAACGCGCTGTATAGGATTGCTTCCCATCCTGATAGCTCAGGATCTTGTCTCCTGTAAAAGCCAGCTTCCGGTTTCCGGAATCAACCTTGCCGGCAAAATATTTTGCTTGTTTCGTCCAGTCAAAAATCCGCTGTCGGTTGGCGGCAGATACATTGAACTCCGCACGGTAGAGCTGCTCTTCGGAGTCTTCCTGGTCTTTCACCGTGCATTCATAACTCGCGTGACCGTTTGCATCGACTGCGATTGAGTAGTACGTGGGATCAGAGAGAGGAAAGTCCAGAGTAAAGGTGACAGTCGCAGCTGGAACTGTGCTACCGCTCGCCGGAGTTTGCGCCAGCACGAAGCCAGATAAAGAAAGCAGGGACAGAGCCGCGCCAACCACGCGCCAACCACTTATCGCTCGCATAGAAACAGCGCGCATCACCGCGCCGCGGGCCTCTGCCGCTCCAGTGTTCCGGCCGTATGCAAATGGCAGATCGCAATCGCCAGCGCATCCGACGCATCCATGGGCTCGGGAGCCTGCGCCAAACTCAGCAGCCGCGTAACCATGTGTTGCACCTGCTGCTTCTCCGCCCTTCCGTATCCCACGACCGACGACTTGATAGTCAAAGGAGAATATTCCGCTACGTCCAGCCCGGCCGCAGCCGCGGCCAGCATCGCGACTCCCCGCACCTGCCCGAGTTGCAGGGCTGACTTCACATTCAGCGCATAGAAAATACCTTCGATCGCTACTTCATTCGGACGATGATCCACAATTAGAGCACCGAGTCCGTCATAAATTCGGGACAGCCTTCGTGCCAGGGGTTCCTGCGGCGAAAGCTTGATGGCTCCGTAAGTGAGGCACAGCAACTGGCCGCCGGAATCCATCTCGACCACGCCGTACCCGGTATATGCGCCACCGCAGTCGATGCCCAGTACTCGCATGTTCAGTGCAGTTTACCGCGGAATGTGCTGGACATCCTAGTGGAGTCTCCCGGCCGGCATTAGGCATCTCGCGCGCGCGGTCTGAAGAGCTTGAGATAACTTTACAATTGACTTCGCAGCGAATCTCTATCAGTGGCACGAAAGTAACTGCTCGGATGCCAAAACTGCAGCATCTTCGGTTAAGATCGCTGCAGGATATTCGGTTCGGAGCTTCTATGAAACGTATTGCGGCTTTCCTGCTGTTATTCGCTTTGAGTCTTGCCGTGTCGATACCGGCCCATGCTCAACGGGAGAATAGGAGCATCGGAGAAAACGGACGCGAGGCGCGCAAGGCGGCCAAGCAGCAGCAAAAGTACACAAAAAAGACGGCAAAAAAACAACGGAAAGCGATGAAGAAATACCAGAAGGCGCAGAAGAAGGCGAGCAAAAGATCGCAACGCCGGCGCAGATAGCTTCCGCGTTATTGCAATGGAGCAGATTTCGACGCTTGCAGACACGTCGCAAGCCTCAACTTCAACAGCCAATTCATCCAGAGATCGCTTCCCCATCAGCATCATCCCTCATTAGTGATAATCTATTTCTTCCCAGCGACTGCTGAATCCCGCTTTAGGGCTGCGGCTGAATGCAAGCCCGCGCCGGGTGTGCATTCCAGGGATTCCATCTGAATTTATAAGGGGAGCAGACCATGAAGATTGGCATCCTGACTGGAGGCGGGGACTGTCCCGGCCTGAACGCAGTGATTCGCGCAGTGGTGCGCAAGGGCGTTTTCACCTATGGTGACGAGTTTGTCGGATTCATGGAAGGCTGGCGCGGGCTGGTCGAAGACAACAGCATGGTTCTTGATCTCGATGCGGTCGGAGGTATTCTGCCACGCGGTGGAACTATTCTGCGCACTTCGCGCACCAATCCTTCGACGCGTCCGGATGGCCTCGACCGATGTATCGCCACGCTGGAAAAACACAAAATCGAGGCTCTGATTGCGATCGGCGGGGATGATACTCTCTCGGTCGCGCAAAAGCTTTACGAACGTGGCGCCAAAGTTGTGGGCGTTCCCAAAACAATCGACAACGATCTGGGCGGCACCGACTATACTTTCGGATTTGACACTGCATGCAACATCGTCTGCGAAGCGCTGGATCGCGTCCACACGACTGCTGAAGCTCACAATCGCGTAATGGTAGTGGAAGTGATGGGCCGTGATGCCGGCTGGATCGCGCTTTACAGTGGCATCGCCGGCGGCGCCGACGTGATCCTCATCCCCGAGCGGCCATTCGACGTCGATAAAGTCGCGGACTCGCTGCGCCAACGCCACGCGCGCGGCCGCTATTTTTCGATTGTAGTCGTGGCCGAAGGCGCGAAGTTTTCTTCCTCTCCAGGCCAAGGATCTCCCGTTCTGCAAGACATGGGCAAAGACGAATTCGGCCACGCGAAACTCGGCGGCATCGCCAACATTCTCGCCCGCGAAATAGAAAAACGCACCGGGTTTGAAACTCGCGCAGTGATTCTTGGACACATTCAGCGCGGCGGATCTCCCAGCGCGTTCGACCGCGTGCTGGCCACTCGTTATGGCCTGGGCGCAATCGACATGGTGCATCGCGGCGAGTTCGGATGCATGGCCGCCCTGCGCTCGAATAAGATTGTCTCGATTACTTTGAAAGAAGCCATCTCGCGCAACCGCGTCGTCGATGACGAAATGATTCAGATCGTCGACGGTTTGTTCGAGAGGGCCGCCGAGAAACAACCGGCGTAAATAGCGAGTCGGCTTCTTCCGCTGGCGGTTGAAATTCTGTACGCTCGGTTGGCTATCGCAGGAATGAACGGGCAATGCCTGGGCTCGGTCCCGATGCAGAACCTCTATTCGCTGCTCGCTCCGTGGCTCCTGACGCTGATCGAAGCCTTCCTGCTAATCGCCGCGGGAGGTTTGATCTTATTCTCTTCTCGCCGTCCTTCGCGCAACGATCACCCTGCCGCTTTTCGCACAATTGAGCGAGCATTCGCCCGAATGGCCCGGCGACGCCGGCTCAGCATTCTGGTTGTGGGGTTCAGCGTCATCGCCATCCGGGTTACGCTCATCCCGGTTCTGGGCATTCCGCAACCGCTTAACCACGACGAATTCAGCTACCTCCTCGCGGCCGATACGTTCGCCCACGGCAGGCTCACTAATCCCAGACACCCGATGTGGGTCCATTTTGAAAGCTTCCACATCATTCAAAAGCCAACGTATATGTCGATGTATCCCCCGGCAGAGGGTCTCGTGCTCGCCGGCGGGCAACTTTTGGGTCATCCGTGGATTGGTCAAATACTCGCAACTGCGCTCATGTGCTCGGCTCTATGCTGGATGCTTCAAGCATGGGTACCTGCGTCCTGGGCCTTGCTAGGGGCGGCGCTTGCCGCGCTCCGACTAGGAATTCTCAGCTACTGGATGAACGGCTACTGGGCCGCTTCGATCGTCGCTCTTGGAGGCGCCCTGGTGCTGGGAGCGTGGCCGCGTATTCGCCAGCATCTTCGCGTGCGCGACGCGTTGCTGATGAGTTTGGGCCTCGTAATTCTAGCCAACAGCCGTCCCTATGAAGGATTGATATTCGCTTTACCCGTTGCCGTTGTCATGATTTCTTGGCTTCTCGGGAAGAATCGTCCTCCGTTCATCCAATCGATTCCAAGGGTGGTCGTACCGATCGTGCTTTGTCTGCTGATCGCATCAATCGCCACCGGCTACTACTACTATCGCGTAACTGGCAACCCGTTTCGAATGACTTATGATGTGGAAGCCGACACCTACGCCGCGGTGCCGGCTTTCCTCTGGCAGACGCCGCAAGCCGCAGCCGAATATCAGCACGACGTTATGCGGGATTTCTACCGTTGGGAACTGAAAGTGTTTCAGACAGGTCATACCCTCCCTGGTTATCTACGCAGCCTTGCGGAGAGATTCACTTCTTGGTGGCAGTTCTATCTGGGCCCGCTCTTGACAGTGCCGCTGTTGGCGCTTCCCTGCATCGTTCGTCAGCGCAAGATGCGGCTCCCCCTCTTCGTATGCGGCGCTGTAGCTGCAGCCCTGGCGGTAGAAACGTGGAATAGGCCCGACTATTTCTCTCCGGCAACCTGTGCGTTGTACTTGGTGCTGGTACAGGGCATGCGCTATCTCTGGCACTGGTGTCCTGGGCGCCGTCCCATCGGCCCTGCGGTTGTTCGCACGATTCCCATACTGGCATGCGCTATGATCCTTCTGCGCCTGACAGCGGCCGAGGTTCACGTCCAGATCGAACCCGGATGGCCCAGGGGCAACTCGGAGAGAGCGAAGATCCTGCGCCAGCTTCAACAGTTTCCTGGCCCACAGCTTGTAATTGTCGTCTATGGACCGCACCATAATTTCTTTCGGGAATGGGTCTACAACAATGCCGATATCGATGGTGCCAAAGTTTTATGGGCTCGCGACATGGCAAATACTGGAAATCAAGAATTGCTGAAAGCCTTCAAAAATCGCCGGGTTTGGCGATTGGATGCGGACGTTTCGCCGCCGCGATTGGAACCCTATGAGGCTCCCACCCGATGAGACCGAGACTGTGGCTTCTTCTGGGCTTGTGTGTAGCTGGAATTTCGTGGCTTTATGTGCACCGCATCCTAGGACCGTGGAACGCCCGCACAAGGCTGGAAAATGGTTTCGTGATTGCTCAAATAAGCGACTTGTACTCACCTTGGGTGGGAACACGTGAGCTTCTGCTCCACCACCGCAACCCTTACGGCACCGAGGTCAGCCACGAAATACAAATGGCGTTTTACGGCCACGTTATCAACCAGACCTACGACGAGCCGAAAGCGAAGTTAGCAGACGAACAACGGTTTGCTTATCCCGTCTACGAAGTTTTGCTCACGGCTCCTCTCGTGTACACGGACTTTGCCGAGGTGCAACGCTGGGCCCCGCTCGTTTTGGGTTCGCTGATTGCCCTGAGTGTTCTCCTTTGCTTAAGTGTTCTGCGGTGGAACACACGATGGGAAACAGGCGCCGCAATAATTCTGTTCACTCTCAGCAGTCCTCAGATTGCACAGGGGTTACGGCTGCAGCAGTTGGCGATTGTTGATGCATGCTTGTTAATGGCGGCGGCTTGGTGCGTGAGCAAGGACCATTTTGCGGCCGCAGGCGCACTGTTGGCGGCTTCCACCATAAAGCCACAGATGGCGCTTCTCCCCTTGTGCTGGTTCGCAATTTGGTCTGCGGGCGACTGGCGGAGGAGATGGCAAGTTCCCGCCTGTTTTATAGCAACGCTGGCGGCGCTGGTTGCGTTCGGCGAACTATTGCTGCCGGGTTGGATCGGATACTTCATGGCAGGGCTGGCTGCCTATCGGAGATACGCCCTTCCCACGTCGACGCTTGGCATGGCTCTCGGCGATGGCTTCGGAGAAGTCGTGGGAGGAATCATCATTCTTGGCCTGCTTGCATTCGCATGGCGAAATCGAAAAGAAGCGGGCGACTCAAGGCAATTCACCGGTCTGCTAGCCGCTTTTTTCATGGGCGACTTGCTTGCGTTTCCCCTATTTACACCATTCAACCAGGTGCTTCTGATTCTTCCTGTGATGTTGCTCCTGCACGACTGGAACCACCTGCGCCGTTTTTCCAAACTTGTTTTCGTTATCTGCATCAGTTGGCCTTGGATTGTGTCGACCGTCCTATTGCTGTTTCCGCCGCATGTGGATTCGCATAGTCAGCTTCCATTACTCCCTTCTTTCTTGGTTCCTTTTATGCCCCTCATCCTGCCCTTGTTGCTGATGACGAGGCGACGGCAGCCGACGGATTTAGCAGCTACCGATTTAAGCCTCGCGTGAGCATGGATTCGGTATCATGCGGGCTCATGACGTCGAGCATCTCCGCATCGAGGATTTCCGCATCCTGGATAACCGACCGCCGCATTCGTGCGCACGGACTGGTTCTCGCGTTGTCCCTCTGGTCAGTCTATCTGTGGAACATATCAACGCCCGGCCTGCTTGATCGCGCCGGCAATCTCAAGGGAACAGATTTTCTTCATTTCTACACTCTGGGTTCACTAGCACTTGCCCATCGGGGCTCGGATCTATACAACATGCGGGCACAAACTGAATTCGCGGCAGCGCACGTTCCGGCGGCTGCTGGCATGCGATATCTGCCGCTCTATCCGCCGCAGGTTTCAATTCTTTTCGCGCCATTCGCTCGGCTGTCTTATCCCTTGGCTCTGACTTTGTGGCTCATTCTCAGCACGCTTATCTATGGATTATGTTGTTATTCCATGTGGCATGTCTGCCCCAATCTGCGCAATTATGGATTCACGGTTCTAATTCTCGCCTTTGCGTTCCCGGCGTTCTGGCATCTGATCGCCTGGGGACAAAGTTCCGCTCTAGCTCTTGCTCTCTTCGTGCTCGCATTTTTCGCGCTGCGTGAGCAACATGAATTCCTCGCCGGCCTTGCGTTCGGGTGTCTGATCTTTAAGCCTCAGCTCGGTCTAGCCCTTGCCATCGTCTTTGTGATTACACTTCGTTGGAAAATAGTCGCCGGCGCGCTGCTCTCCGCCGCCGCGGAATTATTTGTCGCCTGGCTCTACTATGGCCCCGCACCGCTTCGCGAGTGGTCCCGTATCCTACTCAACATTCCGAGCGTGCTGCCGCTTCTGGAGCCAAGACCGTACCAAACCCACTGCCTGCGCACGTTTTGGAGCATGCTGGTTCCCGCGCCCTCAGTTTCTTTCGCGCTTTATGTCATCAGCGCGTTGATAGTCGCGGGATTCACTGTGGCATGCTGGCGCAGCCGCCTGCCTTTACCTTTGCGGTATTCTGCCTTGTTACTTTCTACTGTTCTGCTCGCCCCACATCTCACGGTTTACGATCTTGTTATTCTCGCGCCGGCATTCCTGCTGCTCTCCGACTGGCTCGTCACGCAGGTCGACGCCAGCAGTCCACATCTCAACATTCTTCTGTATCTCGCCTTTGCGCTTCCCCTGCTCGGCCCGCTTACACGCTGGACGCACTTCCAGCTCTCCGTTCCCGTGATGGCCTTTCTTCTATATGGGATCTGGAAAACAGGCAGGAAATCGATTTCAATTGCGAATCAGCACGATTAAGCCTGGTTCCCGAACAAGAACCGCAGCGCTTCGGGAAATCGCTCGCCCCACGCCGACTCCGTGTGCCCGGCGCCATCTTTAATGACCATCCGCAGCCGGCTTTCACTTAGCACTGCGCGGCGCATAATTGCTGCGAGTTCCCGCACATCGTCTACCACCGTGCGGCTACGCTCAGGGCTCCCAGCTTCCGCTGTGCCGGCCGCCAGAAATATTTTCTCCGGCCAGATTCTGACCGTTCGGCTCTCCTTGACAGCTTGCCGGTTTGATGCCCATAGCGATGGGCTCTCCAGTAGCAACCTGCCAATTACTCCCGGCCGTGAGATCGCCGTGTACAACGCAATCAACGCACCCAAAGACGATCCTCCCAGCCCCGTATTCTCCGGGCTCGTGGCAATCCGATAGACATTCTCAACAAACGGCATTACTTCTTTGATCAGAAAATCGGGATACCGACGGCCCTGCACTCGCAGCATCATCGGATGCATCGACCGGTGCGGCATGTACTCGCGAATCCGATCTTTGCCCATGTTGTCGATGCCCACGATAATCAGCGGACGAACCGCGCCCTCACGAATCAGCCGGTCCGCGGTCTCATCCACCCCCCATTCCACTCCGCCGAATGCCGTCGATGACTCGAACAGATTCTGCCCGTCGTTCAAGTAGAGAACCGGGTAGTAGCGATCTCCGTTTTCGGCATCGTCATAACCCGGAGGCAGCCATACTCGCAAGAATCGGCTGTTCTTGAAGATTCGGCTGCGAAATTCGTGCAGTCGCAAGTCTCCCTTTGCACCGGCGGCGCGAATCGCCTGCGAGACGGCTCCAACTTTATTTTCTTTTTGAACTTTTCCCATCAGGCAAACGTCAGACGCGGCTTCCGGCGCGCAGCTTTAACCCCACGGCAACCGTCATCGAATCCAGGTAGGGCGAATCTGGCGGTCGTGAAGTGAGACGCCTTTACCTGAAGCACTACAAAGAAGCTCTCCACCTTGATAATCCGCTTCACGGTCAACGGTGCTGGAGCGAACCGAGAAGGATCCAATCGCCAAAGAGCGTCTTCGGGGTCCGTTGAAGTTTGCTGCGTCGTCAAAAGCACATTGTCATAAATCGTATGGTGCAGGTCGGCCAATTTTACCTGCCAGGATGTGATCTCGGTATCGCCCTCTGGCCCGTGGGGAATAATCGAAAAGAGGAACCGGTCGGCGCCATGCAAGTCTTTGATCCGCTCGCGATACACGGAATCTTTAGGCGTAAGTTTTACTTCGAATCGCTCCTCAGTGATACGAGTGGAACCTTGGCGAAAGCTTTCCGCATACATGGGAGCGAAAGCCGCCTGCCCGTAGAGACGCATCGCCACGCAGAGAATGAGCAGGACGAGAAATCTAAACTTCATTTGCCTCCCTTGGAATGCAAAGCGATTTCGGCGCCTGCTTTCTGGATTGCTGTAGCTTTTGGCATGTCGCGGCAAAGGTCTTCGAGGTTGGCGCAAAGTGCTCGCGAAGCTTTCCTGCTGTTACGGGCCAGTACGGCAACCGACTTCCACAGCCAGGGACGCAAGGCAGCGAAGAGCACGAAACTTGGTGTTCTAAAGCGGCCTTCCGTGCCGACGAATTTGCCGATGCCGGGCATGTCGAAATCTAACTCATCGGAGATTACTTTTGTAGCACCAAAGAGGATGCCATGCGCTTGAGCCCCTGCCGCTACGGCGGCGGCTTCCATATCGACGGCGGCGGCCGAGTAAGCCTGCGCCAACTTTGTCTTTTGCGTCGCCTCAGCAACGGCCATGAAGGTCAGGAGAGTCCCGTTGCCACCGCTGACATCATGACGGCTTCCGTCGCGCGCATCGATTACCAGGGCGGGCGAAAAAATATGGCCGACCCGCAGAGATTTGTCGAGGGCGCCGGCGAAACCAACCGAGTGCAACTGCGCTGGATGGTATAACGCGATCACTGCGTCAGCAGCGCGGCGGGCGGGTTGCATGCCGATGCCGCCACACACGGCGACGATATCGTGGTGTTCAAAGAAGGTGAATTCATGTCTCTCATGTTCACGCCGGATGCGTGTCCAGCTCTTGATCAGCGGAGAGATTTCGCGCTCCAGCGCAGCTATGATTGCGAGCTTAGACATAGGCGTTCGAGCGAAACCATTCGACGGCGCGACGGAGAGCACTGTCGGCGGGCATGGTCTTCCATCCTAATTCGCGCTCGGCTTTAGCGGAACTGGCCCACATTTTTTTCTTCCCCATGCGAACGGTTTCGACAGTGGCGCGGGGCTCGCGGCCGAGCAATCGTCCCGCGATGTTTTCGTCGACGAAGCCTGCCGCAAAGGCAACGAAATATGGAAGTTTTATGTTTGGCGACGGCAAGCCGGAGATCGCGCCAAGTTTATCCAGAATTTGTTTGAGTGTAAGATTCTCACCGCCCAAAATGTAGCGCTCGCCGCTCTTGCCTTTCTCCATCGCTGAGATGTGGCCGAGAGCGCACTCGCGAACGTCGACCAGATTCAATCCAGTTTCCACGTAGGCGGGAAATTTACCTTTGAGAAAGTCGACTACGATTCTTCCGGTGGGAGTGGGCTTGATATCTTGCTCACCGATCGGCGTCGTCGGATTCACCGTTACCACTCGCATTCCGCTACGACCCGCCTCCAGCGCAACCTGCTCGGCCATAAATTTGGAGCGCTTATAGTGGCCGATCATATCGGCGACAGAGACCGGCGAATCCTCGTCGGCGGGACGGCCGTTGCGGGTGAATCCCATGGTTGCGACGCTTGAGGTATAGACGACGCAGCGAACGTTGTTCTTACGCGCGGCTTCAAGAATCGAGCGAGTGCCTTCGACGTTGGAGCGGTACATTTCCGCGGGATGCTGCACCCAGAGACGATAGTCGGCAGCGACGTGAAATACAGCTTCACAGCCTGCGATTGACTTTTCTAACGAGGCCGCGTCGCGGAGATCGCCGGCGACAGTTTCGGCCTTGATGCCTTCAAGATTTTTCAGGTTGCTGGTGGGACGCACCAACAGGCGGAGGTCGGCTCCCTTCTCCGATAGAACGCGGGCTACGTGTGAGCCCAGAAATCCGGTTGCGCCTGTGAGGAAAGCTTTCATGCAGTGGCGATTGGTAATTGTCAGTTAGCCTTTAGCTCTTTGGCGTTGTCGCGCAGCGAAAAAAGTTTCCATTTCGCAGTCAGCAACAATGGAGCCGCCAACCCTCAGAGCTAGAGCCGCTGGTGCGGCGCGACTGAAGTCGCGCCCTTTCAAAGCAAAAGCCCGACCCCACTGTGCTAATTGCAATGGCCAATTGCTAATCGCTCGCTTTCTCCATCACTTTGGCGTAGGTCGTCAGCGCGAGCAGCGGAAAATACTGGCGATAGAGGTGGTACTTCAGATAGAAGACGCGCGGAAAGCCGGTGCCGGTGCAGTTGTCTTCGTCCCAAGAGCCGTCTTCTTTTTGTGTGCGCAATAAGTAGGCCACGCCGCGGGCGACGGAATCGCTGCGGGTATCGCCCACCGCAAGCAGACCCAGAATGGCCCACGCAGTTTGCGACGGGGTGCTGTCTCCTACGCCGCTCTGGGTTGGATCGTCGTAAGAGACCACGGTCTCGCCCCATCCGCCATCTGGATTCTGTACCATGCGCAGCCATTCGGCCGCCTGCTGGACGTAGGGTTCATGACTATCGATGCCAATCGCTTCCAGGCCGCGGAGCACAAGAGCTGTACCGTAGATGTAATTCACGCCCCAGCGGCCAAACCAACTGCCATCGGATTCCTGTTCTTTCTGGATGAATTGGACGGCGCGTTTGACCGCCGAGTGATTTTTATCGTAGCCGTAAGTCGCCATCATCTCGAGGATGCGGCCGGTAATGTCCACGGTCGCGGGATCGAGCATGGCGTTGTGATCGGCGAAGGGGATGTGCTGAAAAACCATCTTGTCGTTATTTTTATCGAATGACGCCCAGCCGCCGTTCTTGCACTGCATGGAGAGAACCCAGTCGATGGCGCGCTGCACGGACTCGCGCTGGTAACGACCGTTGGGATGTTCGACTCGACTAAGAGCCAGGCAAACCATTGCGGTATCATCCACATCCGGGTAGAACTCATTGTTAAACTCGAAGTACCAACCGCCGGGCTTCCCTGTTTTATTTTTGACCTGCCAGTCGCCGGGATTGCGGACTTGCTTCTGCAATATCCAGTCGGCGCATTTCACCATTCGAGGATCGTTCGCGGACACGCCGGCTTCGCCGAGCGCGAACATCGCGTAAGCCGTGTCCCACACCGGAGACAAGCAGGGCTGCATGCGGAAGGTGTCGGCTTCTTCGATGCCAAGTTTCTCGAACTCATCCAGTGCACGGATCACCTGCGGATCGTCGAGAGAATATCCCTGGCAACGCATGGCGATGATCGAGTTCATGATGGAGGGATAGATGCCGCCTAACCCATCGCTCATTTCGAAGCGTTCGAGCATCCATTTTTCCGCGCTCTTCAAGGCGATGGAACGCAGCGGCCGAATATGAACCCGTTCAAACCAGTGCGTCATGCGGTCGAGACAAAGAAAGAAATTTCGCCACGAAATTAATTTCTTTGACCAGCGCAGGTGCATGCGCGACTTCTGCATGCCGCCGACGAATAATTCTTCCACGCCCATTTCGCGGGGAATCTTTTTGAAAGGCTTTTTGGCATAGGCGATTGAGAGCGGAACCAGGATGGCTCGAGACCACGAGGAAATCTCGTAGATGTTGAACCAGAACCAATTGGGAAAAAGAACGATCTCCGGCGGAATGGCGGGGACGGCATCGTAATCGTATTGTCCGAAGAAACAAAGATAGATCTTGGTAAATGTGTTGACTTCAATGACTCCGCCAAGTTCGAGGATTTTCTTGCGGGCGCGCTGCAGGACCGGATGATCGGCGGTGTAACCGGCGAGCTTCAGTCCGAAGTAGGCTTTCACCGAGGCGCCGACGTTTGACGGACCCCCGTCATAAATGCTCCATCCACCGTCTTCATTCTGATGTTGGACGATCCAGTTTGCGGCTTTGCGGCAGCGCTCCTGGTTTCCTGTACCGAGGAGGGCATGAAGCAGAATGTAATCAGATTCCAGTGTAGTATCGGCTTCTAATTCCCCGCACCAATAGCCATCTTCATGCCGCGCGGAGAAAAGAAGATTGCGAGCGGCGCCGATTGCAGCGCTTACGCGGGTGAAAAGGCCGTCGATCTTGCCGAAGCGAAGTTGTGGTTCAGAAGTCAGATTTGCGTCGGGGGAGTTCGTATCCATCGCTTATGCTCCGTTTTGTCCGAGATCCTTCGCTCCGCCTGGAGAACGGCCGCGCTCAGGATGACAACGGAAAGACAGCTTACGCATCACTAATCCGCGGTAGCACTGGCCGGAGCGGCGGCGATGGCCTCGACAATCTCCGGCGGCAGCCCGAAGCGGACATTTTCCGGCATCACTTCGAGCTCCTGCACATTGTCGAAACCTTTGGTAGCAAGAAAAGTTACCGTCTCTTCAACCAGGCATTCCGGGGCAGATGCTCCGGCTGTCAAGGCGATGGTTTTGACGTCGATCAACCACGGGGACTCAATGTCTCTGTAGCTATCGATGAGGTGTGCATTCGTTCCCAGGTTTCGCGCTACCTCGACCAGACGATTTGAATTTGAGCTGTTTTCCGATCCCACGACCAGTAGCAGATCGGATTCCGACGCTACCTGCTTTACCGCGACCTGGCGGTTCTCGGTCGCATAACAGATATCCTGAGCAGCGGGACCTTTGATGTTGGGAAATTTTTTCTTGAGGGCGGCGATGATGTCTTTGGTTTCGTCGAGGCTCAACGTGGTCTGGGTGAGATAGGCAACCCGATCAGGATCGGGAACCGAAAGCGCTTTCACTTGCTCGGGATTGCCGACGACCTGCGTGACTAGTGGAGCTTCGCCCAAGGTTCCAACAACTTCATCGTGGTCGTGATGGCCGATCAGGATGAGCGAATAGCCTTCTTTGGCAAACTTTACAGCCTCGACGTGGACCTTGGTGACCAAGGGACAAGTGGCGTCGATCACGCGAAGGCCGCGGCGGGCGCTGTGTTCCCGGACTTCGGGCGAAACGCCGTGGGCGCTGTAGATAACGCGCTCGCCATTGGGAACCTCGTCCTCGCTATCGACGAAGATGGCGCCCTTGCCGCGCAGCTCATCCACGACGAAGCTGTTATGAACGATTTCTTTGCGGACATAGATCGGCGGCCCGAAGGCTTCGAGGGCGATGCGGACAACGTCGATGGCCCGGACCACGCCGGCACAGAAGCCGCGCGGCTTCAAGAGAAGTAAGGTCTTTCCGGTTTTCGCCTGGCTGCTGGGCAAAGTTAAACTCCCACTAGTGAGATCATTCTCATCGGTTATGCGATGCAAAATAAGGGCCTGAAGACAGTACGATCAGGGTACAGCACCCCCATTCTGCAGATACTCTAGGCTATCGGAAAGCACCCAGATGGTCAACGTAAGGCGCTGAAATAGCGGGAATTAGCAGCGGAACGTCAGAATCCGAGGTTTAAATGGCGCGGTGATCGCTTGGACCGGCTACCACAATCTTTCTACGCCGTATCCATCGAGCGCTAGCTATAGGCTGCTGTCAAGGCCTACCCGTTGGCTTTAATCATCTGTTCGGCGTGTTTGCGGGAGGTATCTGTGAGCTTGGCGCCGCTTAACATGCGGGCTATTTCTTCCGTGCGTTCTTCGCCGGAGACGAGGCGGATCGTCGTGCGGGTGCGTCCGGCGCGTTCCTTTTTCTCGATGACGTAGTGACGATCGGCGAAAGTAGCGATCTGCGGAAGGTGCGTTACACAAAGCACCTGGTTCGAGCGCGAAAGCAATTTCAGTTTCTTGCCGACGGCTTCTGCGGCGCGTCCGCCGATACCGGTGTCGATTTCATCGAAAACCATGGTGCGCTGGAGGACGGCATGGAGATCACGGGCTTTCGCGGGCGAGGGCGCCCGCGCCACAGTTCGAGCAGCGTCTTCCACGCTAACTTTCAGAGCGAGCATGACGCGGGAGAGTTCTCCTCCCGAAGCGATGTGCTCCAACTGGCGCATGGGCTCGCCGGGATTGGTTGAAATCACGTATACGACCTGGTCGATTCCGCTCGCGGACCAGTTCCCTTCTTCTTCGCCGGTTGTCGTCTGAATGCGGAAGACCGATTTCATCGCGAGATCGTTAATCTCGGCTTCGACCAGTTTCTCGAGCCTGCGGGCAGCGTTCTGACGCGTCTTGGACAAAGCCCGGGCCGCCCGCAAATATTCCGTAGCGGCTTTCGCCAGTTCAGAGCGCAGCTCGCGGAGAATTTCATCTTTATTTTCGATTTCGGTAAGCTTGCGCGCGACGTCGGCTCCGAAATTGATCACGCCATCCAGCCGGGGACCGTACTTACGCTTGAGACGATCCAGCAATGCGAGGCGGTCTTCTACTTCTGCGAGATGTTCTGGCGAGGCGTGAATTCCGCCAGCGTAGTCGCGCACGGTTGCGCCGACGTCCTCCACGCTGATGCGG
>JBAWBG010000387.1:0-2781 GCA_049589695.1 Candidatus Sulfotelmatobacter sp. | reverse complement strand
GATTACGATCGCGGCCTTGGGCATGGTCTTGGTGCGCAATTGTTCGTATTGTTCGTGAACCTGTAGCGCTAGTTCGCGCGTTGGCAGGAGCACCAGGGCAGTCGTACGGCCGGCGGGCTCCCGATTCAAAGTTTCAATGAGGGGAATGAGAAACGCGAGGGTCTTGCCAGTGCCCGTCTGAGCGGTGCCGATCACGTCTCGGCCTTCAAGAGCTGGGGGAATTGCACGTTCCTGGATGGGTGTAAGTTGAGTAAATTCAGCTGCCGCCAGCTTCCGCTGCAATGCGGAAGTCAGAGGCAATTCGGAAAATGTGGTCATTCGAGTTTTGATTCTTTCTGGAGGGGCTTGCTGTCACAGACTCCGACACACGTCGAGAGTGGTTCATGCCGCTCACATTTAGCTTTTAGATTTGGCGCTAACTAAAACGGCGGGCAGGAAAAGCGGAGATGAATCTGGTCAAAAGCGTGACCACCGCGAGAACAAGCAAACCGTGGAAAAAGCGTCAAGGTGATTATAGCAGAAGGAGAGTTGGCTGCACCTTGAGACCAGTTACTTTAGTGGGACATGTAGTCATCCGGGAAAGGACTGCTTGAGGTTTTTCGAAAGACGCTACTTCCCCGCCCCGTCGCTATGTCCATACCCGGACACCCCTCTTAAAACCAGACACGAACTCCGCTCTGGAATCTCTTGAAGATATTCCCTAGCGATTTTCTTTAGTAACTGCCTTCACAATTCGGGCAGTCATCTGCCGCGTTTCCTCATGGCAATCATGCGCATCGAAGTCAGCACGCATCCTCAGCAGAACTTCGTCCGTTCGTTCTCCGGTCTTGGGTTCTGCGATGAACAGCCTACTGCAGGCGCTACATGCACCTTTGATTGGTTTCCCTTGCTCCACCGTCTCGAAAAACTGAAAGGTTCGGGCCTCGCTCATGCCCCAGTCTCGCACACGACGGGCGATTCCGAACGTTCTTCATCGGACCAAGGGCGCATGGCGCGGCGGGATTTGAGCCCGCGTTACCGGGCGGTCCAAGCGAGTATTTCTCGATAATTTAGCGAGGCTTGTCTTAAAGACGTTTGTCGAATCAATGACACTTGTCGAAAGATTCGACACTTTTGCGAAGCTTTCTGGATGGGCCGAGCATCGGATCAAATGTATGTTTGTCTCTTTGGATTGACGTACTCGAGAGCAGAGTCGGGCGCCATTACATACCAGAAATTGGGATGGACAGATGTCTACGGTTACGGCGTCAATTTTTCCACGAGTAGAAGAAGAGCGCTACGTGGCATTGCTGCAAGCGGCCAATGCCATTGCCACTTGCAGCGACTGTGACGCCACTTCCGAGGCGTTGGTCAGCAAGCTGCGCGAAGTCACCCACTTCGACTTCCTGCACCTGGTCGCTTTTGACAAAGACACAAACCAGGTGTGCTTCTCATTGCTGGACGCAAATGGCAGGAGGCTGGAGCCGCCCGCCGACGACGTTCTGCCGCTCGCGGATTCCCCGATCCAACACGCCCACGATTCTGGCGAGGCAGTGGTGACGCTCGATTGGAGTCTCGAGCCTCGATTTCAAAGTTACGGAAGCTTTCTGAGCCAATATGGGATTGGCGCCACTTGCAGCTTGCCGTTAAAGCGAGGATCGCGCAGGCTGGGCGTTTTGAGTTTGGGACGATGTTATCCAAACGCCTACGATGAAGATGAAATTCGTTTTCTGAGTTTGGCCGCCGACCAGATCGGGCTCGCGATCGATGCTGCGGTTAATTTTTTCATCTCCCAGCGTGTGCAGGACCAGTTGAAATTGATCCTGGACCTGAACAACCAGGTCGTCTCGAATCTGGAGTTCCACGATCTGCTGCAGGCCGCCTCGGGAAGCGTCCGGCGCGTGATGCGCTGCGATGCAGCCGCGATCATGCTAGCCGACGCCGAGGGCAAGGACCTGCGGGTCCACGCGCTCGACTACCCGGAGAGCCGGGGAATTTTTGTCGAGGGCGCGTTGGTTCCGATCGAAGGCACAATGCCCGGCGATTCGTTCAAGAGCGGAAAGCCGATGGTCGTAAATCGGCTTGATCCAGCTGAAATATCGCCTGAGATGTACCAAAAGGCTTCAGCGGAGGGGCTGAATTCATTCTGCGATGTGCCGCTCATCAGCAAAAACCGGCTGCTCGGGATTCTGGCGGTTGCGCGCCATGAGGAAAATACGTTCGACGAAGAAGAAATCGCATTCCTGGTTCAGGTTGCGAGTCAGGTTGCCATCGGGGTCGAAAACGCGCTTGCTTATACCGAGATCGCGGAGTTGAAGGATCGGCTGGCGCAGGAGAAGGTTTATCTCGAAGAGGAAATCCGCGGCGAGATGGACTTTGAAGGCATCGTTGGTCAGAGTTCAGCGCTTCGGCACGTTCTGAATCTGGTCGAAACGGTGGCTCCGAGCGATTCGACCGTGTTGTTACTCGGCGAAACGGGCACCGGCAAAGAACTGATCGCGCGGGCTATTCACGATCGCAGCAAGCGCAAAGACCGGACGTTTGTGAAGCTCAACTGTGCTGCGATCCCGACCGGCTTACTGGAGAGCGAACTGTTCGGACATGAGCGCGGGGCGTTTACGGGAGCGATTTCGCAGAAGATCGGACGCCTTGAGCTTGCCGACCAGGGCTCATTGTTCCTGGACGAGGTCGGCGATATACCCATTGAAATTCAGCCCAAGCTTCTGCGCGCGCTTCAGGAGCGCGAGTTCGAACGCCTGGGCAGCACGCACACTAAAAAAGTGAATGTGCGCCTGGTAGCGG
>JBAWBG010000386.1:0-13279 GCA_049589695.1 Candidatus Sulfotelmatobacter sp. | reverse complement strand
CAACCGGAGAGTATCTCCGGTTATCTTATCTACTGATTCGGAGACACTCTCCGTTTTATTAGGAACGCGACGGCTTGTCAAGAGCGCTTTCGCCACGGTCTTCGATCTCCAAGTTTGAGAGGCGAATCTTATGGACGCATCCGCTTTCAATCCACGGTTGACGAAGTCCAATCGTGATTTCACGACTCCGGGTTGTCGCGACTTCGCGACGATGGCAGAGCGCGAGTTGTCGGCATTCTTTAGGGCCGTGACTAAATTGTTCGGCTCGGAACAGGCGGCGATGTCTGCCGAGGATTGGCTAATCGAACTGAGCGAGAGCGACCGCCTTCCGTCTTCGATTCGCGAATGGCGTGCGATCACTGCGAAGGCTTCGAGCCGGCTCGCCAGCCGAGTGAACGCTTCGTCCCTTTTGACGGAAGTACAGAGTGTGTAGGAGGGGAAAATATGTCAGCAATATTGGAAGTTTTTGGAGCAGCCTCAACCACGGACGATGTTTTAACGGGAATAAACCTTAGCGGCAAACGGATTCTTGTCACCGGCGTTTCCGCCGGGCTTGGAATTGAAACTGTGCGGTCACTTGCCACCCATGGCGCGCACGTTGTGGGGGCTGCGCGGGACTTGACCAAGGCTGAGGCCGCGACCACACAATTGCGTAGGGACGCTACGGCTAACGGTGGCAGTTTCGAGTTGATCGAAGTCAATTTGGCCAATCTCAAGAGTGTGCGGGAATGCGCCGACAGACTGCTGGCGAAAGCGGAACCTTTCGACGTCATCATCGCCAATGCCGGCGTGATGGCAACAAAAGTCGGTAAGACGGCCGACGGTTTTGAGACGCAGTTCGGCACGAATCATCTGGGCCATTTTGTTCTGGTTAACAGCATTGCATCGCTCATTCGAACTGGAGGGCGGTTGATCAATGTGTCGTCCGCGGGTCATCGCTATTCCAACGTCGACCTCGACGATCCCAACTTTGAACGAACGGAATACGATCCGTTCGTTTCTTATGACAGGTCGAAAACCGCCAACATCCTCTTCGCCGTTGCTTTCGATAAGCGACATCGGGAATGTGGCGTGCGCGCCGCGGCCGTACACCCGGGCATCATCGAAACGGAATTGGTTCGCCATTTGAGTCCAAGCTGCCTGCAGGCGAGAGTCGAGCAGATCAATCAGCAGCTCGCCGCCGCGGGCAAGCCGCCTTTGCAGAGGAAGAGTGTGGCACAAGGCGCCGCAACTTCAGTATGGGCCGGCGTGGTCGCTCCGGCAGACGAAATCGGAGGCAGGTATTGCGAGAACTGCCACGTCGCCGAGATCGTGCCGGATGAAGTTCCCACGAGTTCCATGGTTGAAGGAGTCCGCAGTTACGCGGTGGATGCGAAAACGGCTGAGGCGCTCTGGAAGAAGAGTGAAGAAATGGTGGGAGAGTGTTTTTGGCTCCCCTCTTTAAGCAAGGAATAAACAGCATCGGGAGGAACGAAATGATTGAACAGATGAATCTCGCGGGGAGCTTCACGCTGCCTGGCACTTCAATGACAGTAAATCGCTTGGGCTACGGAGCCATGCAACTTGCAGGGCGAGATGGCAGCAAATTGGTATGGGGCCTCCTCGAAATGTCGACGAAGCGATTGCCGTGCTGCAAGAGGCCGTTGCCAACGGGGTGAACCACATCGACACCGCTGATTTTTACGGTCCGCACATCACGAACCAGATCATACGAAGAGCGCTGTCTCCTTATCCCGACGATCTCGTAATCGTCACCAAAGTCAGCGCTCGGCGCGGCGAGGATGGGTCATGGATTCCGGCTTTTTCGAGCGAGGAATTGACTGCGCAAGTTCACGACAATCTTCGCAACCTGGGAGTGGATGTGCTGGATGTAGTTAACCTGCGCAGCATGTTCAGCATTCACGAACCAGCGGAGGGTTCGATGGAGCCTCCGCTCACCGTTTTGGCCGAACTCCAGCAGAAGGGGCTGATCCGGCATATCGGGGTGAGCAATGTCACGCCCGCTCAGGTCGCCGAAGCGCGGGGAATCGTGCCGATTGTGTGCGTACAGAATCACTATAACCTGGTGCATCGAGCCGATGAGGCGCTCATCGGAGACCTAGCTCACGATGGTATTGCGTACGTGCCGTTCTTTCCGCTCGGTGGGTTCACGCCACTGCAGTCAGCAGAGTTGTCTGATATCGCCGCGAGCCTCGGTGCTACGCCGATGCAGGTTGCACTGGCCTGGCTTCTACATCGCTCACCCAACATCCTGCTGATTCCGGGAACGTCTTCCCGCAAGCATCTTCGGGAGAATCTCCAGGCTGCGGCGCTGGGGATTCCTTCTGAAGCACGTGCCAACCTTAACTCAATCGGTAAACCAGAAAAGGAGTTTTAATATGCGTATTTTCGTTACGGGTGCGACAGGTTTTATAGGTACTCCGACTGTGAAAGAACTGATCTCTGCCGGACATAAAGTCCTAGGCATGGCTCATTCGGATGCGGGAGTAAAATCTTTAGCCGCTATCGGTGCGGATGTCCATCGCGGTTCGCTCGAAGACCTCGATAGCTTGCGCAAGGGAGCCGCCGCTTCGGAGGCGGTCATCCATCTTGGATTCGTTCACGACTTCTCAAAATTTCAAGAAAACTGCGAGATCGACAGACGCGCCATCGAAGCTCTGGCCTCCGTGCTGGTCGGTTCCAATCGGCCTCTCATTGTCACATCGGGACTAGCTGGATTGGCCGCTCCTGGCCAGCTTACAACCGAAGACAATGTCATTCCGTCGGACTTCCCATTTCCGCGTGTTTC
The DNA here is from genome assembly GCA_049589695.1 of Candidatus Sulfotelmatobacter sp. Lineage (GTDB taxonomy): Bacteria > Acidobacteriota > Terriglobia > Terriglobales > Acidobacteriaceae > Sulfotelmatobacter. The sequence continues at coordinate 10,491 of JBAWBG010000386.1, read as the reverse complement.
GGAACAGACGGCTCTTAGTCTGGTTGCCAAGGGCGTAAATGCTTCGGTCGTACGTCTTCCCCAGGTTCACGACACGAATAAGGCGGGTCTTGTCACCTATCTAATCGCTTTGGCGCGGGAAAAAGGTGTGTCTGCCTATGTAGGGGAGGGACGCAACCGTTGGGCAGCAGCCCATGTTCTGGATGTGGCACATCTCTACAGGCTTGCACTGGAAAAGCACGAGACTGGAGCAAAGTTTCACGCCGTTGCCGAAGAAGGCGTGGCTCTGCGGGATATCGCAGAAACAATTGGCAAAGGATTGAAAGTGGCTGTGACCTCCCTATCGCCAGAAGAGGCGCAGGCTCATTTTGGGTGGTTGAGCGTATTCGCCGGCAACGATCTTGCCGCCTCAGGCGCCCAGACACGGAAAAAACTTGGGTGGAACCCGGCCCGTCCCGGCCTGATTGCAGATCTTGAGCGCATGCGGTACCCCGACGTCCTGGCTACAGTCGCATCTTGAGCGGCAGACGTTGCCTATTTGAAATGAATGAAGGAGGTCGTCATGCAGGACAAACGCATCGCCCTGGTCACCGGGGCCAATCAAGGAGTGGGATTTCAGGTCGCAAAGGCACTCGTGACAAACGGCGTCACTGTGCTGGTCGGGTCGCGCAACTTTGAGCGGGGCGAGGCTGCGGCCAAAGATATCGGGCCTGGCGCCATCGCGCTCCAACTGGACGTGACGGATCGAGTCTCGATCGCCACCGCGGCGGAACGCATCCGCAAGGAATTCGGCCGCCTCGATCTGCTGGTTAACAACGCAGCTATCTCGAATACGAGGAAGGGCAGCTTGTCCCTCCAGGAGTACAGGAAGATAACCCGCCCGAGCATCGCATCCCTCGACGAAATCCGGGCGGTGTGGGAAACCAATGTGTTCGGCGCACTCGCCGTGTATCAGGCGATGCTGCCACTACTGCGCGAGTCGTCTGAAGCCCGCATCGTCAACGTGTCGAGCGGAGTCGGCTCGCTAACGTCGAATGCCGACCCATCCCACCCATTCCACGCGTCCTACGGCCCGGTGTATCCGGCATCCAAGACGGCTCTCAACGCGATAACCTTGGCCATGATGATCGAGCTAGAGTCGACCGGGATCAAGGTCAACTTGGTCTCACCCGGATTCACCAAGACGAACCTCAACGGATATGAGGGCACGGAGTCTGTCGAGGATGGCTCCCGCGAGGTGGTGCGCGTTGCACTTCTTGGCCCCGATGGCCCAACAGGTACATTCACGCGCTGGGAAAACGTAACGATCCCGTGGTGATGTAGTCTCTAGCGCGTGATAAAGGAAAAATGGCCCGTGAAAATCATAGGAATCGAAGAGCATTTTGTTACTGCTGACATCCATGCTGCCTGGGCAGCATCTCCGATCGGACAAGAGGGTACCGACGGGTTCGACCGAGGTGAAATCGAGGAACGGCTCGACGACTTGGGGGAGCATCGATTGGCGCTGATGGATGAGAGCGGGGTAGATGTCCAGGTGCTCTCGTGACTACGCCAGCTTTGCACAACCTTGAACCAGAGGAAAGCGTGACTCTAGCACGGGAAACCAATGATTTGGTGGCCGCAAGTGTGGCGAAGTACCCCACACGATTTCAGGGCTTTGCCACGCTGCCAACCGCAGCGCCGAAAGAGGCTGCGGCCGAACTTGAGCGGGCTGTGACTCGCCTTGGGCTAGTGGGGACCATGCTGTGCGGTCGCACACGCGAGAAGAATCTGGATCATCCAGACTTCTTACCAATCTTTGAAACCGCCGCAAGACTCACCGTTCCTCTGTTTGTGCACCCTCAGATACCGCAACGTGCCGTCAGGGAGGTTTACTACTCAGGTTTCAGCGATCTGATCGATACCGCATTCGCAACGTTTGCGCTGGGGTGGCACTACGAAGCCGGTATCCAATTCGTACGTCTGATCCTGGCCGGTGTTTTTGATAAATATCCCGATCTGCAAATCATCCTGGGCCATTGGGGCGAAGTTGTGCTCTTCTATCTGGAACGGCTCAATTCACTGGCTCGTGTCGCGCATCTGCAGAGACCCATCGCCGACTATATTCGGCAAAACCTCTACGTGACGCCGAGTGGCATGTGGAGTCAGTCCTATCTTCAACGCACACTTGAACTGGTTGGACCCGAACGCATTCTGTTCTCCACGGACTACCCCTACCAGTATCGCCCGGGCAGACCGGGTCGATCCTTCATTGAAGAAGCAGCTCTCTCTCCGGAGCAGAAGGAACTGTTTGCTCACGGGAACTGGGAGCGGCTGATTGGATCAGTACGCCAAACCTGAACACGCCTCAACGTCAAGGAGAACACCATGCCCATACCCGATCGATGGCGACAAGCCGACTTCTCGTTACTTATCTTGATCGCGACATAGAGTTCGTCTGGACTCCGAAGCATTTGGACAAAATGAGCTGGCACCGGAGTTCGTCGGTTCACATTAAGCCTTTGCAACCAACAAATTCTTTCTTTTCAGCGAACCCCGCAACCATCCGAATTGACAGTCTAGATTTCCAATCCGGCAGACGATCAAAAAGGAGATAATTTCCGAATCGCCGTCATGCGAGAAGCGTCTGTTATGGGGCGACTTCATGAGCCCAAAACGCTTCCCAAATATAGGGTCAGCGCCTTCTTGAATTCTTCCACAATCAAGTCTTTCGCCTTATCGCCCGCTTCTCCATAGAGGGCCTTCAAGCCTCTAACCATCTCGAGAGTCACGTTCGCAGCCAGCAGTGCTCGTTCGTCTGAAAGGGATGGGTTCTTTGCTCGAAAGGCATTCGCGATGTTGACTCGCAAGACTCGCTTCGCAGCGGGGTCGCGGCGAAGCCGAATCGGGGCCGCGAGCAGTTTCAGATAAGCCGGACGTACCTGAAAAATTTCAGTGATCCGTTCGATAAAGAGACTCGCGAACTCTCGATGAGTAAGGTTCTCTGCCTGGGCTATCAATGGCCTCCATTGCTCTTCCATCTCCTGGGCGTACTGGCCCAACAAGGTAAGGGCGACGGCCTGTTTGTCCGGGAAGTAGTTATAAAGCGCGCCGATCGAAGAGCCGCTGCGCTCCGCAATCGCGGTCATCGTGGTTGCTTCATAGCCAACCTCGACAAACAGTTCCGCCGCCGCATCCAGGAAACTGGCGAGCCTGCGTGAAGAGCGCTCCTGTTGCGGGGCGACCCTTATCGAATTTGACAAATTCGAGGGCATCCTCATATTCTATACCTTAGAAATCGAGGGTGCCCTCGATTTTGGTGACAAATCCTTTCCTAAGGAGTCCCATGGCAGAACTTGAGCTTGATTCCCACAAAACCGCACTTGTTCTCATCGACCTCCAGAATGCCATCGTTGGCAGGAGTACCGCGCCTCATCCAGCCGCACAGGTCGTTGCCAATTCGGTAAAGCTGGCCGAAGCGTTTCGCGGCCACGGTGCCCCGGTTGTTTATGTCCGCGTCGACCTCAACGATTTCCTAGAGCTTCCTGTCGACCAGCCGATCAACCTGGGGAACGCACCGCTGCCCGGCATTGTTTCGGAGATTGCCCCTTCTGCCGGATTTCAGCCCGGCGACATCTTGCTTACAAAACGTCACTGGGGCGCCTTTGCGGGAACCGATCTTGAGCAGCAGCTTAAGTCGCGTGGTGTCGATACGGTCGTCCTCACCGGAATCTCTACCAACGCGGGGGTAGAGTCCACGGCGCGACAGGGTACCGGCCTCGGCTTTGGCTTTGTCGTCGTTGAAGACGCGTGCTCCGGCCAGGATGGCGAACAGCATCGTTTCGCATTCGAGAAGATATTCCCTCGCCTCTGTCGCGTGCGCTCGACCAATGAGGTCCTCGCCGCACTTGCCTAACACCATGAATCAACTCGATCGACTCGATCGGCTCGATCCACTGGTCTGGAAGATCACCGCTGTCGCTGTGCTTGGGTCCCTCATGGGACAGGTCGATGCAACTGTGGTGAACGTCTCCCTCTCCAGTCTGGCCGTTGATCTGCATAGCAGTCTTACCACCATTCAATGGGTCACGAGCGGCTACCTTCTGGCGCTGGCTCTCATGCTCCCGTTGAATGGCTGGCTCGTCGGGCAACTCGGAGCAAAATCGCTCTATCTGTGGTGTTTTCCGATCTTCACGCTCTCATCGGCACTCTGCGGACTCGCGTGGTCCCCGAACTCGCTGATTGGCTTTCGAGTCCTCCAGGGAATGAGCGGAGGTTTGATGGCTCCGCTGTCGCAGATGATGATCGTGCGCGCCGCCGGGAGGCACGTGGCGCGCGTCTTCAGTTACGCCGCAATACCGATTCTGCTGGGACCACTCCTCGGGCCCGTGTTGGCTGGGGCGATTCTTCAACATGCGTCCTGGCGTTGGCTGTTCCTGATAAACGTTCCGGTCGGTCTTTTGGGAATCGTTCTGGCGATTCGCCTTCTTCCCGAAGACCGTGCCGAAGCCCGGCCGAGAGATCTCGACTTTGTCGGCTTCTGCCTACTTTCCCCAGGGCTCGTGCTCTTTCTTTACGGTATGGACCATGTTAGCGAACGGATCGGCTTGACGGCATTTTTCGTTGCCCTGGTGCTGCTCACTGTCTTCATCCGGACGGCAACCAGGAAGGGCGACGATGCGCTCATTGATCTTCAGCTCTTTAGGGGAAAGAATTTTTCAGCATCGGTGCTGACGCAATTCACCCTGAACGGAATCTCATTCGCAGGACAGATGCTCATCCCGATCTATCTCATCCGTATGTGCGGCGAATCACCCAGCGCCGCAGGTTGGTTGATGGCTCCTCTCGGACTGGGCATGATCTGCACGTATCCGAAGATCGGCGTGCTGACGCAGCGCTTCGGCATCCGCAGGGTCGCGGCCAGCGGGGCCTTTTTGGCTTTGGCCGGAACACTGCCGTTCCTTTATCTTGCCAGCTATCGCATGTCTCTCCCCTTGCTCGTGTGTGCGCTCTTCGTCCGCGGAATGGGTTTGAGCGCGGTCGGCATTCCGTCCATTACCTCTGCCTACGCGTCGATCGAGAAAGAACACCTGCCGATGGCGACGACCTCACTCAATATAGTTCAGCGTCTGGGAGGGCCCGCCCTGACGACACTGTGCGCTACTTTTCTCGGATGGAAACTCGGTATGGCGCACCAGGCGACCGGCATCTCCAGAGCCTTTACCGCGACCTTCATGCTGCTCAGCCTTATTCATATCCTGCTTTTGGTAGCAGCACTAAGACTGCCTTTTTTCATAGAGAAGACGAAACAGTCGCCCTCTGATGAAGCGGTAATTCTTTTGATTGAAGAGGCGTCGGAGTGACCCTCATCCTTGCAGGTGTCTACGCGCGACAAAAGGTGGCCACATCCGGACGATTCCTGTTCCGCAGTGGGTGAAGGACGCGGTCGACAACTGGACTGTCGGTGCCGGCATCGGCGCAGGTCCGTTGCTGAGATCAATCAACAAAGCAGGAAGAATTTGGGGCCACGGCTTTACTCCAAAGGTGGTCTGGGCAATCGTGAAAGCAAACGCGAAATGCTGCGGTCTGGCATCGGTGGCACCACACGATTTGAGAAGGACCTGTGCGCGACTGTGCCACCGAGCAGGAGATGAACTAGATCAGATTCAGTTCCTGCTCGGCCACGTTTCAATTCAGACGACGGAACGATACTTGGGCTGCAAGCAGCGTTTTCGCGATGCGGTTAAGGATCACATCGGGCTGGAGCCGGATGCGCCCTCGTGAGGAGCAGGCTTAGAAATTGGTGTCCGCTAGCCGACTTGTCGTTATCAATCTGGACAACTTCGTCGAAGCTGGACCCATCTGGGAATTTCGTTGAATGGCCGTCAAAAGCCCAGGAAATAACGAATAGGACCGAACCCGATGCCCAGTAGGATCAGGGGAATCACCTTCAGTTTGAATCTTTGGAGTAGGAGGAGCGACAATATCACCCCGCTCAAAGAGATCACATTGAGTTGCTTGAGACCCGCAACCCCTGATGGGAAGATCACCGCTTTTCCTAGAAATAGCGTTAGATCTAAGATCGCGCCGACCACGACAGCGGTGATCAGATCCAGGACGCCTCCGATCAAAGGGTTGTCTTGGGTTCTTTCCACCAGCGGCGCGCCCGCGAATACGAAGAAGAAGCACGGCAGAAAGGTATAGAAGGTCGTTGCCAGCAGACCCCAGGTTCCCATCCACAATGAGCCGTGGAAGTGGTTGTACCCGGCGAGGAATCCGACAAAGGCTACTACGATAATTAGGGGGCCTGGAGTTGTCTCGGCGAGTGCGAAGCCGTCCATCATTTGGAGCCGGGTGAGCCAGTGAAGTTTCAGCACAGCAACTTTGGCTACATAGGGAATTACCGTATATGAGCCGCCAATCGTCACGAAGGCGGTCTTGGTGAAGAACAGCACGAGGCCCCGCCAGAAATGGAAGTCCCCAACGAAGTAGAAGAGCGGCAACGGTAGCAGCCAGAGAAGCAGGACAACCGCAGCCAACTTCGTCATTGGCCACAAAAGAGGGACAGGTTCCGTCGCGGCCGAACTATGGCGGATGTAATAGCTCTCTTCGTCCTCGTCCTCTTCCGCGCTTGCTTTTCCGGTGCGGTGGAGAAGACTCGGCCGCACCGCCGTCAGAGCGATTCCCAGAGCAATGGCACTGAGCATTACTATGAGCAGCGAGGCCTCAAAGAAAAACATCGCTGCAAATGCAGCCACTGCAACGGCGCCTTGAATCGGTCCGCGTACGGCTCTTCTGGCAACTCTCTGCAGGGCGACGATCACCAGAGCGATGACGATCGGTTTTAAGCCATTAAACATCGCGGCAATCCAAGACAGGCTTCCGAATCTGACATAGACCACACTGAGGGCTAGCAGAATAAACATAGAAGGCAGCACAAAAAGTGTTCCGGCAACAGTGCCGCCCCGCTTGCCATGCAGCTTCCACCCGATATAGATCGCAAGCTGCTGTGCTTCAGGCCCGGGAAGGATCATGCAGTGGCTCAGCGCATGTAGGAAGCTTCGGTTGCTGATCCACCGCCTCTTCTCGACCAACTCGTCATGCATAATGGCGATGTGAGCGGCTGTACCGCCGAAGCTGATCCATCCCAGCTTGCACCAGAACCGTAGCGCTGCCCTAAAGGAAGGTCGCGGCAGCTTATCTTTCCTTCCGCGGCATCCCAGGTCGCAAGAGCAAGATGTCGGCAAAAGAGTCTTCATAATTCTGTAACCTTTGCGACATTATAACATCATAATGAGTGAGAGAAGGCGTTCGAAGTTCGACTCATGGCGCTTCGCGCCTTCTACAACGATCAAAAATAGAGAGGTGTCTTGACTATGACCCAACTCACTCAATTATCGGAAGGCGAAGGCAGCAGCCGTTTTGCATTCTTAAGCAGAAGCCTTGCATTCGTGGGAAGATCTTCGGTACCTGTTTGGGCTCCCATTCCGCTACGGCTGATTGTTGGCTACGGCTTCATGGCGCACGGCTTCGCGAAACTCTCCAGAGGGCCTGAAGCCTTCGCCGCTATCCTCCATACGATGAGCGTGCCCGCGCCTCATCTCATGGCATGGCTCACCATTCTGACCGAAGTCGTCGGCGGTCTCGCTGTCCTGGTCGGCGCTTTCGTCCCACTCGCGAGTCTGCCGATGGCCGCGGTTCTCTTAGTAGCGATGCTGACCGTCCATCTCCCCTATGGATTCAGCTCGATCAAGCTGCTGAGTGTGACGGCTGGCCGGGCCCAGTTTGGGCCGCCGGGCTACGAGCTTGATCTGCTCTATCTTGCTTGCCTTGCGGCGCTCGTATTCGGTGGTCCTGGGCCAATAGCCATCGACCGCTATTTCAGGAAGAAATGACGGCCGCTTTCATACGCCGCGCCGGCCTAGGAAGATCTTCAGCGAGAAGTCTTTCGGACCAGGCGTGTGACGAATTGCACGAGGTCTCCCCGGTAGTAGAGGGTTTCGTAATCGACTGGACGGTTGCCTGTTGAGTAGGAAGTTCGTTCGATGCGAAAAATCGGGCTCCGGGGTTTCACTTTTAGCGCCCTGGCAACCTCGTTCTCAGCGGCCACTGCGTCCAATTTGTACTCCGCCTCGATCAGCGGAACATCGTATTTGCGTTCAAGAAGCGAAAAAATGGGCTCGACCTTCAGATTGTTGGTGATGATCTTCTTGCCGATCTCCAAGGGTAGATAGGTATCGTCGAAGGAGAGAGGAATGCCGTCTGCCAGGCGCACGCGACGAATTCTGACGACGCGCTCCCCCCTTGTCAACGCAAGCTGGCGCGCCACGGTCGCATTGGCAGTGACAATTTCCTTACCGATTAGGCGGGCCGTTGGCTTGTGGCCAAGTACGTGCATATCTTCTACAAATCCGCTCAGCTCTTTAAGGTCCTGCATGATCTTTGGCGCAGTGACGAATGTGCCCTTGCCACGACGAATCTCGACAAGACCGCGGCTCACAAGATTCTGAATAGCCCGACGGACGGTGATGCGACTGACCCCGAATCGCGCAATGAGGCTCTCTTCGGTCGGCAGTTGGTCGCCGATCTTCAGGTCTCCATCGCTAATCTCGCCAGCGAGGACCGTTTCTACGCGTGCGTAGAGAAGAGAGTTATGCGTGGCTGACATAACGACATTATAACGTCGTATAGAGTCACATGAACTCCATCCTCGGCCGCGTATCGTCTCAGCGACGGCTATCCGGAAGTTATACCCCCGGCACAGACTTTCAACGACGCGGGCCAGAAGTCTTAGTGCAAGTAGGCTTGTAGGAAGTTTCACCACATAAGTAACGACAAACGCGCTAGCAGTGACCGATCAATCGCTGGAGAGAGAAGCCGACTTGTGGGGACTAATGCTGTGCCCTCCAGCGGTTTTGACTTGAGGCGTCGGCTAAGATGTTCCTGCACTGGAGGAGAGCTTCATGCGGGCTTCAGAAAAGGACCGTCTGGCTGCTGAAGTGAGGGACTGCTGGGTGGATTTTGAGATGGCTCTTTCGGACAAACGCAAATACCCGGTGCAACAGTTTCGCCAATTTTGGGAGGCCGGGCGGCGCTATGCCGAATTGACCAAGGGCGATCCGCTGATTCACCGAAGTGTAGTGGAAGCTGTTTACGGGCTGACGGATTTCGTGATGGCCGAACGAAAGCGAGTGCCTGAACAGATCGTTCGGGATGCTCAGCGGCTGGAGTCGTTGGTCTTCGACGGGGGCGATTCATATTTCGAGGGGAACGAACCGCCTGGCTTGTAGGTAACGTTAGCAGGGCACTAGCTGATCTCCCGCCGATTTCGGCCAATGTCCGGTTGGCCGACCACCCGGTAAGAACGAACGCGCAGGTTCCCCAAGCGATTCCGGGGCCGGTTTAGAACGTAATCGCGGCAGAGATCTGGAGTGTGTATCCCTGGAAGGTAGATCTGCACTCGAATTCACGAAAATACTTAAGCCCGACGCTCACCTTCTGCTCCGGTAGTACTGCGCTTGCGGCGAACCCCAGAGCATTGACGTTGTAGTGCGCGGCTGCCTGCTCCAGCGTAATGTTCGGGCCGTGTTTATCCGTCGTCTGCCAGCGGACTAATCCGTTCGATTGGCTTCATTGTTGGATAACATTCGATTGGACGGTGATGAGGATATCCACTGAAGCACGGGTGACTGGCCGGAATCAACTCCGCATCACAGGCTCTCCAGTTCGCGGATTCGTTAGGGTAACATTCTCAAGCGCCTGGACGCGCCAACCAACGGACTGAAGTCTCAACACGACAAGGATAACGGTATCTACCGCATGCGGACCAGACGGATGCGCTTTTCCCACAGTGAGACGGCTCCAGCAGTGGACCACCGCGGCATCGTCGCCCAGAGCTATCGTAGAAATAACCTCATTCTCCATCGTGGAATCGCTATAGATTGTCTCGTGGATCGGCGCATGGAGAGAGACGATTTCCTGAACGCCGCGCACGTAGTGACCAAAGCGGTTAACAAAGGTGGCGTCCTCGCAAAAGAGCGAAGCAAGTGCGGCCATATCGTGGCTATTCCACGCTTTCTGGAACTCGTCAGCTATTTCCTCGGGTCGTTTCATCAAAACTATGTTAATCCACGAATCGAGTGATGACGAGATGCCGACTTCCCGTTACAAATCGGTTTCGATGAGCGTATCGGCGATTTGGCGTAAAGCGAGAACTCTCCCGGACACCAGAAGGGCTACGGCATAGGAAAACGCTTGACACCCTGGTACGCCACGGGCGTACCTCCAACGACTCCTGAGTAGATAGAGCTGTTGTTGCTATTGCTTTGAGGCACGGGTTCGGCCGGATCGCTTGATGATTGCGCTCTTTGGCAATCGCGGAACAGCCTTAACGCCCGCCCAAAGCGTGGCGATCGTTTGCTCCACCAGGAGAGTCTGGTCAGGCAAGTCAGGCACAACCCCTTGGATGACCATGAGTGTCGCGAGGCCAAGGATCGTGTACCACCAGGTGTGGGCTACCACTATGTCATCCCT
>JBAWBG010000385.1:0-24565 GCA_049589695.1 Candidatus Sulfotelmatobacter sp. | reverse complement strand
TGGTACAAACGACCAGTTGCAAAAGTCACGCACGATGCCATCGCCAAACCATCTTATAACTCAACAGCGCAAAATTTGGAGTGCGGTGGTTGTTGTAATTGCTGTGGTCTCCCTGACGATGAGCGTGGCGACCCGCTATTATTCTCTTCAGGATACTTCCTCTCGTCCAGTCAGCACCATACAAAAACACGCCGTTCCGGATGCGAGGCCGCAGCGCCTTACCAAGAACGCCGCTGTCTGGAGTCCTCCAGTATTTTCTTTCGCAATTGCGCAAGTCCCCAGTTTTCATCCTCGAATTGATTTTGCCCGCCCCTTGCTGCGTAGTCTCGTTTGCGATACAAGCCTCTACAATCGGCCTCCTCCCACTCCTAAATCCTTTTTATAGGTTCCTGGTTATCGGATCTCGGTTATCGGATCTCGCTGAATTGTTACTTCGCAGTTTAGCGTTGAGATTTGGAAACGTTATATCCGCCGACAGGGTGGCACGCATCTTCATTAGGAGCGAATTCGCGGTCGTGGTCTAGCGACGAGTGGGATGACCGACAAACGCCGATTCGGTAGACGCTTCAATTCCAGTTCTCGAAAGGAAATTCTATGCAGGCTGCGCATTCGTTGACGGAAGATGAGCTCGGCGCTCTACGCCAATACGACACCTGCATGGTCGCGAATGCCATCGAGTCGTTCAATGTCAGGCTGCACAATACAGGCTTTGCCGACGCACGCATCCGCTGCATGTTTGAGGACGCTCCACCCACTGTCGGCTACGCCGCAACTGCCCATCTGCGCAGCGGAGAGCCACCGATAGGCGGCGGCACATTCCACGACCGTGCCGATTTCTGGAACAGCATTCTCGAAGTTCCCGCCCCGCGCATTCTGGTGTTGGAGGATATGGATGATCATCCGGGACGGGGCGCTTTTGTGGGGGACATGCATGCTGCAATTTTGAAGGCTGTGGGTTGCGTCGCGTATGTGACGAACGGGGCCGTGCGTGAATTGCCTTCCGTGCGCAAAATGGGATTTCAGCTGTTCGCCGGAAGTGTTGCCGTTTCTCACGCCTACGCCCATATCTTTGAAATTGGGGGACAAGTCACCGTGGGCGGAATGGACGTACGGCCAGGAGATTTATTGCACGGCGACCGGCACGGAATTCTTACCGTTCCGCTGCAGGTTGCGCCGCGCATTCCGGCCGCGGCAAATCGAATGCGACAGGCGGAGCAAGAAATAATTCGTTTTTGCCAATCCGAGGATTTTTCCGTCGCGAAATTGGGCGAAATCATGAAGAGGCTGCCTTGAGCAAGCGAAACCGAACAAGCGAGGATAATTCGATGATTGAAGCATGCACTAGGTTCGGTACGCGGCCCCGCCCTTCGACGCCGTTGCTTTCCTGCCTCCTTGCGAGCCTGGTGGCTGCGACGGCGGTATTGTCGTCCTGTTCAGGAAGCCGCGATGAGCGGGTTCAGGCCAGCACGGCCGTTCCTACGGTCGGAGTGACCGATGTAGTGAAAAAGTCCCTCAGCCAGTTCCTTACCTTATCTTCCGAACTGGTACCCTTCCAGGAAATTGATGTTTACGCGAAGGAATCCGGCTTCGTACAAAGACTGAGTGTCGATTACGGAACTCACGTGAAGACGGGCCAGGTAATGGCAGTTCTTGAGATCCCAGAGCTGCAAGCGCAACTTCAGGAAGATGAAGCGGAGATCAAGAACGCGGCAAACCAGGTGACTCGGGCGCAACACGAACTATCCCGCTACGAAGCGCAGTACAAAGCGCTACACCTGGAATACACGCGTTTGAACGGAGTCTTTCAAAGCCAGCCGGGAATTGTTGCGCAGCAAGAGGTGGATGATGCCCAGGGCAAGGATCTCGCCGCATCGTCGCAAGTAGACGCCGGCCAGGCGGCTCTCGAAGCGGCTCAAAGCCAGATGAGCGTGGCCAAGGCGAAGTTGGTTCACGACCAGAGTCTGTTCGATTATTCGAAAATTACAGCCCCATTTTCTGGAGTGGTCACCGAGCGTTACGCAAACCTGGGCACGCTGGTGCAGGCCGGAACCGGCTCAAGTACTCAGGCCATGCCCATCGTGCGCCTTTCAGAAGACGATCTATTCCGCCTCGTGATTCCGGTGCCGGAATCTTATGTTCGCTATATCAAAGTGGGCGATGCCGTGGACGTTCGCGTGCCTTCCCTGAACCGCACTTTTCCCGGCAAGGTCGCGCGCTTTTCCGTAGATGTGCGGGAAGATACCCGCACCATGCACACTGAAGTGGATGTTTCTAATCCACAACGCGTTTTGCTGCCCGGCCTCTATGCGGAGGCAAAGTTAAATCTCGAAGAAGAACACGATGTTCCGACCGTGCCCATCCAGGCTTTAAATCACGAAGGCGAGAAAATCACCGTTCTCGTGGTTAACGCGAACGGTGTACTGGAAGAACGTTCTGTGCAGGTAGGCCTTCAGACCGCGAGCGATGCCGAAATTCTCTCGGGATTGAACCGTGGTGAGCAGGTCGTTGTCAGTGATCGCAGTGGGTTAAAGCCGGGAGAAAAAGTTCATCCTCGGGAAGTGCCCATGATGCAGTACCACGAGGAGAATACACAGTAATCCGCAGGCTGCTTTCCCTAGCCAGCGCTGCGGCGAAACTGGACAAACATTATGCCAGGCTTTTCGATTCGCAATCCGTACTTCATCATCGTGATCTGCCTGACGCTTCTGGTCATCGGCGTGACCAGCCTGGCGCGGATGCCGGTGGATTTGTTCCCCCCGATCAATCTGCCCGAGGTCGTAGTGGCCACCTTCTACACAGGCATGCCTCCAGAGGATATTGAAACCGATATTACCGATCCTCTGGAGCGGTTCTTTACTCTTGCATCCGGCGTCGACCACATGGAATCGCGCTCCATGTTAGGCGTAAGTATCATCCGCGTTTATTTCCAACCCGGTACCAGCGCTGACGCCGATGTAAGTCAATTGTCGAACCTGGCGCTTGCCGACTTGAAGCGTTTGCCCCCGGGCACTCTGCCTCCCGTCGTCCTCAAGTTCGATGCTTCCAGTCTTCCTGTAGCGCTGGTTACCGTCAAAGGCGAAGGGCTCAACGAAACTCAACTTCACGATTACGCCCAGTTTCAGATTCGCAACCAGATCGCAGTCGTTCCCGGCGCCGAAATTCCTGGCGTCTTCGGTGGAATCTACCGCCAGATCATGGTCTACGTCGATCCCTACAAACTGCAATCCCGTCAACTCAGCGTGATGGACGTGGTCGGCGCAGTCAATGATTCCAACCTGATCCTTCCCGCAGGCGACGTAAAAATGGGGCCCTACGACTACTTCGTCTACTCGAACAGCCTGGTTGACAACATGAAGCAACTGGGCGAGGTCCCGCTCAAGGTGAAGGGCCACTCCTGGGTCACGGTCAATGACATTGGAAAAGCGGAGGATGCGCACGGAATTCAAACCAACATTGTGCGGATTGATGGCCAGAGATCTGCCTATATCCCGATCATGAAGCAGGGCGGCGACACCAACACCATCGCCGTGGTGGACGGCGTCCGCCAACTCATCAAGCACCTCTACGACATCCCCCAGCAGATGAAGACCAGTGTTGTCTTTGACCAGTCAGTGTTTGTGAAGGAGGCGATTCGCACTGTATTGCATGAAGGCCTGTTGGGTTTGATTCTTACCAGCCTGATGATTCTCATTTTTCTGGGAAGTTTTCGCGCGACAACGGCGGTGTTGCTATCCATACCCTTATCCGCGCTGGCCGCGTTCGTGGTGCTCGCCCTGATGGGGGGAACTATCAACACGATGATCCTGGGCGGAATGGCACTGGCGTTTTCCCGCGTGATCGATAATTCGGTCATTTCGCTGGAGAACATTTATCGCCATCTGGAAATGGGTGCCGCGCCCATGATCGCCGCTGAGGTCGGCGGCACGGAGGTAAACCTGGCCGTGCTGGCTGCGACGCTGGTGGATGTGGTCGATTTCTTCCCTGTCGTTTTTCTTTACGGCGTGGCCAAGTTTCTCTTTTCGGCGTTGGCGTTGGCATTTTGTTTGTCCCTGCTGGCTTCGTTTGTCGTGGCGATGACGGTAATCCCCCTATTCTGCTCGCGCTTCTTGAAGGCCGTTCACCATGTCCCAGAGCATGGAAAAAAGGATGATGGGTATGAAGTCGAGCCAACCGCCGCGCAAAGTCAATCCTGGATGGATCGGTTCAACGCCCACTTCAACCGGATGTTCAACAAGCTCCTCGATTACTACGAACACTGGGTGAGACGAGCGTTGCTGCGTCCAGGGCTTACTGTATTGATTTTAAGCGGCGTGTTTCTGGTAAGCCTGGCAATCTATCCATTGTTAGGCCTGGCGTTTTTTCCCAAGACGGACGCCGGACAGTTCACCATCAATATGAAAGTCCCCACCGGCACCCGCATTGAGCTGGCAAACCAATACGTGGCCAAGGTGGAAGATCTGATCCGCCACGAAGTTGAACCAAAGGATTTCAAACGAATTGTCTCCAACATTGGCGTCGTTCCTGACTTTTCCTCGCTCTACACCACCAACTCTGGTCCCTACACGGCAACTGTCCAGGTAGCCTTGAACGAACCGCACCACCTCAGCAGCTTCGAATATATGGACCGGGTGCAGAAAGCGATGGCCAGCCAGTTCCCCGATGTTCGCACATTCTTTTCCAGTGGTTCGATGGTCGACGCCATTTTGAACTCGGGTGCGCCAGCTCCCATCGATGTGCAGGTCAGCAGCCCTGATCTGGATCAGATTTACGGCATCGCGCAGCACTTGGCCGCTCGCATTCGCGAAGTGCACGGCGTCGGCCAGGTCTTTATTCCGCAAGATATGAATTATCCGGCTCTGCGGCTTGACGTAGACCGCGTGCACGCAGGTGAGTTAGGGCTGACGCAAAAGGATGTGGTCGACAATGTCATCACGGCGCTCAATTCCAACTACATGATCGCCCCCAATTACTGGGTCGATCGCAAGAGCGGAAACGACTATTACCTCACGGTCCAGTACTTCGAGCACGGTGACGCCGCAATTCATAATATGGCCGACCTGGGACAGATTCCGCTGCGCGATCCGGGGAGCGGAGCGGGAATGACTTGCGGTCCCTCCGGCCCTCCCCAGCCCGGCACCGGCCACTCTGCATGGGCATGTCTTGGCCCGGGCAGGCCGACTACGGTCCTCAAGAATGTCGTCGACGTGAAACAGGTTTTGACCCCGACCGAAGTAGACCATTATCAGATCCAGCGAGCCGTCGATATCTTCGTTACTCCTAACGGAGAAGACCTGGGACGCGTGACCAGCGCCATTCGCAACATTCTCGCCAAAGAAAAGTCGATCCCTTCCAACGTGCGTGTGAATCTGCGCGGCATGGTGCAGGGTATGGAGGCCTCGTTCAAGAGCTTTGCCTTCGGCTTCCTGATTTCGTTTCTCCTGCTCTTCCTCATCCTGACTGCGCAGTTCAAGTCATTCATCGATCCTTTTCTGATTATGCTCGCAATTCCCATGGGGTTCGTTGGTGTGCTGATCATACTGCCGCTCACTCACGCCACATTGAATGTCATGTCGTTGATGGGTGTGTTGATGCTGGTTGGTATCGCCGACTCGAACAGCATTCTGATCGTTGACTTCGCTCACAACCTTGAGCGCCAGGGACTAACCCCGGCGGACGCAGTGATCACCGCTTGCCGGGTGCGTCTGCGGCCGATTTTGATGACTTCTCTGGCGACCATTATTGGAATGATTCCAATGGCGCTGAAACTGGGCACTGGCGCGGAACAGTATGCCCCCATGGCCAAGGCCATCATTGGAGGTTTGACTTCTTCCGTGGTGCTGACCATCTTCATCGTGCCCGCCGCTTACTTGCTGGTATACGGCAAAAAGAATCCGCAAACCGCAGCAACTCCGCAGACGGAGCCAGCGAAATGAAACGAGAACGTCACGATTGCTCGAACCGCTCAGGGACGCCCCCGCCACTTTCGTCAGAAGATCGAGAGGCGCGATGACCAGGAGTTCGATAACCCGGAGCAATGCTTTCATCCGTTGCGCGCTGGCAGCGCTATGGGCGGTTCTGCCGCAGAGTAGCCTCGCACAAACGCTTGACCAGCCGCACCCAGTCGAAAATCTACCCTCCGCTCCGCAGCCGCAATCAGCACAACAAGCGGGGCATGCCGTGCCTCCCGGGGCGCAGGCAACGCTGGTCGTCAGTTTTCCGCGCGGTTCCGTCTTGCAAACGGCATCCTCCGTCGATCCGCCGCAGGCCGTCCAAACGCCCGCTGGCGCCATTCGTTTAACTCGCAGCGAGGCCGAGCAATTGGCCCTCAAAAACAATCCTCGAATCAGTGTCGGACGTTTGCTGGGGCTGGCCCAACATCAAATCTATCGCCAGACCCGGTCAGCAGAACTCCCCACTTTTAACGGCGCGATTACTGCAGTCGACGCCACCGAAGGCAGTCGCATTGGAGCCGGTGCCTTGACCGCTTCTCGCCTGCTTGAACATGCAGGCGCTGGAGTCAGCCTCAGCCAACTGATTACCGACTTTGGCAGGACCACGAATCTCGTGTCCTCTGCAAAGCTTCAGGAAAAAGCACAGAACGCCAATGCGCTCGCCACCACCGAAGACATTATTCTGGCCACCGACCAGGCCTTTTATAACGCGCTTCAGGCCCAGGCTCTACTCAAGGTTGCGCAACAAACTGTCGCTACGCGAGGCTCAGTGCAACATCAGGTGGATGAACTTACCCGGAACAAACTGAAATCAACTCTCGACTTGTCGTTTGCCGATGTGAATCTGTCTCAAGCCAAACTGCTGCAACTCGATGCACAAAACAATGTCGATTCCACCATCGCGGCCCTCACCGAAGTTCTCGGCTTCGACAAACAAGTCCACTACGAACTAAGCGAAGAGGACGCTCAGCCTCCTGCGCCCCCGCCGGATGTGGACGTGCTCGTCAATACCGCGTTGCAGCAACGTCCCGATTTGCAGGCGCTCACCTATAATCAACAGGCGGCGGAAAAATTTCGCCGCGCTCAACGCGATCAGATTTTGCCTACCATTAGCGCTCTCGGCATCGCCGGAGTTACTCCCGTCCGCCCTGACTGCTTCGGAGGTTGCTTCTCCAACTATTTCATTTCCAGTTGGTATGGCGCCATCGGCGTGAACATGAGTATCCCTATCTTTAACGGCTTTCTCTTGACGTCAGAAGCTTCGGAAGCAAAGTATCGGGCGCAAGCTGCAACCGAGAATACCCGTGATTTGCGCGACCGGGTGGTGCGTGATGTTCGCACCGCGTGGCTATCGGCGAACACCGCTTTTCAGCGCGTCGGCGTGGAAGCCGAACTGGCCAAGGAAGCCGACCTGGGGTTGAGTCTCGCCCAGGGTCGTTATCAGCTGGGGTTAGGCTCTATCGTCGAACTCAGCCAGGCACAGTTGAACCAGACCGATGCCGCAATTGGTTATGTCAATGCTCAGTATCAGTACCGGCTCGCTCTCTCGACACTAAACTTTGAAATGGGAGTTAAGCCCTAGGCCATGCGGGATTGGCGCAGAAAAACCAGATCCCCAGGCTTTGTTTAATATGCTTCCCTTCTGCCTCTATTTCGTCGCCAGTGTGATCACCGGCTTTCACGTCTATGCCTTACTCGCTCTGACCGTGTATGGTGCGCCCTTCAATCCCCTCGAGATCGTCTCTTTGTTCGGATCTTTTCTCCTCCTCATCGCCGCTTGCATTAGCCTTTTCCGGCCGTATGCCGCAGCCAGAGTTGGACTCATTGCCTGCTTATTGATCTGGTCTTTCTACGCGCCCGCGACGGTCAACCTGGTGCGGCGTGGATTTCACAAGCACAAGATCATGTCCTGCAACCACCAGTGTGGATGGGACGCAACTCCATCGATTGATTGCTGATGATACTGCCATTCCTAGCCCTCGCTCTTCTTGCGCTCGTGACCGTATATTCCGCAATCGTAAGCTTCAGAAAAACCGAAGGTGTCGCGCCCAGCTGGATTTTCCCAAACGCTGCGAAACGGTCAGCCCAAATCGTTGTCGGAATTCTCGTTCTCGCTCCGTTGATTGCGCTTTCAATTTGGCTTGGGTTCGGCGCGCGGCATGAAAGCCTTCGCTCCTCACGGTTCTTAATTCCTGAAGGCTTCACGGGCTGGGTGCGCATCGAATTCGAGGTGCCAGGCGCTCCGCCACTGCCCATGGATCACGGCGAATACACCATTAAAATCCCCGCAGACGGAGTATTGCGAACTTCTTCGGCCGAACAGTACGGATGGGCGCGCGATCGCTACTATTACTATTCCGGCCAGAATATGTTCTCGCTTCCAGATTCGGGAGACTCAGCAATGATTTGGGGGAAGCTCAACGGAGAAGCCTCTGGAACTTCCGGCAAACAAAAGTATGAGGAATTTTTTGTTGGAACCGCCCAGCAGTTTAAGGATCAAAGCAAAGAAAAATATCCTTCTCACTGACTCAAGGGCAAGTCGCAATCGCCCCGCATCGCGTCATCAGAAAAGCAAGCGCGAGCTCAGCACCAGCCCATGATTGTAAGTGTGGAATTGCGAAGTCGCAATCTGCATGCCACCGCCGAAGATTAGAGCCAGCCGGTTACGGGAGTCATGCTTCAGCTTGAAGTTGCTCAGCATCAATCCGGGCGTCACAAAATTCTGCACGTGGCCGTCATTCGTTCCACCGTGATAGAAAGTCGCATTGCTTTCGATCTCCGGCCAGAGAAATTTGATTAGGTGATACTGCGCCACGGTGTTCCATGCCACCACACGACCTAGTTTTGCCGTGTAACCTGCGGGCAGGACCACGCCGATACTGGATTGCACGTCAAACCTGCGAAAACCTTTGCCCCCACAAACGATGGGAGTAACGGTCGAGGCCAGGCTTCCATTCTTGTAGCTCCCGGTCGGCAAGGTACCTGTCAGAGAAACGCTCAACGAATAATTGCCGCCTTCTTCATTGGCGGCAGCTACGCGATATTTCAGCATCATGGAAAAGTCACCAAAGCCATCCTCCACTTTCGAATTGTGTTGAACATACGGCGGAGCCAGCGCATCGAATTCCAGGTTGTACCAGGGCACCAGACTAACGCCCTTGCCGTTGTCATAGTTCCACGTGTCGTTACCCGCAAGCGCAATCTGTCGCACAACATCTGTGCGCGCCACCTGCAACAATCCCGACGATGCCGTCACCAGAGGGATGGGCCACGACGGTTGCTGCGCCAGCGTGCTGCGCACGCGATCTTCCCAGCTTGTGAAGAAACTCGACGACTCACCCTGCGCGGCACACAGCGCACTGCCACCCACCGTGGCCACGGCACACACCAACAGCAACAGTCTCTTGAAGATCACAAACCCCTCCCGATTGAAACTCAAGCGATAACGCTTGACCTTATTTCTTGTTGGAAACCCTTAAAACCCAGATGAAAGAGTTTCAACGTTTTAGCGGTTGTGTCGGGAAGTGTCGATAGTCAGAATCAATTAGAGCCGGGAATATAACGACGAACTTTAGCTAGTCTCCCCTGCGGCGCAGGTTTCGCAATGTCAGTGCACCGCATCCATCTTTGATCTGAAGTGGCGAATCCTTCGAGCAGGCGTTTGCAGCTGCGGCGATATCGCGAAGGCGGTTGTGGTTAGCTATACCCTTCGAATGTCACATCCCATTTGTTGCTCATGGATTAAAGACAACCTCAAAACCACTCCCGCGCGCATCTCTAAGCGCATCTAATTATGAAAGCCTTGCCAGAACGCTGACCGCGCCAACCAGCGCGCCAGCGCAAAGGCTTTGTGGGAGAAGAGCAATGTATAAACTCTCTTTTTTATTGTGTACCGCAGGCGCGGCTTTGGCCGCTTTTTTGGCCACCTCCGTGCCCGCACAAGAAGCCTCCGCGCCCGCGGCGTCAGCCCATTTGCTGGTAACCGTAGAAGCGGTTCACGGCAAAGATGTCCCGGAAGTCACGCGTCCGGATGTCATCGTGTTCGAAGGCCGGGACCGTGACGAAGTTACCGATTGGGTGCCCGCGCGGGGAGACAACGCAGCCCTCGAACTTTTCATTCTTCTCGATGATGGATCCAACGCGAGCCTCGGTTCTCAATTGAACGAGCTTCGCCAATTTATTAAGTCTCAGCCGGAATCGACCAAGGTCGGAGTAGCCTACATGCAGAACGGGATCGCGAAAGTGCAACAAGACCTGACTGCCGATCATGTTACGGCGGCGCAATCTCTAAGGCTGCCCTTGGGTGAACGGGGAATTAACGGTAGTCCTTACTTCTCTCTCACCGATCTGCTCAAGCATTGGCCGCAAACTTCGGCGCGACGAGAAGTTATCATGGTTACCGACGGAATCGATCCCTACTATGGCGGTTGGGATCCGCAGGATCCTTACCTCAGTGCCGCAATCGAAGACGCCCAGCGCGCCGGCGTAGTCGTCTTTGCCATTTACACTCCTGGAGTTGGCCACGACGGTCATAGCTATGGGCGCACCTATTGGGGTCAGATCTATCTCTCGCGGCTCGCCGATGAGACCGGCGGCGAGTCCTATTACATCGGATTCAATGGCCCACCCGTAAGCTTCGACCCTTACCTCGACGATATGGCTGCTCATCTCGGCCATCAGTATCTCCTAACCTTTATTCCCAAGCCGCAAAAAATGAGCGGCTGGCATTCCATAAGATTGAAGACTGAGGTTCACAACGCGGATTTAGTCTCGGCGGATAAAGTTTACGTTGTCGGCACAAATCCTTAGTGCTTAGGCTGCCTAGCCGGCAGGTCGCACTAGGAAAAACGGGCTAAGTCTCCGCAGTCCGTTGAAGGATCAGATGCAGGATCAGAAAGGAGAAATATTATGAACTCGATTCCTACCGTGCGAGTTCTTTCTTGCGCCGCACTGGTCGCGACAATCTTCGCGACAGTGTTCACCACAATGTTCGCAACTCAGTTGCTGGCTCAAAGCGCAATCGCCGCAGGTACAATCCTGCCGGTCCGTTTGAATTCGGAGCTGAATTCGCACAAGGCCAATTCCGGAGAGGTCATTAGTGCGCGGCTCATGCAGGACATTCATTTGCCGTCAGGATCAACACTTCACCCCGGCCTCAAAGTAGTTGGCCGGGTAATAAATGTTGAGCGCGGCAAAGCTGCAAACGCCGCGCAATTGTCCATCCGTTTTGATGCCCTGATTGTGTCCGGCCGGAGAGTCCCCATCACCACGAATGTGAGAGCAATCGCATCGATGATGGAGGTAGAGGATGCGCAAATTCCGGAATTTGGTCCTGACCGCGGCACACCGGAAAACACCTGGACCACAGATCAGATTGGCGGCGAAGTTGTTTATCGCGGAGGCGGGCCAGTTGCCAACGGCTTGCGATCTGTGGGTCAGCCCACACCCAATGGCGTCCTGGTGCAGGTCTCTGCCAAGCCGGGGACGAAGTGCCGCGCTGACGTCGCGGGCAATGACCGGCCGCAAGCGCTTTGGTTGTTTTCGTCCGATGCCTGCGGAGTCTACGGGTTCTCCGATTTAACAATCGTCCACGCGGGTCGAACCAATCCAGTTGGTGAGATCACGCTGGCATCTGAGCACGGCGACGTAAAGATTAGGGCGGGAAGCGGAATTCTGCTGCGAGTGATCAGCACGACGCCTGACGAAAGATGAGGCCTTTTCGTCAGATCGCTATAATGAGCGAAGCTCATGTACCGGCTTGCCTCCGCAACCCGCTGGTTGTTTGACGCGGAGCAGGGCCCTCGCGATCGCATGGTGCCGCGATGGCTTTTTCTGCGCGCCCTCGGCTGCATTTATTTTTCAGCTTTTTTCTCCCTGGTATTTCAGATCCGCGGGCTCATCAGCCCCGATGGAATTCTCCCGGCTAACGAATATCTTCGAGCCGTACTTCATTCACTTGGTTACGGTCGTGGCTTGTGGTTTGCTCCTACTCTGCTTTGGCTTTCGAGCGGCCCCCATATGCTCACCGCCCTATGCTGGGTAGGCATGGTCGCGTCGTTGCTGCTAGTGGCGAATGTATGGCCGCGCGGAATGCTGGCGATCTGTTTCGTCTGCTTCCTTTCTTTTGTGAGCGCCGCACAGGATTTCTCCAATTATCAGTCGGACGGAATGCTGCTCGAAGCAGGATTCATCGCGTTCTTCTTCGCTCCGCGCGGATTCCGTCCGGGCCTGGGACTGGCATCGTCGCCCTCGCGTGCCAGTCTGTTTCTGCTGCAATGGGAATGGTTCCGCATTTACTTCGAATCCGGTGTTGCAAAAATTCTCGGTGGAGATCCTGAATGGCGTCACTTCACCGCCATGGATGACTACTATCAAAATGGTCCCTTGCCTACATGGATCGGTTGGTACGTGCAACACCTGCCGCACTGGTTTCACGCCGCGTCTGTCTTCGCAACTCTCGCACTGGAGTTAGTCCTCGTTTGGATGTTGTTTCTGCCGCGCCGCTGGCGCGTCGTCTGTTTCCTGATTGTCACTCCTTGGGAACTGGGAATCATTCTCACTGCCAACTACACATTTCTAAACTACCTGGTTCTGTCATTAGGATTTCTTTTGCTGGATGATCGCTTTTTGCAGCGCTTACTGCCGCAAAGCTGGAAGAACTCTCTCACTCTGAATTCGACACCCGTGCAAAGCCAACCGCAAAGTTCAGCCGGTTTTGTCCACCTCTTCAAACGGCTGAAGCTATCTCTGACCGGCCTTGTCCTCACTTGGATTTTCTACGCAACAACCGCGGAGTTGATCTGGATGTTCTCCCCCGTGCCCCTTCCCATGGCGCCAGTAACGGCGCTGGAGCCGTTGCGCATCGCCAATCGTTACGGGCTTTTCGGAATCATGACCCGGGGCCGCTACGAGATAGAGTTCCAAGGTTCTGAGGATGGACAAAACTGGATCGCATATCCCTTCCGCTATAAGCCTCAGGATCCCGCGAAGCCGCCTCGCATTTACGCGCCCTATCAGCCGCGCTTCGATTGGAATCTCTGGTTTGCTTCGTTGGGCTCGTGGCAAGACTATCCCATAGTGCCCAGAACCGAAGTGCGTCTGCTCTCGAATGACAAAGACGTCCTTTCTCTGTTCGCGAACAATCCCTTTCCGAAAATGCCGCCACGTGAGGTCCGCGCAGTGCTTTGGCAATATTGGTTTACGTCAATGCCGGAAAAACGCGCCTCGGGATATTGGTGGCGCCGTCAATATCTAGGACTCTATGCCCCGGCGCTCACGCGCGAACCAGGAGGTGAAATTCGCGCCGTCGAATGGCCTACGGTCGCTCCGCGAGAGTGAATACTAATATTTCATCGAGTAGCGCTTCATTACGGCTATTGATCGCCCAACTTCGACAAGGCCATCTGCGCCGCATTGTATCCGCACATGCCGTGCACTCCTCCGCCTGGCGGAGTAGATGCCGAGCAAATATAGATATTCCGGGCTGACGTAGCATAATGCCGCCATGTCGGTCGGAAAAGAAACTGACGAATGTCCATGACACCGCCTCCAACATCGCCTCCCACCAGGTTGGCATCCATGCTTTCGAGATCGGCCGGAGAAAACACGCGGCGCGCCAAAATGCATTCACGAAAGCCGGGAGCGAAACGCTCAATCTGATTCTCCAGCTTCTCCAGCATGTCTACTTTCGATCCATTCGGCACATGACAATAAGCCCAAGCCGTATGTTTGCCGGCCGGAGCGCGCGAGCTATCAAATAAGCTGGGCTGGGCCAGCAGAACAAACGGACGCTCCGCGTGCTTTCCGTTTCGAACTGCCTTCTCCGACGCCGCAATCTCTTCGAAGCTTCCCCCCAGATGCACGCTGGCCGCTCGCAAACAATCAGCAGCCTTCCACGGAATGGGTGCGCTCAACGCGTAATCAACTTTGAAGGCGCCCGGCCCATAGCGAAATCTTTCCAGCAGCCGCCTGTAGCCGTCAGATAATTTTTCTCTTCCAAGCGCAATGAGTTGACGGGGGGTCAAATCACAAAGAATCAGGTCGTAGTCGCCCAATGCCGAAAAACTCTGCACTCGCGATGAAGTCTTTACCTTGCTTCCTAGTCTAGAGAGAACTGCGCAGAGCGCATCAGTAATTGCCTGCGCGCCGCCCCGAGGAATCGGCCAACCCACAACATGCGCCGGGACGGCCATCAGGATTGCGAATGCCGCGCTCAACGGCTCGTCCAGGCTAAGAAAAGAGTGCGCCGCCAACCCCGCGAACAAAGCTCGCGTTCGTTCACTGCGAAATCGGCGAGCCACAGCTTCCGCCGACCGCAACCCAACCATGCCAAAGCGCGCCATCAGCCACGGATGCTTCGGCATGAATGAAACCGGACGCAAAATCTCCGCGGCAAATTCACTCCAGTGCTCGACGAACGGACGCATGAGCTTGTCCCATGCCGCTCCATCTACCCCAAGCGAATTTGTTGCTTCACCAAGGTCGCGCTCCAACATCACGGCCGTCCCATCATCGAATGGGTGTGCCAAGACCGCCGGTGAATGAATCCACTCCAACCCGTAGTTACTCAAAGACAGCGACGAGAAGAACGGCGAGCCTGCTCCAAGCGGATAAACTGCCGAACCGAAGTCATGCCGAAAGCCCGGCAAAGTCAATTCCAGCGTGCGTACTCCGCCGCCCGGCGTAGACTCAGCTTCCAGCACTTCGACTGGCACTCCTGCCTGCGCCAGAACAATCGCCGCAGACAGCCCATTAGGACCGGCGCCGATCACGCATGCGCTACGGCTCATCGCAATTCGCCCTGAAAACACAATTGCAAAACATCGCTTCTATTACCATATTAGTCTTCAGACGCGTAAGCGGTTCCAGCAGTCAGATTCGCTCAACTCAAGCCTTCACTTAAAAGGAAGCCTTACAGAACCCAGACCATGGATGGAAGAAAGAGATATGAAAACGGGACGCGTAACGCTCAACCAGCGCGTGCTAACCTTCGATTAGAAAAAATGGAGCGGGAGACCGGGATCGAACCGGCGACATCCAGCTTGGGAAGCTGGCGTTCTACCGCTGAACTACTCCCGCTCGAGCGACGATGAGATCTTAATTTCCTCTTTTATCAACCAGAGTCTAGCATTCGCACGCCCGAGAAACAATCCGTTGCGGGGAACAACACGGTCATTTCATTTAGACTGGTGCAATAGCATAAGCACACACCGTAAATTATGACTACTCCTTCCACGCGTAATCACGGCGGCACTGCCACCGTAAGCAACCAGCCATCGCCTCCGGAGCCTTCGTTCTCGGAGCGAGCTCGCACCTTGGTGTATCTAGCTCGCATCGGCAGCCTTTCCACGCTTTCGCGCAAGCAGCCCGGGTTTCCTTTTGGATCCGTAATGCCTTACGGCCTAGATGCGCAAGGGCGTCCCATATTTCTCATCAGCACCATGGCGATGCACACTCAGAATCTGCAAGGCGACCCTCGCGCCAGTCTGCTGGTCACGCAAGCGGATGGAGAAGGCGATCCGCTGGGCGCGTCGCGAGTCACGTTAATGGGAAATGTTCAGATCATCCCTGAGCCCGAAGTCGCCGACGCCCGCAAGATCTATCTCAAGCGCTATGCCAACAGCAAATACTGGGTAGACTTCGAGGATTTCTCTTTTTACCGGATGGATGTCGTCGACGTCTATTACGTTGGAGGCTTTGGCGTGATGGGTTGGGTTAGAGCGTCAGAGTACGATCAGGCACAACCCGATCCGCTCGCGGAAGTCGCAGCCGGGATCATCGAGCATATGAATGCCGACCACAAAGACGCACTTATTCTGCTGGCCCGCAAGAGCGCCGGGATCGAATCCCAGGAGGCCGCGATGACCTCAGTGGATCGGCTTGGTTTTCACGTACGCCTCAAAACCGCAGACGGGGTGCGTGGAGCGCGCATTGCTTTCCTGCGCGAAGTACGGAATGTAAACGATGCCCGAAAAGTTCTGGTCGAGATGGTGCAGCAGGCACGCAAGTAGCCCTCGGCTGAGTCAGCCGGAGACAGTTTCGCAACAAAAATGCCCGCAATCCTTATGGATCGCGGGCATTTTGTTATCGCTTAGAAAGCGGTGTCACTTAGACAGCCTGAACGTTCTCCGCCTGCCAGCCCTTGGGGCCTTTAGTCACGTCGAACTGCACGGTTTGGCCTTCTTGCAGGCTGCGGAAGCCGCCTGCTTGAATAGCGGAAAAATGCACGAAGACGTCCTCGCCATTCTGACGGCTGATGAAACCATAGCCCTTGGCGTCGTTAAACCACTTCACTGTTCCTTGTTCTGCCATTGATAGTCCTATTCTTTTCTTGTTTCTTGAATTGTGCTGAGAAGATTCGCTGCTAGTGACGGGGGTGACGCTGGTTGGCGGTACCGACCTTCAATTGCTTGTGAGTCAAACTTAGCTGGTCTTGATTATATACACATCCAATGAGAAATGCACACAAAATATTGCGTGCACCGACGCATCGTCGCGAGCACCGTCCCTTGTGCCCCTTCGTATTCATTCTCTCGCGCTGGCCCTTAACGGGAAAGGCCCGCGAAATCTAATGGTCCCAGTAATGCTCTCTGATAGACATACCTATGTCGTTCAGCGTACAGTGTTGCCTGTTCCTCCCTCGCTCCCCCGTCCGACCTGAGCGATCGCGGTTCACCGGAGTCCACCATGGATCGCGAAACGCCACGAGCAGAAGTGCTACGCCTGCTTAGAGAGCAGCGTAAAACTCGACAAGATGAAATCTTTGGCGGCTTGTCTGTATCGGAACGGACCGAGTATGACAAAAAAGCGAATCGCATCAGCGAACTAGAACTTCTGCTTGAGACAGCCTCTCTATCGCTCTTTAGCGAGCCTGCTTCGAACAACGGCGCCTGGGACAAAATTTCTGAAACCGACACGCCACAGTTCCTCGCTCGACAGCCGTACCGCGACCGCGAAAAAGATTCGCGTGATTCGCAAGCAGACAACGAAAGTCCCGAGAATCCACCTTTTAAGAGAGCGATCACAAACGACGAGTAAAAATGATTTACCCCGCCTATGATGCTTCGCTGCCAAGCAGTTGCTCTCACGCAGTACCCCGCTCACTGAACCTTTCGGGCACGATGCCACTCCATCCAGTGTCCGACTCAATTACTATGTTCCCTGCGATCTCAAGAGCCTGATTTGGCAAGGGGAACGATCGACCTATGTCCGCAAAGAAAACCGGAAAGAAAACTCATGCCAGCATGGACGCGACCCGCCGTAACTTCCTCAAATCCAGCATAGTGGGAAGCGCTGCAGTAGCGCTGGCTCCTCTCCATCCCGCGCTGGCTGCCGCGCGTGAGCTTACACACAACGCCCCGGTTCCCGTGATCAAGCCTTTCGAGCTGGA
The DNA here is from genome assembly GCA_049589695.1 of Candidatus Sulfotelmatobacter sp. GTDB lineage: Bacteria > Acidobacteriota > Terriglobia > Terriglobales > Acidobacteriaceae > Sulfotelmatobacter. The sequence goes on along the minus strand of JBAWBG010000385.1, from coordinate 7,225 downwards.
TGAACTGACGATTACAGATCTCCAGGCGGGAATGAAGTCCGGAAAGTTCACCGCCCGCTCTCTGGTAGAGAAATATTCCCACCGGATAGCCGAAATCGACAAACATGGTCCTGCCATCAATAGCGTTATCGAACTGAATCCCGACGCTCTCTCTATCGCCGAAGCTCTCGATCAGGAGCGCAAAGTGAAAGGTCCGCGCGGACCGTTGCACGGCGTACCGATCCTGATCAAAGACAACATCGACACCGCCGACCGGATGATGACCACGGCCGGCTCGCTTGCCTTAGTTGGCTCCAGGCCCGCGAAGGATTCCTTCCTCGCTGAAAAATTACGCGCCGCCGGAGCGGTCATTCTGGGTAAAACAAATCTCAGCGAGTGGGCCAATATTCGCTCCAGCCACTCCACCAGCGGATGGAGCGGCCGTGGCGGACTAACCAAAAATCCCTACGCTCTTGACCGTAATCCCTGCGGCTCAAGCTCCGGTTCAGGCGCCGGCGTTTCGGCAAACCTGTGCGCGGCCGCAATCGGTACCGAGACAGATGGATCCATCGTCTGCCCCTCGTCGTCGAATGGGATCGTCGGCATCAAGCCGACCGTAGGTCTAGTGAGCCGCGCCGGCATCATTCCTATCTCCCACAGTCAGGATGGCGCCGGGCCCATGTGCCGCACCGTGCGCGACGCCGCGATTATGCTGAGCGCGCTTACTGGAGTCGATCCGCGAGACTCAGCCACAGCAAACAGTCAAGATAAATTTCGCACTGATTATGCCCAATTCTGCGATCCTGCTGGTTTAAAAGGTGCTCGCATCGGGGTCGCCAGAAAATACTTCGGATTCAATGACGCCGTCGACGCTCTCATGGAGCAATCCCTCGATGTCATGAAGAAGCAGGGCGCCACTGTGATTGACCCGGCAGATATCGAAACTCTGGGTAAGTTCGACCAGAGTGAAATGCTGGTCTTCATGTATGAACTTAAAGCCGACCTGAATAACTATCTTGCATCCCTCGGGCCCAATGCTCCGGTGAAAACGTTAAAAGATATCATCGACTTCAACGACCGCAACCGGCAGAAAGAGATGCCTTACTTCGGTCAGGATTTATTCTTGAAAGCCGAGGTTAAAGGTCCACTCACAGAAAAGGCATATCTTGACGCACTCGAGAACAATCACCGACTGGCCCGCACCGAAGGCATCGACGCTACTATGGATAAGTATCACCTCGATGCCATTGTCGCGCCTACGGGTGGCCCGGCTTGGCTTACCGACCTGGTCAACGGTGACCACGTGGCCGGTGGAAGTTCGAACGCTGCAGCCGTCGCAGGCTACCCCAACATCAACGTTACCGCGGGTTTTACTTCCGGTCTGCCAGTTGGAATTTCTTTCTTCGGACGTGCCTGGAGTGAACCTACCCTCATCCGGCTCACTTATGCCTTCGAACAAGCCACCAAGGCACGGCATGCACCGCGATTCTTATCTACGATTGGGACCGGTCAATAACCTGCGAGTGTATCTCAAGCGACATAGCAACCATCTTCTCTGGCATGGCTCTCTCTTAGTGAAAGCCACTCTAATATATTCTACGGCGGGTATTGTCGTGTTAGCCTTACCTACAAGGAGGCTCTAATGATGATGAGCAAGGTAGTAGCTTCCCTACAGAAAGAGTACACCCGTCTTGAAAAAGAGATGGGACAAGTGGGGAAAGCGCTGGATGCCCTCGGCCATTCGAGCGGGAAGAGACTCAAGTTGACCGGCCGTACCTTGAGCAAGGATGCCCGTCGCCGAATTGCCGAAGCACAAAGGCTACGCTGGGCGAAGGTCCGAAAGGCCGCCGCCAAAGTAGCGAAGTCATAAGTCGAGTAATGCTTTCGCAAGCACCGCAGCCGGCCTCGTTCGTAACCCATCGCGGACGAGGCCCAAGCTTCGGAAAGTAACATGAGAAACCTTGGGCGAATTCCTGCCAACCCTCGACTGCTAACCCTCGGCTAAGTCCAGCGGAACCATCTCAACGCCAGCGCGAAAGAAACTCCACCCCAAACAATCATGATGAGCAGCCGCGGCCACTGGCGGATCAGCGGAGTACCCTCCAGTATGCTGGCGCGTAACGCATCATTCAAGGCGGTGAGAGGCAGCGCCTTGATCAATGGCTGAATCACGGCGGGAAACCGTTCGTAGGAAAAGAACACTCCGGAAAAAACCCACATCGGCATCATCACAAGATTCATGAGACCGCTTACGCTCTCAATCTTCTGCGCCCGGCTCGCCGTCAGCAATCCCACTCCACCAAACGCGAGTGCTCCCACGGTTCCGACCAGCAGGATAGTGAAAATCGACCCCAATACTTTCATATGGAAGACGAGAACGCCGAGTGCCAGCAGCAATCCGATCTCGATGACCATCAGCACCAGGCGGCTCGACATCAGAGCCAGCAGAAAATCTCCCCGTCGCATGGGCGTGCCCACAAAGCGCTTCAACAGTTTGCGCTGCCGCATATCGACCAGCGCAAATCCAACGCCCCACATTCCGGAATTCATCAGATTCATCCCCAGCAACCCGGGAATCAGGAAGTCGATATAGCGCGAGCCCGGCTCCGACGAAGTGACCACGCTTGTTGCCACCACATCTCTCCGGCCGGCCGCCGTTTGCAAAGCGTTATCCACTTCCGCTTTCGCCAGCACGCTCTCCGGCCGCGCCGGGTCGTAACGATAGCGCAACCCGCCATCGCCATCAGGCTCGATCACCAGATCATATTTCCCCAGCCGAAATCCCTTTCTCGCAGCCTGTTCGTCTTGCGCCTCAATCTTGAACGATGCGTGTTGGGGAGAGCGCTGCAGCAATGCCTGGGCCTCCTCCGCCCCCGTCACAACCGCAACCGAAGACGCGTCTGCCGGCTTATTGCGGAACGCAATTCCAAGTCCTACCGCCAGCAATAGAGGAAACACGAACACCCAGAACACCACTTCGGGCTCTCGCTTTAACTCCAGCATGCGCGCGCCGAGAAGATGCAGGTACCCCGACCAGCGTCCGTTCCGCCTCAGCGGCCCATGGGCCGCGGCTGGCAATTTCGTATCCGGAGTTTGCTGCGCAAGAGCCATTTTATTTTCCCGCCGAACCCTTCACTCTTCCCGCAAATGCCGGCCCGTCAGCCGGACAAACACATCTTCCAGGCTAGCCTGTCGGGTGGTAAGGTGCTGCAGTTCACTACTCTGCTTTCGAATCGCATCCAGCAGAGCCGGAATCGTCAGATGCGGCTCCTTCACGCTGAGAGCCACCATGCCGTCATCCTCGCGAACCGATTCCACACTGGGCAGAGCGCTCCAGATCTCAAGCGCTGCTCCATCGGAATTTCCTGTCGTCCTATGACCGACGGCAAACTCCACTACATGGTGTCCGCCCAGGCGTTCGATCAAACTCGCGGGCGAACCCTCGGCGATGATCTGCCCGTGATCAACGATAGCCAGTCGGTCGCAAAGCCGTTCCGCCTCATCCATATAATGCGTGGTCAGCAAAACCGTGCCGCCATTGCGTTGAAATTCGCGAATGATATCCCAAAGCTGCCGCCGGCTCTGCGGATCGAGGCCCGTAGTCGGTTCGTCCAAAAAAAGAATTTTCGGATTGCACACCAGCGCCGTCGCCACCGCCAGCCGCTGTCTCTGGCCACCAGAAAGCTTTCCTACCCACGCATCCGCCTTCTCCGTAAGTTGCAATTGCTCCAGCACCGCATCGGACGACCGTGGCTCGCGATAAAAGCTGGCAAACAGTTCCACCGTTTCCCGCACCGAAAGCTTCTCCGATAGCCGCGTCTCCTGCAGCGAAATGCCCAGCCACTCCCGCATCTCGCGCGCATCCTCGCGCCACGTGTGCCCGAAAATCGATACTTCGCCCGAAGTCGGATCGAGTAATCCCTCGAGGATTTCAATCGTGGTCGTCTTCCCTGCTCCGTTCGGACCCAGAAGTCCAAAGCATTCCCCGGTTTCAATCTGCAGGTTGAGCCCACGCACAGCTTCGACCTTACCGTCGTAAGTCTTGCGCAGATCGCGGCATTGGATGGCAACCGTCACGCTGGCAATTTTAACTGAATCTATCAATTCAATGATGCGGGGTTCAGCAACCTGACGCTTTCTCCGCGTGCTCAGCGGATTTTCTCCGCGATCTCTGCGGTTCAAGCTTTAACAGGATCAGAGCCTAAAGAGGCTCCAATCGCAGAGTCCGCAGAGAACGACCGCGGCGCACACGAAGAAAAGGCAAACGTGTTCGATTCGCGCCTCTGCTAAAATGTCGCATCGGTCGTCCTGTTCCGGCATCTTTAATTCCATGCGCGTTTCCAGGCGTGGCTTTACTTGATGACACTCCCGCTCAAACGCTCGTGGGACTTTTCCGGCCAGGTTCAGTTTCCAGTTGACGGTTCTCCGTCGAGAACATGAGAGGAAGCGGCTATGTTGCGCAAAGCTTTCGTATCTTTATCCCTCTGTTTCGTCTTCGTTCTATCCCTCGCTGCTCAGGATTCCCGCCATTTCACGTTTCATTACGCCTTCACGGTCAAGAATCTTTCCGCAGGCCAAAAAATTCGAATCTGGATTCCCGCAGCCCAATCGGATTCCTATCAGGAAGTGAACATCGTCTCAGTAAAAGGCGATCTGCCCTTGAAAAAGACCAGGGAATCGAAGTACGGCAACCAAATTTATTATTGCGAAGGCAATTCCGCTAAGCCCGAACTGCACTTCGATATTGAATATGACGTGATTCGCCACGAGCGTATCGCGCTGGGGCCGGGCGCGCCGCATCTCGTTTCGGTCTCACTATCCTCCGCGGAACGGCAGGAAGATTTGCAGCCCGACGCTCTTGTTCCGGTGACCGGCCTACCCGCTGATCTCGCGGCAAAAGTTACGCAAGGAAAGGCTCAACCGCTCGACAAAGCGCGTGCGATTTATGACTACGTCTTTACCACCATGCGCTATGACAAGACCGGCACGGGATGGGGCCACGGTGACGTGCTCTATGCCTGCGACGCCAAAAAGGGGAACTGCACCGACTTCCATTCGCTGTTCATCGCCATGGCTCGCTCGCAAGGCATTCCGGCCCGCTTCGAAATCGGTTTTCCGCTTCCCGCGGATCAACACTCGGCTGAAATCGCAGGCTACCATTGCTGGTCGGATTTTTATGTCGACGGCAAAGGCTGGATTCCGGTCGACATTTCCGAGGCCTGGAAGCATCCGGAGAAACGCGACTATTTTTTTGGCTCCCACGACGTGAATCGCATGCAGTTCAGCCAGGGCCGCGACCTGCGTCTTAGTCCTCCTCAGAATGGCAAGCCGCTCAACTATTTTGTTTATCCTTACGTCGAAGTGAATGGCCGCGAGTATCCGAATGTGTCTCTGGCTTTCTCTTTCGCCGACATAGGCGCGACGGCAGCCATGAATTAGCCCTCAATTCAGCGTCCTCGAAGAATTCAGTTAACTGCCGTTATCTTCCCGACGCCAGATCCCCGGGCCCACCCGGAGGTGGCGGCAAATCCGGCGGCAGGGGAACGATTGGGCGAGGAGTAGAACCGTCGTCCGCCCCCGCTCCTTGTTGTGAATCCTCCCCCGGGCGCTTCAGACTGGGTGCATTCGCCGGACGCACTTGCGGCTCTTGCTTCGCTTCTTTTTCTTCCGGATGGTCCAGGATGACTTCCTTCTGCGTGCGGACGATTTTTTCGCCGTCTACTTTCATGGTCTCGACCCGGATTACTTCATCGCCGACGAAACGCACAAAATCGACGTCCGCCGGAGCCTCGCCATAGATCCATTCCTCATATTGCGTTTCCCCGTCCCGCTCGCGAACCTTTTTCGGCGGCTTACCTTTGGCATGCAGCACCATCTCCTGGTTCATCCCCACCAGCACATGATGCGCTTGAATGGCCGCCTTCACTTTAGGAGGCACGCTGTCGAGGTAAGCCTGTTCCTTGTTTCGCGCCTTAAAATCAAGCGCCGGATACAACAGATCGCGCACCTGCCCGGCCGTCATCTCCGGTACATACTTATCGAAATAAAGATCCAGGCAGGAGCCATGTGCATTGGTTTGCGGCATCGCCTCCGTCTGCGATACGGGACCGTTGGCGCCGTAAACCTGCACCCGCTGGTACCATTTTTTCCGCAGGATCGGCCCGCCGTTTATCTCGAAGCGAATGTGATCGTTTTTGATTTGCACAAACGAGATGTGCGCCGGATCGCCGGGCTTCACCGCCGGGCCCCAAAGGTTCAGCGCCTGCTCCAACTCAACACCATTCGGCGAGACCACTCCATCTTTCAGGGTAAGCCCCTTCGTCCCCATCGGGAAGGAAGTCCGTGCATACACCAATTGAGTCTCGAAGACTCGAATAATCTCTAATCGAGTTTGCTTGGAAATATGAGGAGCGTTAGCGGAAATCGGAGCAGGCGCCGGCTGCGCCGCATGATCGGCCGTCTGCTGAGCCGCCGAATCTACCGGAGTAATCTGAGATTGTCCCGCATCCTTCGATTGGCAAAAAGACGCGGAAGCCGCGAAAAGAATCAGGGAAGCGAGAACAGGACTACAGCGTGAAGGTCGCATACAGCACCCCAGAGCGTGACACTTATTATTATTATATGCGATGGATCGCAAGCCTGGCGGGTTGCTGCTAAAGATTAAGCGCGGGAGTTCACACGCTTTCCGGGCCGCGCTTCTTATGCTGCTGGCATTTGGTCATAATCGCTGAACGGAGACGCGTGCGCAGGTCTTCGGGCAGTTCATACAACTGTGAGTCGCGATAGATTTCAATCGTTTTCTTGGTTGTGTCGCAGACCACATAACAGTTATGGCACCAGGAAAGATGGTTCTCCAACTCGACCTTGGTGGTTTCGTCGATCACGCCGTCCAAATAATTGGTCAGCTCGTGCAAAAATTCAGAGCATTTCACTGGTTGCCATCTCCACTCTCGCGTTTCTGAAAGTAACGTCCCAACCGTTCGCGCAGCTGCAGGCGGGCCCGCAGCAGCCTCGACTTCACCGCCGGAACGCTCAACTCCAGCGCCGCCGCCGTTTCCTCGGTCGAAAGTCCTTCCACATCCCTCAGTACAAACACGGTCCGAAACCCCGGGGGCAGTCCCTGGATCGTTTTACTCAAAATCTCCCGCAGTTCAGCCTGCGTGTACTGCTGCTCTGGATTGGGGCTCCAATCCGCAATTTCACGCGGAAGAGAATCATCTTCCGTCTTAATGTCTTCATCCAGCGA
>JBAWBG010000384.1:0-8846 GCA_049589695.1 Candidatus Sulfotelmatobacter sp. | reverse complement strand
CTGTACTGCGGCGCGTGTTTCGTGGCAAGTTCGTCGCCGGCCTGAAGTCGGCCTTCGAGCGCGGTCAACTGCACTTGGCCGGAGAACTCGCACCGCTCACCCATCCCAAGTTCTTCGCTGCCTGGCTACGTCCGCTCTTCCGCAAAGACTGGATCGTCTACTCCAAACCACCCTTCGGCGGACCCGAGTACGTGCTGCAGTATCTCGGCCGCTATACCCACCGCGTCGCCATCTCCAACCATCGCTTGGTCGCATGGGCGAACGGCCAGATCACCTTTCGCTGGCGTGACTCTGCCGACCACAATCGGCAGAAACGGATGACTCTGTCGCGCGATGAGTTTCTCCGTCGCTTCCTACTTCACCTGCTCCCCAAGGGCTTCGTCCGCATCCGCCACTTCGGCTTCCTCGCCAACCGAAGGCGTGCCGCCCTGTTGCCACGGTGCTTCGACGCTCTCCACGCCACTCCACCGAAAAACGAAGCGGAAACCTCGACCGCTCCTATAGCGCACCCGCTGTGGCGCTGTCCCAAGTGCGGCGGACCGATGGCCGTCGTCGAACGATTGACAGCCGCACAACTCCAACTCCGTTCTCCACCGTTCCTGGCCACGGCTGCATGAAATCACTCGCCCACACACCGCACTTTCAGCGCACCTCCGAGCGTCTCGCCGAAGTGTGTCTCCGCTACACCCAGACATCTTCTTCCTGTCCCCGCCTAGGCTCACTTCGGCCATCGACTCATCGTTGTACAGCTGCGCCGGCTGCTCCTCCACCGGCCTTGACGACTCCCGCGACCCTCCACACCCCTCGCTCGCTCCATTCAATTTGCATAAGTCCCGCGTCCGCCGCGCCAGCGGCTTCCTTCTGACGGCTTTTTCGAACGCGACGCCTCACGCCTTCTTTCAGCCTTGAGCACTCATCCCGGCGTCGCGTCCGAAAAAGCACTAGCGTCATCCGGCCGGAATCACCCTCTTTAGCAGCAAGGTTTGCCTCGTGTTGCCTGCCAGCCTTCGCGCAGAACCAGCGGGACTATGAGTAGAGCCGCAATGGGATCAGCCCATGCCATGTGCCAAATTGCATTAACCGCCAATCCCACTAAGCCGATGAGCGAAAGATAAGCGCATAATGCCGACTGTGCGGCGTCGGCCCTCAACGCAGCACTACCGGTGGCTGCCGACAGACGGCGCTTCTCCTTCGCAAACCATGGCATGACCGCAAGGGCGACAACCAGAATGGCTATCCCGGCAAGTGTGGGTCTGGGTTCGCTATAGCCCAGCAGACTCAAGGCTGAACTAACCGCGACATAGGCAGCAAGTGCGAACAGCAAGGCTCCCGCGACGCGGGTACCCTTCCTTTCGACGTCCAGGTGAGCAGCAGCGGCGCGGAAACTCCACAGCACAACCACCGCCGAAAAGAGTTCGATGGCACTGTCACCGCCGAACGCGAGCAGGGCTGGGCTGCGTGCCTTCCACGATGCAAACAGGGACACGACAGCCTCCACGGTCATCCAAGCGATGGTGAGTACTTGAACCCGCCGAATGCGGTGGATAGCTTCTGGGGTAGCAATCTGCAGCACGGAAGCCAATCGGGTGAGTATTATCCCACGACGGAAGTTGATGGACGATCACGTCGTTTCTTCCTGCTCTTCACCTTACTCTTGGCGTTATCGCGGAGGAAATGTACCGCGGAGCCGGCAAGGAAGACCATGAACGCAAGCCATAGCGCAAGGAAAACAGCCTCGAAGACCCGCTCGCCCTGATCGAAGAAGCGATCCCACGGAAATGTAAATACAGCCGTGGTAAGGCAGTGAGCTTGATCTCCAGACATCCCATTTTTGTAAACCGGGATGCGGGAGATGAGAATCCTATCTTGTGGATGTGAGCAACGTCTTTAGGATGTCCAAGGCTATCTTCCGGCTAATTTAGCTCTTCGGAATGTCGGGACGGTTCCACCATCCGCCGCCGAGAGCCTGAAACAACGCGGCAGTGTCGGCATACCGATTCGACTGCGCCTGCACAAGGTTGATCAGGGCTTGCTGATAGGCTTGTTCTGCGCTCAAGAGCGCGAGGTAGTTGGCGTAGCCGGATTCAAGCTGTTTTTTCGTCAGGTCGAGGGTGATGCTAGCGGCATCTTTTGCGGCCGCCGCGGCCTTCAAGGCATCGGCATCCTGTTGCAGCGCATTCAGCGTGTCTGCGACATTTTGAAAGGCGGTTAGGACGGTGCTGCGATACTGTTCGTCGGCCTGCGTATACGCGGCTCTTGCGGCTCGCTCCCGATGCTTGAGCGTACCGCCATCAAAGATGGGCTGCGTGACGCCTGCGGCTACATCCCAGAAGCCATTGCCTCCCGAGAACAAATGGCCGAGAACTACCGCCATGCTGCCAGCATCTGCGGTCAGCGCAAGACTCGGAAGGCGGTTCGCACGCGCAATTCCAATCTGGGCGCTGGCTGAATGCAGGTTTTCCTCGGCTTGGCGCACGTCCGGGCGCTGCTCGACGAGTTGTGAAGGAAGGCTTACCGGCAGTTCCTGCGGCAGTTGCAGGCTCGACAGCTCAAATTGTTCGGCCAGATCCTGGTTCGGAAATCCGCCCGCCAGCACAGTCAGCAGATCCCGTTGTTGAGCCAACTGTTTCAGCAGCGGAGGCAAGGTAGCGGCCACTTGCGCGAGCTGAGATTCCTGTGCCGCGACATCAAGCTCGCTGGCATATCCCTTCGCATACTGATCCCGCAGGATCTTCAACATGTTGGTGTTGATGGTGATGAGTTCCTGGGTCGCTGCAATCTGTCCCCGCAATGACGCTTCTTGAATGGCTCCGGCAGCCACGTTTGCGCTCAGCGTGATATGGGTTGCGGCCAGGGCAAAACGCGCCTGCTGTTCCTGCGCTTGCAATGACTCCACAGTTCTCCGGTTCAGACCGAACACGTCGGGCACAAAAGAAACGCTCACCTGCGGCGTGTAAAGGCTGTAGGTCAGAGCACTGGTGTTGGTTACCGGTGAAATATCTGCCGATGACTTGGCATGGGTCGCCGAGAAACCGCCGGTGACGCTGGGATAGTAGGCGCCCCGCTGGGCCAGCATATTTTCTCGTGCAACTATCAGCGCCGCCTGCGCCGCCTTCAGGTCGGGATTGGCTTTGAGCGAGCGCTCAACCAAATCGTTGAGCGGCTTCGAGCGAAACAAGGTCCACCACTCACCTGGAATGTCGTGCCCCTCAATCAAATGTTGCGCCTCTCCACCGGCGACGTTGCTCGTGCTGCTCGTGGTCGAAATTGGAGCGGGCGTATGACCGGAAACGTCCGGAGCGACGGGCTTCTTGAACCTGGGCCCAACCGCGCATCCTGCCGTGAGCAACAAGGCCGAGGCGACGATAAAGCTGGTGAGGCACCTTTTGCGTTTGCGAATCATACGAATGATTTCCTTAAGGCCTGCAGTGCATACCAGTTCCGTTGATTGCACCGGTATTGCTGTTACCGGAGTTTGCCGATCCACTTACGACCGGCGGGTTAGGTCCGCGATGGCGCACATTGTTGGGTAATGGGTTGAGCGATGCCACGCTGGGCGGAACACTTGTTCGGCGAACGGGCAGACCATTGTTGGTTGTTACGTTCTGGATTAATCCGCCTTTTGCAGCGACGCCAGATCTAGCTAAAGCCGGCTGACGAGGGCTGGCTGTGTTCCGGGGCAGCGGACGTTTCCGGCTGGTCGGAAGCTGATTAGAACGATTTGCCGCGATCAGGCCTGCACGGCTGTGCAGGTGATTCTTGTCAGAGGCGTGCTGCGGTGAGGCCGCATAACTTGCCTCCTGCATTAACGCGGCACAACTCACCGTCAGAAGTAGAAACGGAAGGTAGGGGACCTTCATAGTAGATCCTCTGACTGCGTGTGCGGGTGCTCGTCGCGGCCTAGAAATATCATTCGCAGCGCGGGCACAGCGAGAAGCAGCATGACGGGGCCGAGCAGCATGCCGCCCACGATCACAGTGGCGAGAGGACGCTGTACCTGGCTGCCGATCCCCGTGGAAATTGCCGCGGGAAAGAGTCCGATGCAAGCTGACAGAGATGTCATCAGCAGTGGGCGCATGCGGGTTGAGGCGGCCCGGTACATCGCCTCCACTGGGGCCAGACCCTGAGTTCTTTCATGGTTGTAGAAAGTAATCATCAGGATGCCGTCCATGACCGACACGCCGAAGAGCGAGACGAAGCCGATGGCGGCAGAGATGCTGAAATTCTGACCTGAAAGATAAAGCGCGAGGATGCCGCCCACCACCGCGTCGGGAATGCCCGCGAGAGCCAGAAGGCAGTCGCGCAGGTTATTGAACAAGGTGTAGAGCAACCCGATAATCAGCACGAGGCTGATCGGCACAATAATCTCCAGGCGTTTCTTAGCTTCCTGCAAGTCGCCGAACTCGCCCGCCCAAAGCAGCCGGTATCCAGAAGGAAGCAGCACGTTCTTCGCGATTCGTTGCTGCGCTTCCTCGACCGTGCCGCCGAGGTCGCGGCCACGGACGCTGAACTTTACCGGGATGAAACGCTGTACGCTCTCGTGATAAATCCAGGCGGCTCCAGTATCCAGTGAGATCGTCGCCAGTTCGCTTAACGGTATATAGGCGTTGGCGCCGCTGGCGGTGGTATACGCGACTTTGATGTTGCGAATTTTATCGATATTGTCGCGGTATGCCGGGGTATATCGGACGACGAGATCGAACTGCCGCTCGCCCTCCAGAACCTCGGTTGCTACCGCTCCGCCCATGGCCGCTTGAATGACCGTGTTGACATCTCCGGAGTTAAGACCATAACGGGCGGCTTTGACACGATCTACTTTGATGTTCAGATTGGGCTGCCCTAGTACCGGGAAGATGCCAAGGTCGGTGATGCCTCGCACCTGGTTCATTTGGTCGCGGACTTTCTCAGCCAGTTGCGTCAAGACTTCGAGATTGGGACCGACGATTTTGACCGAGTTGACGCCTTTGACGCCCGAGATTCCTTCTTCGATGTTGTCTTCAATGTATTGCGAAAAATTGAAGACGACTCCGGGCAGCTCGTTGTTGAACTCGGCTTGTACCTGCTCGGTTAGTTTGTCCTTAGTCAAGCCCCGCGGCCACTCGTCGAACGGCTTCAGTGGAGCGAATAACTCGACATTCGAGAACGGGGAAGCGTCGCTGCCGTCGTCTGGCCGTCCATGCTGAGCGACCACGGTAAGGACTTCGGGATGTCGCAGCAAAATCTCGCGCATTTTTTTCGAGGCCGCCTCGCCGTCTTCGAGTGAGAGCGTGGTCGGCATGGAGGCGCGAATCCAGAAGTTTCCTTCTTCCAAGTGCGGAAGAAACTCACTGCCCAGCCGCGGTGCTATCAGCAAGAACGTTCCAACCGAAAGGGCGAGCTCAATTCCTACTACGAGAGCGCGGTGATTCAGGGCAAAGCGCAGCGCAGGATTGTAGATACGGTGCAAAAAGCGGACAACGATCGTTTCGGTTTCCTTTAGTCGCTCAGGGAGCAGCATGGAAGCGAGTACGGGCGTGATGGTGAACGTTGCAATTAGCGCGCCGGCCAGCGCGTAGCCATAAGTGCGCGCCATGGGTCCGAAAATCTGGCCCTCGACTCCCTGCATGGTGAATAGCGGCACGAAACCGGCCACGGTGATGAGTGCCGAGAATAGAACCGCCTTGTCCACCTGGAGCGCGCTGACTAGAATGAGCCGCAAACGAGCCGTCCAACCGTGGGCTGCTGTTGCATCTCCGGGCACTCTCGTCGGATCGGGCCCCCAATGGCCGTCTGTGAGGCGTTGCAGCAATCCCTGTCTTTCTTCCTGGTTCCGTTGAAAATTCCGAAAGACGTTCTCGACCAGGATCACGGCCGAATCCACGATGATGCCGAAATCCACTGCGCCCACGGAAAGCAGGTTCGCGCTTTCCCCCATAATCACCAGCAGAATGGTGGCGAAGAATAGCGCGAAGGGAATATTGATACCAACAATGACCGCGCTGCGCAGATTCCCGAGAAAAATCCACTGGATGAGGAAGACCAGCACGCATCCGAATATCAGGTTGTGCAGAACTGTGTGCGTCGTGATCGAAATCAGCGATGAGCGATCATAGTAAGGAAGAACTTTGACTCCCGGCGGCAGACTCCCGTCGTGATTCAGGTTTTCGATTTCCGCTTCGACCTTCGGGATCATGTCGTTGGTCTGTTCGGTTCGCCTCATCACCACAATCGATCCCACGACATCGCTCTGGTTGTCGCGGCCCAGGATGCCGAGCCTCGGCCGGTAGCCGATCGACACTTTCCCGACATCCTTCACCAACACGGGAACGCCGTTCTCCTGAGCCAGAACCACATTCTCGATGTCGTCAACCTTGTAGCCCTGGCTCAAATCGTCATTGCCACCGTCATCCATCAGACCGACACCGCGAATGTTGATGGATTGCTGGCCGATGCGGATCTCGCGTCCACCCACGTTGATGTTCGCATTGCCCAGCGCGTTCAGGATTTGGGGCACGGTCACGCTATAGGCTTCGAGCTTGTGAGGGTCCACCTCGACCTGGAATTCCTTCGTGGGACCGCCCCAACTGTTGACCGCTGCGATGCCGGGAATGGTCAACAGGCGGCGCGCCACGATCCAATCCTGCACCGTGCGCAGATTTGCGACTCCGAAATGCTTGGGGCCGACGATCTGATAACGATAGATTTCGCCAGTCGAACTGTTGGCCTGGATATTCGGAATCTGCCCACCCGGCAGGTTAACGTTCTGTTGTATCGCGACCGACGCCTGGGCATAGGCGAAGTTATAGTCCACTCCATATTTGAAGCTGACCCGCACAAAGGACAGGCCATAAAATGAAGTGGAGCGGATTACGTCAATGCCGGGCGTGGTGTAGAGCCCAATCTCCGTTGGACGCGTATAGTAACGTTCCATCTCCTCGGCAGAGAGGCCCGGCGCCTGAGCCGTGATTTCCAAGATGATGGGCGTAGGGTTCGGATACGCCTCGATGTTGAGCATCTTGAAGGCAATGAGCCCGGCGCCGGAAAACAGAATCAACCCTACCGCCACAATCGGACGGCGACTCAGGCAAAACGCGAGGAGAGATTTGAACATGTCGTTTCTTTTATTGAAGCGAAAGTGGCAATGAACTAATCGCTTGGTGGCGCCGACAGCATGTTGCTGAGAAACACAGCGCCGTCCGCCACGACGAGTTCTCCGCGTCGCAAACCTTCCAGAACCTGAACCCGGTCGTCGTTTCGTAGGCCGATCTTGATGATTCTCTGCTCAAACCGGCGGCGATCAGTGGTTACCCAGGCGGTCATCGTGCCATCGGCTTCGCGGACCACTCCATTCGCCGGTATGGCAGCGGCTTCTACCGGGTCGTGAACGCGAATGACGAAGTTGGCGAGCATTCCGGGACGCAGTTCATCGTGGGGGTCAGCGATCTCGGAACGGATGGTTACGCGATGCGTATTGGGATCAACGGTTTCATAGATCTTTGAAACCTTGCCTTTGAAGGAGTGGTCCGGATAGGCCATCACCTTCACCTTGACTGGCTGTCCCAAGTGAAAAAGAGGTACATCGGTCTCGCTAACATTCGCCAGCATCCACTTGATGGCTACGTCAGCGACCGAGTAAGGCGCCGGTGTATTTCCCGGCTGCACCAGAAATCCGGGCTGCGCCACCTTGTATGTGATCTTTCCGGCAATCGGACTACGCACCACAAGCGCGGGATCGATCCTGCGCGAGGCGATCATTTGATCAATTTCGGCATTGGTCTTGCCAAAGACGAGGACCGCGTCGCGTGCGGCTTTGAGAACGCCTTCGGCGGTTTGTTGATCTGAGGTTGCTTGCTCCTTTTCTCGCTCGGCAATTCCACCAAGACCTTGCACGCGGAGCAGTTCCTTGTTGGTCAGTTCGAAAGTCGCGGCCGCGCCAATCAGGTTTGACTCAGCCTGGATTAAGTCTGGGCTTTTGATCGTATAGAGGGGCTGATCCTTCTGAACCCTTGCGCCCAGTTCCCCAAACGTCTTCAGGATGGTGCCCTGATAAGCCGGGAAGACCTGAACCGACAGGTCTTCGTCAAAATCAATGTTGCCGACCGCTTCCTTCTCCACGGGAAACTGGTAGCTTCCCAAGGGCTCAATCTTGATCGAGTTCAGTTGGCTGGGCGACAGGTCCAAGGTCGCTTCGGAGGGGGACGAGCTTGATTTTGCCGGCGTATCCGCGTTGGCAGCCTGACCACGACTACAGCCGGATTCCAGAAGCCCCGTTGCGACGATGATCGCAGCGGCTGTCACCGACACCACGGCAAATCTTTTGCTAATGTGAACCGGATATTTCATCATTTGTTTCGACCTTCAAGCCTTCCAAACAAACCTCAGCCTCGAAGGATGCAGTGCTGGATGCGTTGAGATGATTGTGTAAGACACTGACCGCGAAGGGAATCCTATCTTTGGTGCTCCAACACTACCTTTCGACCGCTCGGAGCCTATCTTTTGGCCAGTTCTTGACAATGCAGTTTCATGGTGCGCGAAGATAGCGCACCATTAGAATGGCCATGAAAGACCGACTGCCAATCTACGCACCACCCGTGAGAGACCCTCTGTCCATCTACGCGTCAGCCAATCGCACCAGGCTGATTGCTGTTGCTGGTCTCTTGATAGCAGCTATCGCAGTGGTTGACTGGGCGACGAAGCCCTACATCTCTTTGGGATTCCTTTACCTGTTCCCCATCATGATTCTGGGCGGGTTCTTGTCGAGGACTCAGCTTGTAGGGGTTGCGCTGGTTTGTGCCGTTCTGCAGGAAGCGTTCAGCAATTTGCCGGAGAATGAAGCTGTGATCCGCTTGCTTTTCAGTTCGGCAGGG
>JBAWBG010000383.1:0-6609 GCA_049589695.1 Candidatus Sulfotelmatobacter sp. | reverse complement strand
GCTCCTGGCACTTCCGCACGAAGCGCCGAGCATACTCAAAGCGAGGATAGCGCAGAAAGCGACCCCTTGTGCCCCGCGCTTACCCGCCCCCTTCCCCATAAAACCAAAACTCACGATCCCGAAGCTCAGTAACAAGCTGCCGTAAAGACGAGTCGGATTTCTGGGAGGCAATGGAATCGTGTCCGCCGCCTTGGCGAAAATCGTGAGCGTGGAGGTAGCCATAGCCGAACCAGGAGTGATGCTCGCCGGCGAAAAGGAGCAGCTCATCGTACTTGGCATACCGCTGCAACTCAACGAGATTGAGTTGTTGAACGATCCCGATTGCGGCTTCGCGCTCACTGTAAGACTTCCAGGGGCCCCGGCGGAAATAGTAAGCGAGGCTGGTGACGCGCTAAAAGACAGAGTCGGATTCGGTGTAGGGGTTGGGGTGGGAGGCGGCGCCGGAGAGGGTGGCGGCGTTGGTTGGGCTGCGGCACAAGTCGCCGTGTAATTCACACCCTCGCTGATCTGGTTCGCAAGTGTCGGCTTGCCGACCGCCTGCACAAACATTATGTAATTTCCATCAGGAATCGGGAATCCGCACAGATTCAACGAGTGGATTCCGCTGGCAATATCAGTCAGCGGCATCAGGTTCTCGCCATCGTCGCTGATATACACCGTGTAGTGGTCCACCGTGTCCTCGTTACCGTTGACGTTCCACTGCAAAGCGTTCGCAGCCGCGCTGGCCGAAACCGTCAAACAGTTGTCGATCCCGGATTCGATTTCCGTAGCCTCTTCGTAATCGTTCCATGTCACCAACTGAAGATAGGGAAGAGGTTTCCCCGAGTTGTACATACTGTTGATCTTGGAGAAAGTCTGAAGCCACGTCTGCCCGCATTGCTGATTCATGATGCGGTTCGATCCCCACGACGCCAGCGTGTCGTTAAAGCCCTTATAAGCGGCGCCAAGAGTTTCTTCCTCGGGATAAGACATACCTGTGTCGTAGAAGCTGGTTAGATAGTCCATCCCATAATTACCCGCCGTAGGCATTACCCACGAATAACTGCCATCGGTAGCCACATGGGTGAAGCCATTGTTATTCTGAAAAATAAATGTCGGATGCGTGCTCAAAGCCGCCGTCGCCGCCGTCCAGTCAATCGAAGGATAGGAAAGGTCCACGTTAAAATTCGTAACCATCGGCTCACCGTGTATCGTCATGTATGCCGGCGAGGAAAAATATGTGTGCTCCATATATTGCAGTTCGCTCACCAAGTCCTGTTGCGGCGAACAACCAGAGCATTCCGCGCGCGCAATCGCTCCAGCATCAATCATGATCGCAAATGTAAATCCCGGATGCGTTTCCGCTTGCGCCATTACCAACTGCGTCGCCTGATCGGTACCATTGTTCGGCCCATACCAATCGATAATCACTCCATCAATGCCGCGGCTCACCAGGTCATCAATCTGGTTCTTCACCTGCGTTGGGTCGGTCGAACTGTAACCGACACTCATGTGGCTCGATCCCCCAAACCAACCCATAAAATGCGCGTAAATCTTCGTCGTAGCGCCGGGATACAGCAGCGTGTGAACATCCAGCTTGCTTATATTTCCCGCGCCGCGATTATTGTTCAACTGAGTCTTAAAGGTGTTTGCCGCGCTCGTGTTGTTTGCCGTCTGAGCCGCCAGAGTTGTAGTGGGTACCACGTACGATGAGCTGGCCAAACACAACGTCGACGCGAAAAGCGCGACGGTTATGACGGAAAATTCGCGACGCATCGGTCCTCAGGGCGAAGATAGAGCCGAGGATCTTGCTTCGGATCTGGGACCAGCCCAGGGAAGGCACGCCCGCCTGTAAATTTCCTGCGACTGGGATTTATCTGGGAACTGCGATCAGCTTATGAGGAGAAGTTAATAAACAACAGATAACGTCAGTGGATGGCCTGTTGGACGTTAGGAAGTGAGCACCTCGGCAAATCGTAGGTAACGTCTATAACCAGCGATTCGGCCCATGGAAATAATCTGAATAGTTTCGTGAATAGTGACACCGCAGCCCCGAAGGGCGGAACGGGAAAAACCAGCACGGCGGCGCGCGGCGAAAACAGTAAAAAGAGATACAAGCCTAGCGCGAATTTACCGTCAACGTCCGTGCCACGTATCGGGACCCATCGAACCTGGCCACCGTAGTCACGTTCGCCCCCGCGTGCAGCCCGTCGTCTACGGTAATCGCGGCAGGATCGAGATAGATTTCGTAAGTCTTCCGGTCCGTCTGCGAAGTCATCACCAGCAGCCCGATGTGCAGATCCAGAGATGTGACCACACCCGCGAAAGTAAAGTCAGTACCAGGTACAGCTAGAATGGAAATTCTTTGTGCGTCGCGATCGTCCTTCTGCGCCACGAAATCCACGTCCACCAAAGTTCCCGGAACAAGCTGGCTGGCATACGCCACGTGCCCATCCTGAACAATTTGCGTGTTCGGCGTGAAGCGCAATTTCACCGCCTCGGGTGAGAGCAGATCGCGCAACATTAATTCATTTTTTCCGGAGCGGTAGCTGATGACCACTCCCTGGCTTCGGTCGCCCGTGGTTTGCGTTGCCAGCCGAATGTTGCGCGCAAAAATGTTGCCCCCGTCAAGAATCGTATCGAGGTACACGCGATCACCCGCTTTCAAGTTGGTGGCCGCAGCCAGCGCGCTCCCGTTGTAAATGTGCGTGCGCGTATCGAAGAGAACTTTCATTTTCCCGCCGCCAAATACTTGCACCGTCAACTCATCGCGCACCCGATCAAGGCGCTGAATTGTCCCACCGATCAGGCTGGCCTTGGCCGGCGGAAGCGCCGGCAAATCGGGAAGCAAACTGGCTGGATCAACCGCAATGTCCTCATTTTCCGGAACGACCGCGATCGGGGTCACGGAAGACCGAGTGGTTGCCGGCGACGACGATGCCGAGTCAGCCGAAACCACCGATTGCGAAGCCGTTGCCTGCGCGTACGCCAGTGATCCCAGAATCAACCCGCTTAAAACGCCGCTGGCTAATCGCCTCGAGAAAAACCCACCCATTACAGTCCCCGCCCTCTTGTGCTTCAGACACAATAATTTCTTCGCGCTTATTCGATGCCGTTTATGGCCGCTAAGGTAGTCGCATCCATACAAAAATCACCTGAGATGCCGACAAACGTAGAGGAATAATTGGCATCTCAATAATCTGTCATTGTGTCGCAGTTCTTGATTAAGGGGGTCTCCGCGAATGTCCTGGAAAGCTTGGCTTGCCGCTGCAGTAGTTACCGTTTCGATCGTAGGAGCGGCACCGCAAGCCCGAGCCGGCGACATTAAAATCACTTTGCCCAAGCGCAGCCACCTGACTCCCGTCCAGCGGCTTAATCGCGAGGGTGTCGAGGCCGTCCGCAAACACAACTACACCAAGGCCGAGAGCTTTTTCTACAAAGCCTACCTGCTCGATCCCGAAGATCCCTTCACCCTGAATAATCTGGGCTATGTTTCTGAGTTGCAGGGACAAGTCGACCGCGCCCAGCGTTTCTATACTCTCGCTGGACGAGAGGCCTCCGATGCCGACATCGCCCTGGCCAGCTCTCCCCGTCTCGAGGGAAGTACTCTCAAAGCAGCGCTCGCCGTTCCAGATATCCCGCTGCAAATCAACCACGATAACGTAGAAGCAGTACGCCTGCTCTCCCAGGGGCGTGGCCCTGAGGCTGATCTTCTGCTGCAGAGAGCTCTCAAGACCGATCCCAATAATATTTTTACCCTCAATAACATGGGCGTCGCAAAAGAGATGGAAGGCGAATCGCAGGAAGCCCTGCGCTACTATGATTCGGCGTCCGCCATTAACTCCGATGCGGCCGCCGTGGTAACACTCAACCGCTCCTGGAGAGGAAAACCGGTCGCCCAGATGGCCGCCGACAATGCACGCAATCTGCGTAACCGCTTGCAGAATGCAATGACACTCGAAGTCCGCATGGCTGAACTGAATACGCGCGGAGTCTCCGCTCTCAACCGCAACGAACCCAAAGCCGCGGAGCAAGACTTCCTTAAGGCCTATGCTCTTGACCCCAATAACGCATTCGCCAATAACAATATCGGCTACCTCTCGGAACTTCAGGGCGACCGCGAGACCGCGCAATTTTTCTACGATCGGGCACAGGAACTGGGCGGTGCGAATACCCCCGTGGGATTAGCCACGCGTAGTTCCGCAGAAGGCAAGCGACTGGGCGCGGTCGCATCCGACAACGACAACAAAGTCGAAGCGAAGGTCGAACAAGAGCGCAACGTTCGTCGTCAGGAGAACGAACCTGTACGCTTGCTGCGCCGCGACAATTCGATTGTGCAAGAACCGACCACGCCGCCTGCAACCGTTCCAGCGCCTCAATAAAGTCGGCAACAAGAAGTTCTCATGCAGAAATAAAGGCGGACGATAGTCTCCGCCTTCTTGTTGTCCAGTTGAGTTCTTGCCTACAGCCCGCGCTCCTGGAAGCGTCCGATATCCGTCTCCGGATCGTAAGAAAAATACCGCACAAAATTCTTTAGATACCGCAGCAGGGTATTGACATTCGTGTGGTACCAGCAGCAGTGAATCATCTGCGGCGAGAATCCGCAGATAAATCGGAAACGGTCCAGCACCGGAGCCGAGTTTCTCAACATTGCCGCCGCCATCCGATGGTTTCCATCCAGAATCGTCAGCGGCCCGGTACCATCCACCCCAATCAGCAAAACCGTAGGATTGATCAGGGTCTGCTCGATCGACTGGCTCAACATATGCAGCTTGCGAAAGAATTCGTCGTCGGTGCACTCCTCCACCTTCGGCCGCATTCGCTCCACCACTTCTTTCATTTGGAAGCTTCCCTCCGCCGCCCTTCGCCATTGCGCTCTCGGGAAAAAACGTATGCGGTCCAGATCGTCCAACGTCAACTCCACCTCATACCACTTCGTGTCTGCTGGAAGCTCGCGCCACATCGGGCCTCGCCGCAAAAACAGCAGCGCTTGCCGCAACGCATTCTCCCGCGAGCTGTTGAGGTTCGGCTGCTTCACCAGTTCTTCGAATTCATGGCGATAGTCATCGAACTCCGGATGATGAAACTCGCTCCGCAGAAATTCCGACATCACTTCTTCTTCCGTCAACAAGCGCCGAATGCTGAGACTGCTATAAACGCCAAGAGCTTTCGGCGTCAGTTGGTGCCGCAGCAGCGGGATCATCAGCACGAACAGCAGAATGATCATCAATACCAACTGGATCACGATCACTTCGCGCAACGTATTGTGGAGCACATAAATCCCCAAAGCCATGGCGCCGCTGAAGGCCAGTTGCAGCCAGCTTGTATTCGCGATTTTGCGCGACATTTCATAAGTAATAATCACCGAACTCAACGAGTAAATGCCCGCTGTAATCGCATACAGGATTAGCAACGGAGCCAGTTTCCCGTAACTGCCCAATTCAAATTGGGCACCAAAAAGCGTCTTCCACAAAAAGCTCGGCACCATCCACAGCCCGAAAATCAGCGCTGAAAGAATCAGAAACACCATCGACAAGGAAGTAAACAATACCTGAGTGGCTTCATGCTCATCGCCGCCCGCCCCCGCCGATACCGGAAACATGGTGTTTACCACCGACCACGCACACATGTTAACCAGCCTGCCCACCAGCGCCACGGCTGCATACAGTCCCGCTTCGACAGGAGGGAAAAAGTGCTTCACAAGAACAATATCGAAATTGTTAATTACAGTCTGGCCTGAGAAAAAGACAATCGCCTGCAAGCCCTCGCGGAAAGATATCGCGACGCCCTTAAATCGCAGATAAGTTACGCCGGGACTGGGCAGCGCGGCAAAGTAGCTGACAAACACCGCCAACACACTAGCCAGAACCGCTCCCCTTACTCCCAGCCCTATTTCGATCAGTACAATTGCTCCGCCTAATCGCACCAGCCCTTCCAACATGAAATTGATTGCCAGCGGACCGAAGGCGTGAATTCCTTGAATGTATCCGCGCCGAATTCCCAGCGGAACGTAGAAGGCCACTCCCACCGCCAGAAGCGAAATCAGCACCGGATCGGGCAAGTTCAAATAAGCTGTCAGTGGGCCCTTGAATAAGAACAGCACGAGGCCAATTCCGAGTCCAGCCATCCATGCGCGCTGGTGCAGGCCGGCAAAAACCTGGCCTCGTGCTTCCGCCGACTCGGTCTTCGCCACATATTTTGCGCACACCACCTGGAACGCCAGCGTAATGCACGACAGCAGCATCAGCAGGGTATAGACCGCAGTGGCATGTGCGAATCCCGTAGGCCCCAGAAGGCGCGCCGTTACCACGTTGTAGAGCAGGTTGGTCACTCCTACCAACCCTGATCCCGCAAGCAAGGTCAAGCTGCCGCCCAGCAACTGCGACTTCAGTGTCTTCGCAGGTACTCGCGCGGGAGCAGAGGCGTTCGCACTCTCCGGCACAGCCACATCGCTCTTGATCATTTCTGCCATCGCGTAAGTGCCAGTCCAGATTTAGAACAGGGTGAAGTGAATCACCGGAAGGATCGTGCTCTTGGAACCGCCGGCAAAACTGTAAAAAGTTTGCTGCTGAACTCCGAACGAGAACCGGAACGAGTGATTCATCAGGGCTCCAAATCTGCCCTCATCGC
>JBAWBG010000382.1:0-17994 GCA_049589695.1 Candidatus Sulfotelmatobacter sp. | reverse complement strand
GTACGCATCAGTCGAAGAAATCTATTGGAACGTGCCAGGCGATGCCATTGACCTCACGCGCCTGCCTCGGCGCGCCTTCGATTCCGAGCAGCAGCGCCAACGAACCGCACAACTTTTCGCCGATTACAATCAGGATCACGATATATCGCCGGAACTCGACGCGCGCTTTGCCGCTTTGGCCGCGGCGCGTATTCACGCCGCACCACTGCGTTACTACATTTGGCTCCCAACTCTGCGCATCGCCGACATGTGGCTTCGTCCACGAACCGAGCTTCTGCCCTCCGACCCGCGCTGGTGGGAGTTCAACGACGATGGCGTATGGCTCGCTGTCAGCATAGTGTTTGGCTTGCTGAATCTGGCCTACGTCGCTGCGGCGGTCGCCGGGTTCGTGCGCGGGCGTGAATGTTACGGCCTCGGGTTATTGTTTTTGTTCCTCCTGCTGCGCTCACTTTTCCTCGGCACCTTGGAAAACCCCGAGCCTCGCTACACCCTGGAATGCTATCCCGTCGTCATCGTCGCCGCAGCCGCGCTCTTCATCGGTAAAACGCATCGCCATGAGCAAAAATCCGCATCAATCGGCTCATGATTCTGGAATCCACTCATAAAACCCGTATTCAAACGTTTCAGAAACGCACCGATCTTGAAAATTAAGCTTGAATATTGGGGCCTCGGAGTTGCACAATAACGGCCCATCAGGTCCCCAGGGTCTCACGTGCATCTCTAATTTTTTCCTGGGCAAACACCAGTTGAATGTAAACCCACGTTGAGGGGAGCGCTCTATGCGTATTGCCGCACGTGTCGTTACTCTAGCGGTCGGATTCTTCCTTGCCCTAAACACTCTAGCCTCGGCACAAACAGCCACCACTTCCCTTCGCGGCACTGTATACGACGCCAAAGCCGCAGTAATTTCTGGTGCGTCGATCACCCTCTCCAATCCCTCCACCGGCTTCACCCGCACGACTAAGAGCGATAATCAAGGAAACTATCAATTCCTCGAACTCCCGCCTGCGACCTACACCCTGACGGTGAACGCTCCCGGTTTCGCCACTTTGAAGCAAGATGGCGTTGTCCTCCAAGTGGCCACTCCAGCAACGGTCAATGCGAATATGCAAGTCACCGGGGGAACTGTTACCGTTGAAGTCGCGGGTACTGCGCCCTTGGTCAACACCCAGGACGCCACCATGGGACACGCTTTCGGTGCAGATCAGATTGCCGACCTCCCCTTCGAAGGCCGTGATCCCGGCGGAATTCTCAGCCTGCAAACTGGAGTCGTATTCACCGGCAATAGCCCCCACATCGCAGGCGCATCCGATAGCCGGGCCGGTTCGGTGAATGGAGCGCGCAGCGACCAGACCAACATTACTCTCGACGGCGTCGACGACAACGATCAACTCCTCGGCACAGCTTTTGCGGGGGCGATTCGAGCTCCGCTCGATTCTCTGGAAGAACTTAAAGTAACCACCAGCAACTCTGACGCTGACTCCGGCCGCTCCTCTGGCGGACAAGTCTCTTTGGTGACAAAAAGCGGGACCAACCACATTCATGGTTCACTCTACGCTTACAATCGGCCTACTTTTACCACCGCGAATGACTGGTTCAATAAAGCCGCGCAAATCGAAGCTTCACAGCCGAACGTAGCCCCGTTTCTGCTCCGCAATACATTTGGAGCGAATATCGGTGGACCAATCATAAAAGATCGTCTTTTTTTCTTTGCCGCCTATGAAGGTCAGCGCAAGCGCGAAGACTTGCAGGTTACACGCGTAGTGCCCAGCGTCGCCATGCAGGCTGGATCAATTAGCTACTTCTGCACTCAGGATCCAACCTGTCCCACCAGTGGAGTGGCAACCCTGAATGCTGCGCAAATCGCGGCCATGGACCCGAACTGTTCGTCGGCTGGCACTTGTCCGCTGGGCCCAGGTCCCAATCCTCTTCTGGCGAACATCGGAGGAGCCAACCCGAATGCCTTGTTTCCTCAGTATCCACAATCCAACACGAACACGGTCGGAGATGGATTCAATTATGTAGGCTACACATTCCCCTCCCCATTGCCCGCAAGCCAGAACGCTTATGTTGCGAAGCTCGACTACAATCTGACGAGAGATGGAAATCACCGGCTCTTTGTCCGCGGCATCATGAATAATGACCGAACAGCCGAGCGCAACATCAGCACCTCGATTACTAGCGACGGTGGCGAAGAGTTCCCCGGACAGCCCGAGGCGCAAACCGAGCACGACAACAATAAAGGCTTTACTGTCGGATACACAGCAACTTTCAGCAGCACTTTGATCAACAACTTCCGTTTCGGCTATATCAGCCAGCTCAT
The DNA here is from genome assembly GCA_049589695.1 of Candidatus Sulfotelmatobacter sp. Classification (GTDB taxonomy): domain Bacteria; phylum Acidobacteriota; class Terriglobia; order Terriglobales; family Acidobacteriaceae; genus Sulfotelmatobacter. The sequence goes on along the minus strand of JBAWBG010000382.1, from coordinate 15,671 downwards.
CAACATTCAGGGATTGCAGAACCAGCCTTTCGTCCACTTCCGTGGCATGGATGATATCAATGCTTTCACGCCAACCATCAACACGCATGTTCCCGTGAAAAATTTCGTCGACGATCTCACCAAAGTTGTGGGCACGCACAGTATTCAATTAGGAGTGAATTACCGCCAGGTGGATAACTTGCGCGAATCGAACGCGCAAAACTTCTTCACCGCTGAAACCAACGTTTATTGGCTTTTTGACTCCGGTATTTCCAACACCGGTCAAAGCCTCGATCCAGCGGTCTTCGGACACCCGGCGGTCGACTCCGATTACAGCGCGAACTACGATTTCGCCATGGCCGCACTAACCGGAATGATTACCGAAGTTGGCTCAAATTACGAGCTCAATAAAAATCTGAATGTCATTCCGCAGGCTCAACTTGTTCCCCGCCACTTCCGCGATCACGAGTACGAGTTCTACGGCCAGGATCAGTGGAGGGTGAAACCCAATCTTACCTTTACCTATGGGTTGCGCTATTCCATCCTGCAGCCGCCCTACGAAACTACCGGCACACAAGTCGCTCCCACAATCAGCTTGCACGATTGGTTCCTGCAGCGCGGGCTAGCGGCGGCGCAGGGACAGCCGTACGAGCCTCAGGTCGGATTCGCCCTTTCAGGTCAGGCCAATGGCAAGCAGCCCTATTGGGGTTACGACTACAAGGATTTCGCTCCTCGCATCGCCTTCGCGTATTCGCCCAAAGGAGATGACGGCTTGGCGAGGAAGCTATGGGGAGGGCCGGGAAAGACTTCCATCCGCGCAGGCTATGGCATCTATTTCGATCATTTCGGCGAAGGAATCACGAATACCTTTGATCGTAACGGATCCTTTGGTCTCACTACAGCTATCGACAATGCTGCGGGTATCCAAACTCCTGACAGCGCCCCTAGGTTCTCAGGCCTGTATAACATTCCTACAACCAGCGCCGTAGGCTCGATTGTCGAGCCGCCGCCAGCGGGACCATTCCCAGTATTCCCTCCGAACCAAATTGGCGACGGCGGATTTTCCATCACATGGGGCTTGGATGACAAACTCAAAACCCCTTATTCTCATGTGATCGATTTTTCGCTTACTCGCGAGCTGCCCTCGAACTTTGTGTTCGAGGCGTCATACGTCGGACGTTTCGCCCATCGACTACTTCAGGAAGAGGACTTGGCGGAACCGGTTAATCTGAAAGATACTGTCGGCGGCCAGACCTACTTCCAGGCGGCACAGGCCCTAGCCAGACAATATTATGCGGGGACAGACATCTCGAAAATCACTCCTGCTCTGGTGGGCAGCTATTGGCAACACTTATTTCCGACGGCGGCAGGGCCTACTGCCTCACAAACTTACGGTTGTGCGGCCAACGCGACCGGCATCCCAACCGTCACGGCCACCCAAGCCATGTATGATTTATTCGACTGCTACGCAGGGAACGAAACCACAGCTCTGGAAGTTGCCGACGAACCGTATGCAAATGGCGGACCGGGTTGCTTCCCGGCCTGCGCAACCATCAACGGCCAGTTAACGAATGGCAATGTTTTCTACTCACCGCAGTTCTCTTCCTTGTTCGCCTGGAGGAGCGTCGGCAACAGCGCCTATAATGCCGGACAGTTCAGTCTTCGCCATCGCTCCAACGGACTCGAATTTGACCTGAATTACACATACTCAAAATCCATAGATGTCGGTTCCAATGCCGAGCGTGTCAACGAGTTTGAAGGATTTGGCTTGGGCAGCCAAATCATAAACTCGTGGTTCCCGGGTCAGAATCGTGGCGTTTCGGATTTCGATACTACCCATATCGTCAACGCGAACTGGGTCTATGAACTGCCATTTGGCCGCGGCAAACACTTCGGCGGTGGCATGGGAAGAGCAGCCAACGCCGTTTTCGGTGGTTGGACTATTTCCGGCCTCTGGCGCTGGTCCTCCGGATACCCTTTCTCACTCTTCAGCCCGGAATGGGCCACAAACTTTCAGCTTGAGAGTCAAGCCGTTCCCTTAAGCAGTGCGCGGCCTAAAGTCGGCAGCTTCATCGTCGCCCAGGCCGGCGGCGGCACCGGACCGAACGTGTTTAAGGACCCCGGAATCACCGATCCCAGTAACCCGAACGCCGCCATCAACCTTTTCCGACCGGCGTACCCCGGCGAGGCAGGCCTGAGAAATGGCTTGCGTGGTCCCGGCACCTTCAACGTGGATACGAGTGTCACCAAAAGCTGGCCCATCAAAGAGAGTCAGCTCGTGAAGTTTAGCTGGTCCATGTACAACGTGACCAATACCGCGCGTTTCGACGTGGGCACCATGCAACTAAACAGCAACAACTCACTCTCCAGCAGCAGCAGTTTTGGAAACTTCAGCTCAACTCTTTCCAATCCGCGCGTGATGGAGTTCATGCTTCGTTACGTTTTCTAAGGGGATAAAGCGCGCAAATAAAAGCCGCCTACGACAGCGGTGAGTCGCTCATCCTGAACCGCGTGCGCACGTGCTCGGAGATCAGCTGGATCGCGGCGCGGTTGGTCACCGGATCGCTCTGGGCCAAATACCGCATTGCCTCCACCAATAACCGCTGTCCGTCGACATAGCGCGGATCGGATGTGCGTTCTCTTTTCGTGGGACGACCCAACTTCGGCGGCATCGGGATAGTGAACACTTTGGCCATGCGTGGACTCAAATGAGGATTCTTAAGGCAGTATAGCGCCCCGCGTGCGTTTTCCAGAACAACATTCTTCCGCTTTAGATGCAACTACTTAGCCGCGTGGCGAGACAAATTTCGTTTTGCCCGTGGTTTTCAGGTGAAATACGTCGTTGTTGATCTTCGCGTTTACCTTGATCGCAGAATATTTCGCCAGACGATAATCTCCTTGCGTCTGCACGAACTGCTGCTGCACGGAAATTCCGCTAGTAAGATCGATCCACAGAATCATTTGCGGTATATTACTGCGCAATTTATCGTTCTTGGGAATCAATTGCAGCTTCGCCGTCGGAGTGCCGTCGATGCTTTCTTCGCCCTGGTAAGTAACATCGTACGATTTTTTCAATTCCTGCCCGCTGCCACCGAAACCGAGAACCATAAGGCTTTCGAGTTCTTGCTGGTTCGCCCCCGCGGAATACTCCATCACCTGCTCGATCTTCGGCTGGTACACCTGCAACTTGCCGTCTTTATAAAGAACGAACTTCTTATCCGGATCGGTGAACTCAGCCATCATCTCAATCTGCTGTCCCGCCTTGCGGTAGTACACCGTTCCCTTCTGTGTATCGGTTTCATCCACCACTTTCTGATATTGGTCGAACACGAAATCAGCTTGCGCAGTCTGGAAGTGGGCTGCCGTCTCGTCCATTCTTTTCAGGACGTTGTCGAGGCTCGAGGCGTCCTCTTTCTGCGCCGCCCCGAATGAACTCACCAGCATGAGCCAGAGCACTCCGATGGTCAGCAAGAAATTTCTCACTCTTCTCTCTTCACCCAAACCCGGTAGGTCTGCACTTTCCCCGCGCGGTCGGTCGCAGCTTCGTATTTCACAATCGTCACCGCTCCTGAAATCGGCGCGATAATACGCTGCAATTGAGCCTGCACCGAGGCATCGTCTCCCGATGTAATCGCACTTGCCGAAATCTCATAGACCAATCCGCCTTGCGCATCGGGTGCGACAATAACATCAGTCTGATGCAGGTTGCGGGGAACAGGTTTGTCGTTGTAGTTAATCCAGTAAGGCGTGGCGAAGATGAAGATGAGAATCAACGTGACCATCACGTCGTAATGCAACGTGCCGCGCTCATGCTGCCAGAGAATGTAGCTGCGGAGTGTGCGCCAAAAACCGTTCATCGGAAGCGCAGGCGCGCTCGAATTGGTCGTACTGATGTCCACGCTTTGCAAGTCTAGTGACCGCTTCCCTTCTTTGCAATGATTAAGCTTCCAGCTGCTAGCCACTCGCCCGGAGGTTTCCGTCAAAGCAGGGAGCCAGAAGCTAGAAGCTTTTTTTTGTAATCCGCTGCGCCCCAATGTAAGGCCGCAGCACCTCGGGAATAACCACGCTCCCGTCCGCCTGCTGATAATTCTCCACAATCGCCACCCAGGTGCGGCCCACCGCCAACCCGCTGCCATTCAGAGTGTGCACAAACTCCGTCTTATTTTTGCCCTCCGGCCGGTAGCGGATATTGGCCCGCCGCGCCTGGTAAGCCTCAAAATTCGAGCACGACGAAATCTCGCGAAACAACTGCTGCCCCGGCAGCCAGACTTCGATGTCGTAAGTTTTCGCCGAAGCTGCCCCCATATCCCCGGTGCACAATGCCACCGTACGGTAGTGCAGTCCAAGTTTTTGCAGCACCGTCTCGGCGTTCCGCGTAAGCTTCTCATGCTCCTCGTAAGAATTCTCCGGCCGCGCAAACTTCACCAGTTCCACTTTCTGAAACTGGTGCTGCCGTATGATGCCGCGTACGTCTTTTCCGTAAGACCCCGCTTCGCTACGAAAGCAAGGAGTATATGCCGTCAACGAAATCGGCAAACGTCCCGCGTCTAACACTTCATCGCGATAAAGATTGGTAACCGGCACTTCAGCCGTCGGAATCAGCCAAAGATCCTTCTCTCCATGCGGCACCCGAAACGAATCCGCCGCAAACTTCGGCAATTGCCCCGTGCCGTACATCGACTCCGAATTAACCAGATAGGGCGGCAGAACCTCTGTGTATCCATGCTCGCGGGTGTGCAGATCGAGCATAAAGTTCGCCAGCGCCCGCTCCAGCTTCGCGCCCAAGTCCCAGTAAACCGCGAAGCGCGCGCCCGTCAGCTTGACCGCCCGCTCCAAATCCAGAACTCCAAGTTCCGCACCCAACTCCCAATGCGGCTTCGGAGTGAAATCAAATTGCGGTGGCGCGCCCCAGCGCCGCACTTCCAAGTTTTCTTCCGCGCCATGCCCCAGCGGAACGCTCTCATGCGGCATGTTCGGAATGCCCGCCAGAATGTCCCGCAGCCGCGCATCTAAGTCAGCTGCAGTTTTCTCCCGCGCCTGAATCTGTTCCCGCAACTCTTTCGTCTCAGCGATGGCCGCCGCAGCATCCTGCCCGGTCTTTTTCAGCTTGGAAATATCCTCCGATGCCTTGTTCCGCCGCGCCTTCATGGTTTCGGCTTCAGTAATGGCCTGACGGCGCTGCGTGTCCACGTCGCCAAAATTCTTAAGCACGGCAGCCGGGTTTGCCCCGCGCTGGCGCAGCATTTCTTCCACCCGCGGCAGGTTGTCGCGAACAAAATTCAAGTCGAGCATAAGGACTAATTACTGTATCGGAAACTGGCCATGGAATGCACGCGCGCAGGCGCCGAAGGCCGGCCACAACGCGAGAATAAAGGCACCGGCACCGGGAAAGCCTAGAGCTTGCCTTCGTGTAACTTCGGCGTCTTCGCGGTTAGAAAATTCCCGTCAACCGCCTTGACTAATCGGCCGAAATAGGAGACTCTTGCGCGCGATTGAGGAATGAGGCCCGACGCCACAATTCCATGGCTTATGGGCGCCGCGGAACAAGGCGATGCGGCTGCGGCTGACGCGTTGTTCAGCGCTCTTTACGCGGAGCTGCGCCAACTGGCCAAGCGCGAGCTCGCGCGCCCCGGCGCCCTCGTCAGCCTGAGCGCTACGACCTTGTTGCACGAGGCGTACCTCGACATGGCGGCGCGCGACGCTCCGTCGTTTCCCGACCGCGCGCGATTCATGGGATACGCGGCGCGAGTCATGCGCGGGTTGATCATCGATCATGCGCGAGAACGGCACGCCCAGAAGCGCGGCGGTTTGTTCGAGTTAACCTCACTTGATACGAACGCTGCCGAGAATGCGGTAGATCACAGGGAGCTTGCGCGAATCGGTGAAGTACTCGAAGAACTGGGCAAAGTAGAGCCTGCCCTTGCTGAGGTTGTTGACTTGAAATTCTTTTGCGGATTTTCTTTCGGAGAAATTGCCGCTATGCGCGGCGTATCGGAACGCACGGTGCAGCGGAACTGGGAGAAGGCGCGCATTTATCTCCATCGAAAAATCAACGCGGATTTATCGCTCTGAACATTTATGCCTACACTGAGCCCAAATGAGTGGCAGGCAGTTAGTCCATACCTGGACCGGGCACTCGCCATGTCTGAGGACGAGCGTGCTGCGTGGCTGCGCTCGCTGGCCGAGCAGAACCCGACCCTGGTAGCACAGTTGACTGAGCTCCTCCACGAACACAGCGTGCTATCGCAAGAAGGTTTTCTGGAGCAGGGAGCCTTCGGATTGCCGAACTCCGCGTCGCTCGCAGGCCAGACACTTGGACCCTACACTCTGATCTCCCCAATCGGCCAGGGTGGAATGGGAAGCGTATGGTTGGCCGAGCGCAACGATGGACGTTTTGAGCGCAAAGTGGCGGTGAAGTTCATCCACATCGCACTGATGGGAAAAGGGGGTGAAGCGCGTTTCAAACGCGAGGGCAGCATTCTCGGACGGCTCGCGCATCCACACATTGCGGAACTTGTCGATGCTGGGGTCTCGGCCGCAGGTCAGCCATATCTTATTCTGGAATATGTCGAGGGTGAAAGCATTGATCGCTACTGCGACCACCAGACTCTGGATGTGGAAGCGCGAATCCGCCTTTTCCTTGAAGTGCTGGTGGCAGTGGTACACGCTCACGCCAACTTAATTGTGCACCGCGACCTTAAGCCCTCAAACGTACTGGTGAACAAGGAAGGGCAGGTGAAACTGCTCGATTTCGGAATTGCCAAGCTGCTCGAGGGTGAAGCCGAAGACGGTGCGGCGACTCTGCTCACGGTCGAAGGCGGCCGCGCCATGACGCCCGAGTACGCCGCACCTGAGCAAGTGACGGGCGCACCCGTCACCACCGCCACGGACGTTTATGCTCTGGGCGTGCTGCTGTACGTATTGCTGACCGGACAGCACCCTGCTGGCGGCAATCTCCGATCGGCTGCCGACCTCGTCAAGACCATCGTCGATACCGAGCCGACTCGTCCCTCCGACGTTGTAACCACGGCGAAAGGCTCCGGCGAAGAGATGACTACCAACGCCGCCCGGCGCACCACCACGCCCGAAAAACTTAGCCGGCTGCTGCGGGGAGATCTCGACACAATCGTGGCCAAGGCGCTGAAGAAAAATCCACGCGAGCGCTATGCGTCTGTTACGGCGCTAGCCGACGATTTGCAGCGCTACTTGCGCCATGAGCCCATCAGCGCGCGGCCTGATACCCTGGCCTACCGTGCCACGAAGTTTGTGCGCAGGAATCGAGCCGTCGTCGCCTTGGCGGCGCTCACTGTAATCGCGATATGCGCGGGGCTTGTGGGAACATTAATGCAGGCCCGAACCGCGCGAATCCAGCGGGACTTCGCTTTCCAGCAGCTCAAACGCAGCCAGGAGCATGACGAGTTATTAAATTTCCTTCTTTCCGATGCGGCACCCAGCAAAACATTCTCGGTTAGCGATCTACTCGCACGCGCCGCGCAAGTTACTGAAAAACAGTACTCCACGAATGCTTTGCGCCGTGCCGATCTCTTGATGTGGATCGGAGAAAATTACTCATCCGAGGATCAGATGGCCCAAGGGCGGGTGCTCGTGGAAGAGGCGTATCAGGTTACTCGAGGCCTCTCCGACCGATCGATTCGAGCCCGCGCATCATGCGCCCTGGCGGACTGCCTGTCTCAAGGCGAAGACCTGGTGCGCGCCGAGGCGCTGTTCCAGGAGGGTCTCCGCGACTTACCTGATGATCCCCGGTACGCCCTCGATCGCGTGGCTTGCCTGCGGATTGGAAGCGATGTTGCCCGGCAAGCCGGACACGCCAAGGAAGGGGTTGCGCGCATGCAAGCGGCGCGACGCATCGTGGAGCAATCTCCGGTGGCGACGGACCTTTTGAAAATGAGCACTGCCTTGGATTTGGCAGGCGCTTACTCTGACTCCGGGCAAAACTCCGAAGCCCTGACAGAGTTCGCGCAGGCAGGTTCCCTGTTGTCGTCGCTGGGGTGGGAGGAAACAGGGACCAGCGTCCACTTGTTCAACAACTGGGCTTTGGAGTTGGATCAGATCGGGCGGACGCTCGAAGCCGCACAAATTGAACGGCGCGCCCTCGACCTCAGCAACGGCAACTCCGTCCAGGAGTCGACTGCGATGATGCTGAACAATTATGCGAAGATGCTGCGCAAACTGAATCGCCTGGACGAGGCTGCCGACTATGCGCAACGCTCTTATGAAAAAGCGCAAAGTGAGCACAACCAATTGGTGAAGAGTCAATCGCTTCTGGAACGAGCGCGCATTGCGATAAGTCAGCACAAGTTTACGCAAGCTTCCGAGCTGCTTTCCGAGCTCGAACCGCAGATGCGTGAACGTCTTCCTCCCGGACACTATGCCTTTGCCGCTCTGGCGGCAGACCGGGCCAGGATTGCCTTGGGAGAAGGCGACTTGGCGCTGGCATTGCAGTTTGCGAATGAGTCGGTTGCGATCGGCGAAACCGCCGTTAAGGCCGGCGGTGCGGGCACGTTCGCGCTTCCCGGCTATTTGCTGACTCGTTCTTCCATCGAGCTGGCATCAAAAAGTCTTGATCCCGCAGTCGCCGACTCCAACCGCGCTCTCGCCTTGTTAAAGTCGCATGCCCAACCAAATTCTCTCTCCAGTACGCTTGGCTATGCCTATTTGGGGTTGGCGCGGGCCTCGAACGCTCAGGGCAAACATAGCGATGCCGCAGCAGCTGCCGGATTGGCATTCGAGAATCTGCAAAAAGGTCTCGGTCCCGATCATCCCGATACGCTGGCTGCTCGACAGCTCGCCGGTCTCGATCCCGCTCATCAATAACCTCGCAAACCTCGCAAAATATTCTTCAGCAGGCGTGTCGGCTTTCTCCTTTCGATTCCGATATCCCAGGTAGAGCGCGGTAATTTCGGCTCTGGTCTCAATCTCAGGACATAGCGGCGTTTTGCCGCTCATCTTCCTCGCCCGGGAAACATAAGACGTGAAAAAGGAGAAATCTATGCTGCGCACCACCGTCTGCCTGACCCTTTGCCTCTTGATGCTCCCCTGCACGCTGCCACTCATGGCGCAAAACAATACCACCGGGGCCATCGTTCCACGTCTGGTGAACTATGCAGGAAAAGCGCTCGATGCAGAAGGCCGGCCAATATCCGGGATCGCTGGCGTCACCTTCTCCATCTACAAAGATCAATACGAAGGTTCGCCGCTGTGGCTGGAAACACAGAACGTCATGGCCGATAGCAAAGGCAATTACACGATCCAGCTTGGCGCGACCAAGTCGGAAGGCTTGCCGCTGGAGTTGTTCACCTCCGGCGAAGCGCGTTGGCTCGGCGTGCGCGTGAATGGGGGCGAGGAACAGCCGCGCGTGTTGCTATTGAGCGTCCCCTACGCGCTCAAGGCGGCGGATGCGGAGACAGTCGGGGGGCTGCCGCCCTCCGCCTTTATGCTGGCCGCTCCCTCCACCAGCATCGCAGTCGTGCCAGAGGCGGCAGTAATCGCGCAGCCGCAACCCTTGGCCACCGGCACCAAGCCGGTGACCACGGCTGGCGGTACGGTAAACAAGCTCGCCAAGTTCGACGCCACCGCGGACGTCACCAATTCCCAAATCTTCGATAACGGCACCAGCGTCGGAATCGGCAATACCGCTCCCGCCGTCAAACTGGATGTGAGCGGAGCCGGCATTTTCCGCGGAGCGCTGACTCTTCCGGCCGCGGGAACTGCCACCGCTACGGTGGGGGCAAATTCCCAGCCACTGAATATCACAGCCTCATCCTTCAGCAGCAGCACAGCAAAAGCAGTGAACGAAACTTTTCGTTGGCAGGGCGAACCCGTCGGGAACAATAGCGCGGCGCCGCTCGGTAAATTGAATCTGCTTTTCGGTCTGGGGACCGCAACCCCAACGGAAACCGGATTGTCCATCTCCAGCAAAGGACAAATCACATTCGCTGCTGGCCAGACATTCCCGGCCACCGTGGGTTCGGTGACGAGCGTGGGATTGACGGCACCGGCCTCGGACTTCACCGTCACTGGTTCTCCGGTGAAAACTTCAGGCACGCTCAATTTCGCCTGGAAAGTTGCGCCCACGAATGCCGCGACCGCGAATTCCATTGTGAAGCGCGACTCCTCCGGGAGCTTCTCGGCAGGATCTATCACAGCCGGCCTCGGAGTATCTGGGTATTCAACTGCGGTCGGAGTCTACGGCGAGAGTAACGGCACAGTCTCTGGCGACAATGGGGTGGAAGGCGTCACTTACGCAGGGCCCGGCTCCGGCGTGGCGGGGATCAATTTCTCGGGCGCTCCAGGCAGCATCGGCGTTTACGCCCAGGGTGACACAGGAGTCCTCGCCACCGGGTCGACCGGAGTCTTCGGTCACGGTTCTTCTTATGGATTCGCCACCGACAGCAATGTGCAGCAGGCGCGAACCGCCGGCGGGTGGGTCAAAGCCATGGTGTATGTGAATGCTTTTGAAGCTCCATACAACATCATTGCCTGCTACAACTCAACTCTGGCCGGCGCAGCTGCCAGCACGCCTCCCTGCGGATTCAACCTGACAGAGAATGCAGTTGGCTCCTTTGATATTAACTTCGGCTTTAAAGTCAGTGATCGGTTCCTGATGGCCACTCTCGAAAATACATATTTGACCGGGTCAGTACAGCTACTCGCATCTCCCAGCAGCAATAGCGGAAATGCCGCCACCGTCGCTTGTTTTTCCGGAACCAGCGGCGCGAATTGTCAATACTACCTGCTGGTATTTTGAGGGAGTCTCTCCGGCGGCACCGCGGAAATCGCGGTGCTCGGAAATGGGTCAGCATTGCCCAGGCCACGAATGTCGGCGATTTGGGGTCTGTACGCCAAGTACGTCAGCTAGGGCGGTAAGGTCACCTGCTCACCGACGCTTAGTCAGTCGGCGAGGAAATAACGCCGCCCATTTTAATTTCCACCTCATCCTCTATTAACAAGCTCCACTAACGCAGCAGCGCGCCTCAATCTCCTCGGATTTCAAGGTCGTCAGTGCCCCAAAAATGGAAAGAGATGACGAATGAAACCGATAATGGATCACTACATACTTAATTAATCTGGCAGCGTTGGGCAGTGGTTTATCTCGCGCAAATACCCGCCTGATTCCATCATCCGTCTCAGAGGCTTGGGAAAATCGACTCCCAGAGAACCGAACACTACTGAAGCGGGGCGTGCAAAGAACCGGAGAGCTTTGCCGTGGACCCGTCATCTTACATTCCTCTTCTATCCATATTTTTCGCAATCGCCTGTCGTCTTTTTCTTTTCGATTCCGATATTCACATTAGAGGCATTCAATTCCGGCCTCAGCTGCCACGACGACCAAGGCAAGCGACTTATCTTGTGAGGTCGTCTGGCATCGCGTGAATTCCACCACGAAAGCAGGTAAGGAATGAAACACCCATGGATTACACAATATTTAATTGGGCTGGCAGTGTTGGTCGCACTCGGAAGCTCGCGTGCATACGCCCAGTTCGAGATCGATCCCGACCACTACGAGACAAGAGAGCCGGAACCGCAACAGTCGAAAACTAACAGTCCTGCCCAAGCTGCGAAAATACACTATGAAGGCAATTTCACACTCGCCTACACTTTACAATGCAATGGCCAGAGTTTGCCTCCCGGCAAATACTCAGTTTCACTCGATTCCGACGAACGAACCGCCCGGCTGGCCCTGAATCGTAACGGTCAGGTCCTGAAAATTCAGGGAATCCCACGAAGGCAAAATCGGTATCGCAGGCCCGACGCATTAGTCGTCGAGCGAAACGGAGGATTGCACCAGCTCTCGCTGATCCATGTGGCGCAACTCGATCTGATTTTCGATGCTTACCTTAAGCAACCTTCCGGGAAGCAACAAGGTGGTGCCAAGCTCAGAAAATTCGAGACAGTAGCGCTGATCTTGGCGCACCCAAGGCAATCGCATGTAAAGCAATAATGACAATCAATACCTGCGAGCAGCACAGCGGAGGATCCCAGCCAGAAACCCCTGCTACGAGGCTCATAGAGCAAGGAGAAGAAGTTAATCCTGTTGACCCTGGAAGACGCGCATCGTTTTCGCAAGAGCCGGGACGCGGGCAGCTATCTGGGATTGCAGCCAGGACGACGAAGCTCGGGCCAGAGCAAGCCACCGCTGCACATCAGCAAAGAAGGCGAAGCTGCCGACATCGAACGCATCCCACTCGCCCGGCCAGAAGTCGAACTGTCTATATTCACGCGCTTGGCATGCGGCATGCTTCGGCGAGTCCGTTGCCGACACTGAGCCGCCCGTTTCATTTGTCTTTCTTTCTTCCTTCCGCCAGATTCAGATTGAGTGAGCCTCTCTCTCTGTCCATATTTGGTCTCAATACCCAAACCTCCTCAGGCCTGCCATAGCCGCGAACATAAGCTCCATTCGAGACGGAGTAAGTTTTCAGATCGTTCCAGCTCCACCGGCTGCAAATCCGCGGCTGCCGACAGGAACAAAACAGCTGATATTCTTCGGAAGACTCAGTCACAAAAGATGCGAGGTACGAACCGTTTTGATACGGACTGAACCCAATCAGGTATCGAGTGGAACATTTCGGGCATTCTACGCAGTGACGCAAGCGGTCGGCCATAAGACACATCGCTCAAAGAGCGCGCCTAGCTAAAATGGAGGACAGGAATGTCTCCCTGTCCTCATCGTGTATCGTCCATCGCCATGCAAATACTCAGGGGACGACTCCTGTTTTCGGCCCGAAGTGGCCGAGTACGAATCTCGGCAGAAGCTGTTTGCCAACATTCGCGGGCAAATTGGATTTCGGGTTTGTAGGTGCGACCTCTGCAACCGACCTGCCTATGCTTTGCTTTACAGGGGTTGCCAGAAAGGCGTGGATGTCGCCCGCATGCGGCCCGGTGATTACGATTGCCATTCCCGAGATTTGTCCGCTGTCGTTGATTTTGTTAGCCATGACTGGGTTGAGGTTGGAACTGGCAGGAAACAGCGTCTGGAGGTCGGTCATGACGTTGTTCTGCCAGATGAAAGCGTGGGACCAGTTAAACTTCGAATCGAAGTTGCTTCCCACGACTTGGCCCTTGTTGTTGATGCCGCTGGCTATGCCGCCAAAATCTCCTGGCAGAAGACCGAGGGCTGTAACCGTGTCCGTGTCGTTCTGCCAAAGCGCGCCATATTGGGTTGTGTTGTCAGCACTGCCGACGAACCCAACAATTTGGCCCCGGTCGTTAATGCTGAAGGCTTGAGCGAAAGTTCCGAGGTCTTGAAGCGTGGTGAGAGTGCGATTTTTCCACGATGCGGCGTGAAGCGTCGCACTGCCGCAAGTTTCCGTCTCGCCTACGGCTTGGCCTAGATCGTTGATCCAAAATGCGTCCCCGTCTGGATCGGTGCCCGTAGGAAGAGCTTGGGCTTTGCCGTTTTCCCACAACGCCGGCAACTGAATCCGATTATTAGTTGTGCCAGCCGGGCATGAGGAGTCCACGATACCGTTTTCCGCAAATCCTACGATTTGCCCAAGGTTATTGATCGCGCTCGCCTGCCCGTTATTTCCGCCGAGCGTCGGGAGAGCGCTCATGTGGAAGACTTGCCAAAGAAACGGGCGACACGTGAGGTGTGTGCCGAAGCCGCAAATATCTTCGCCGTTAGGGTCCAGGACAGCCGTTTCGGAATCACCCACTATCTGCCCGAAGTCGTTGATCTCGCCCCAGTTCATCCAGGTGTTCTGTCCTCCGAGCGTGCCGAGGTCGAACTTGAATCCGGCGATGTCGATCAGTGCGCGTCCGTTGAGAAGTTGCCCGCCAATGTTATCCTGCTGCCCCGGTGGCAAGTTCCCAGCCATGATCTCCGTCCAGCCTTCATCATTGACGGACATGGCACAACCCAGATTGTCATTTCCCTCAGCGCCCAAATCGGTAACTCTGTAGCTCGCTTGACCCACTGCATTGCTGAAGCAAACCAGAACAACCGTCGTAACCCACAGTATCGAGCAATTCCGCAAACGTCTCACTGCGCTCATATCTTCTCCTTTTAGTCCGATAGGGTCGTGGTGCCGAGATGACTGGCGATTTGCGCCAGGTACTCGGAGCTCAGACAGTTTGTGTGCAATTGCGAGCAGAGTTGGCTCACAGCTTCACACATTCCTGGTGAGTGAGAACTGAAGGAGCATGTGGTGTTCCACGCTTACAACGATTACGTAAAACAACAGGTGCGACATTTCAGATTTCGAGTCAGAGTGGCGGGCTAACAAAACGCTGGGACGAACCCGAAACGGCTAGAGCGACTGTTGCTCCAACTTCCCATACATCCTAGCGAGAGGTTATGAAATTCGAGAACGTCAGCAGCCAAAAGTCAGGCCGCACAATTGCGATTGACTTTTTCGCACAATTAACATACATACTGGTTGGTATGTTAGCTGCACGCAAGAGCCCGACACGTAGAGCGACCAGGCTGCGCGACTCTGAGCGCACGCGGGAGCGCTTGCTGCAGGCGGCGTCCCGCGAGATCTACAGATCGGGTTTCCAGAGTGCCAGCCTGGACACCATTCTGGCCGTAGCTGGGGTCACCAAGGGCGCACTGTACTACCACTTCGACAGCAAGGAAGCCTTGGGACACGCCGTCGTCGATGAGGTCATCGCCCCCGACGTCCGCGGCAAGTGGGTGCGTCCTCTACAGGGCGGCAAGGAGCCTATCGACGCTTTGATCGGCGCTGTTCGAGGTATCCCCGTTCGGCACGCGGATGTACGGGGTGGCTGCCAACTGAACAATCTGGCACAGGAAATGTCTCCTCTTGACGCGGGATTCCGGAAGCGGCTCGCGATAATCTTCGAGGCCTGGCGCGGGGCCGTTGCCTCCACTCTGCGAGAGGGGCAGACCCGCGGAAGCGTTCGCCGCGACGTGGAGCCGGCTGACGCCGCTGGTTTACTGATCGCGATGGTCGAAGGCTATGCGTCGCTGGCAAAGAATGCTCAGGATCCGAAAGTGATGAGAGCGGGTATCAGAAACATCGTGGGCTGGCTCCGGTCTCTGCGCGCGCCGGGCAACCGTAAGCGAGGTTGATCGCATCGGTGTCTCAAGGAGCAGTTTGGCACCGTTACATACCAACCGGTTCGTATGCTCGGACAGTCAGCATTGCGATCGGCGAAGCGATTCAAAATACATCACGAAAGGAAGAACGAACAATGACAACGACAAGGATCGCAGTGTCGCGTAGGAATCTGCTCGCAACGGGAGCCTGCGCGCTGGTTGGTGCCGTGAGCCTGCCGGGACCGGCAGTTGCCAGCGCATTGGGAGAGCAGAACTTAACGAACGAGGAGGTAGCCCGGAAGTGGTACGCGGCCTGGGAGAAGAAAGACTGGGGCCCGGTGGATAACCTGCTCGCGGATAACTTCACCTTTACCAGCGCCGCCGGCGACGACCACATCAGCAAGAGCACTTTCAAAGCGCGATGCTGGGAAACACAAATCGATTTCATCGGACATTTTGACTTGGAGCGAATCACCACCGGCGCGCAGGATGCTTTTGTGAAGTATCTTTGCCACACCAAGGACGGTAAATCGTTCCGGAACGTGGAGTATCTCCGAATCAAGAACGGAGAGTTGCAATCCATTGAGTGTTATTTCGGCGCGCAATCCAGCTTTCCGTCGGCAGTGAGCACCGGGCAGAAGTAACCGAGCAAGGGGTTCCATCATGGGCG
>JBAWBG010000381.1:0-3131 GCA_049589695.1 Candidatus Sulfotelmatobacter sp. | reverse complement strand
GCCCTGACTCGCTCCACAATCAAACTGCGTTCCAGTTCCGCGACAGCCCCAAGAACTGGGAAGCTCATTTTCCCCATTGGTTTGCTGGTATCTACATTTTCCGAAAGAGAAACGAAATCGACGCTAGCGCCTTAAACTCCTCAAGGGCCCTTAGTAAATGTGATACGGAGCGGGCGAGCCGATCGAACCGCCAGCGCCAACGCACCTGTGTCGAGAGGAAAACCACGCTGCCGATTGGGCACCATTCCACCTGAACCAGTGAGATAATTAGACTCTTTCTATGCTGACTTTCAAACGCATATTGACTGCGTGGATTCTCTGGTGTGGCGCTGACCTGATCGCCATGGCCCTGCTTACCACCACACGTGTAATAAGTGTCGAGGGTAGACATTCCAGCCTCGGCGCAGGCACTCAGTTCCTAATCTGGCTTGTTGTGTCCATCGCCCTCGGTGTCGCGTGCGTGCGGCTATCTTGGGCCAAGATTAAGTAACGTCCTATCAGACTCCCCGACTTTGCCCAATAACATGTCTTTTCGGGCAGGACGGGAAACCTGTTTTCGCTCTCGCTAACTCAACCACTTACCGCGAGCAATTTCGATGGGTTTTTGGGCAGCAGCTCCACGGATCGGATCAAGCTGCTGCCGCTACCGACGGGATAATAATCAGGTGGTGGTCAAGTCCGCATCGGAACGGGTCTTAAAGCGGGTGGAGAGGGCGAGAAGTTGCAACAGTGACCGAGTATTGGGCAATTTTCGGCGGTGCCGGTGCGGATCTCGGACTGTTGGGAGCGCTCCAGATGAAAATCTTCTCACAGTGGTGCGAACGCGCCAGAGGGCGTATACACTTGGTGCGTTGTTTGGAGTCAAAAAGAAGATTCGTGTTTAAGGCACGGGGCCTCCGCGCGGGGCGCGGACAACAAAATATCTACGATGGAGGACCACATGAAACGACGTTACGTCGCCACGTTGTGTTTTGCCGCTCTGTTCATTGCCGGAATTGCGCTGACGCCGAAGCCGGCTGCGGCGCAGATGGCGCAAGATTATTACACCTATGTATCGCAGTGGGCTGTTCCTCGGGCGCAATGGGACGCGTTCGACAAGCAGGAAGATTCAGACATTCCCAAGATGAAAAAACTCGTGGCTGACGGGACACTCGTCGCGTGGGGAAACGACGAAGTCCGCGTGCACCAGGAGGACGGCTACACCCACGCAGAGTGGTTCACCGCAACCAGCCGCGCCAATCTCCTGAAGGCTCTCGAGGGGCAGTGGACCACGGCCACGAATGCCAGCTTTGTCAGCTCGACGAAGCACTCCGATTTCTTTCTCCACACCATCGCGCACGGTGGTAACGCAGTCTCGAATGCGACCGGTTATGTTCGCGTGGCGTTCTATCAGGCCAAGCCCGGCGACGCGGATGCGCTTACGAGTCTCCTGATGAAAAACGTCAAGCCTTTTTTCGACTCCGCCGTCGCCAACGGCACGCTCCTGATGTACAACATAGATGAAGAGGACATCCACACCAGTGCGCCAGGCGGATACAACCTCGCCGTGCTTTTCCCGGACGGCACTGCCATGGACAAGTTTTTCGCTGATCTGACGGCAGCCCAAAAAGCAGACCCCGCGACTGGCCAGATGTTGGAGAGCTTCACAGTGGCCAAGGAGCACCGCGATAGCTTCGGCCGAGTTACGGCTTACCAGCACAAGTAGCGCCTCGGCAGGAAGCCGACGGAAGCCTCAAGGGGCGGCGTTTCGAGACCGTTACGAAACTCGGTGCCGTCCCTTTCGGGACTCGTGTTTTTCCCACTTCTGACTTCCCGATAATTGACCGATCCTCGATTCGTGCTCGCGTATGCGGAGAGGTTGCGTATTCCTGGTTTTCTTTCAACTGTCGAAGAATGTGACAGGAGCCAAGAGATCCCGCGTTATGATCCGGAATGATTGTTGCTCCATGCTGCCCTATTCGCAAGTGGAGGACAAAAGCAGCAACGGCATGCCCAGCCTCGTGGTACGCCGTGTCAAGTGTCTCTTTTGCCTTAGGCATAGGTAGCTAGAAGTTCTTCCTTCGAGCGCAACGCCGCCACTACCCTCTGAGCAGTTCCTTTGCTCGCGCCAGTCTGATGGGTTATCTGCGCCCAAGACAAGCCCTGCTCGCGTAGCTCCGCAATCTCCTCAATGTTGACGATCGCCCGCGGTCGGCCGAGCGTCTTGCCTTTGGCTCTGGCATTCCTCAAGCCTGCCCTGACGCGCTCCTGAATCAACGCCCTTTCGAACTCGGCCATGGCACCGACGATCTGAAACATCAGCCGACCGGATGGCGTGGTGAGGTCAAGATTATCGCGTAGGCTGATGAAGGCCACGCCCAGCGCTTCCAATTCAGCGATTGCGTTAACTAGGTGTCTGAGAGAGCGTCCGAAGCGGTCAAGCTTCCAGACTAGCACCACATCGAACCGCCTTTGGCAAGCATCAGCCATCAGCCGATTGATCGCCGGGCGGGAGTCTTTCGAGCCCGTCATGCGGTCGATGTATTCGTCCACGATGACCAGTTCGCGGTTCTTCGCGTATTCACGCAGTTCGCGAAGTTGCATCTCAGGATCTTGGTGTCCGTTAGAGGTGGACACTCGCGCATATAGAGCGACACGCTTCGTCATAAGTCGCCTCCGGGGGACGGGGAAAGATTAGGCTTGGCGGGCCGCCTTCAAAAACGGCCCGCCATCGGACCTTTAGGCAGCCATCCATGAGGCGGCTTCGGTGTGCTCTAGCGCGGTCCAGCGTCCGAAGGTCTGGCCGAACATATCCTTTGCCATTTTTATGCCTTGCTCCCCACAGTCAGACGGCTTGCCCGCGTCTCTGGCATGTACATAACGGGGGCGGGATTATCGAGTATCCATTGCGTTGTTTGGGCTCGCGACAGTGATTGGGTGGCCTGCTGCAACTTAAGGGCATAGGCGCAAAGTTTTTTTTGATATGACTCCAAATAGCTAGCTCTGCCGAGCGCGGAGATGTGGGCTAGGACAGATTCAGCAGCCAGTTTTTGAAGGTATCGCCTTGCGGAAGGATTCGAGATAGTGTTTCTTTTAGCCAATGCGGGGTCCGGACTCATAACGACATTTGGGAGAAGAATTGATTTTCCTTG
>JBAWBG010000380.1:0-3644 GCA_049589695.1 Candidatus Sulfotelmatobacter sp. | reverse complement strand
CATCTAATGTGCCGGAACTGGTGGAAAGGTTGGCGTCAAACGCCGCGTTCGACGGAAGCCGAACGGTTACATTCCCCGAACCGGTCCTGATATCCCAACTTCCAGTTTGTGTGCCCTCTGTCGTGATATCGCCGCTTCCCGCCTCAGCGCGAAATCCACCTTGAACGCCGCGAGCCCTGATGTTGCCCGATCCGGTTCGCAGCTCAACGTCACCCGCCCCGGTTTCTTCGAGTTCCATGTCGCCGCTGCCCGCGCCTCCCCGTACCGGACCCGAAATGCCAAGCGCCCGCACATTACCCGATCCGGTTTGCAGACGAATCTCCCCGGTGAGCTGCGACAGTTTCACATCTCCCGACCCGCTTTGCAGGTCGACGTTTCCATGAGTGCCTTCGATAATCTGGTCGCCCGAGCCGCTGTGCGTGCGAATCGTCGTCTCCGCCGGCACGGTAATTTCATAATCCACCGAAATATCGTGCGCATTCACATAATCGATCCGGATGCTATTGCCCTCCTGGCGCAGCGGAGGATGTTGCTCAATTTCGCTGACATCCGCATGCCGGTTTCCCAACAACCAGTGGTCTCCCACAAAGATTTTTCCGTGGATCGAAACCGATCCCGCCGGACCGCTCCGCACCGTGACGTCGCCGGAGTGAGTCTGAACCTCCAAATCCACCGGCCCGCTCACCTGAAAGGTCTTATCGAATGTGCCCTGCGGCGTAGAGGCCGCAGCAAACGTCGAAGCGAAGAGCACAGCCAGTGCAATCGCCAGAAATGACGATTGCACACGAATCGAAAGCTGAATGCGCCGGGTGCCCTGATTGTTCATATCGTAGCCACTCCCTTTTGTTTTTGGCGAAACGGATGTTTTTGGCGAAACAGAAAAAGCGCGTCGTCACTGCGGGGCGACGCCCTCAGCGAGCAATAAACGGCTGTGGGTTGCGCTTTGCCGGAGACCCCGAATCGCCTTATAGTCCGGCGAATCGTACCACTCCCGCGCCTTTTCCACGCTGTCGAAGCCGATTATCACCACGGAGCCCTTCGGTGGTTCGCCCTCGAGAGCCTCGACCTTGCCTCCACGAACCACGTAGTGTCCTCCGTGCGAAGCCATTATCTCCGGCGCCTTTGCGCTATATTCCCTTAAGGCCGCGGGGTCCGTCACCTCGACCTCCGCAATGACGTAGCCAGGTAGAGTCTTCGCTTGCTGCGCAAAAATCGCCCTGGCACCAACCCCGCCAATCAAAACCCCACCCAGCACGGCTAGCGCCAGGTTGTATCTCGTTTTCATAGCTTCACTCCCCAGGTGCGTTTTTTGTTCACAAGCGCTAAACCCACGTGAGGTGAGCCGAAGCCCGCCTTACTGCAGCACCACCTGCTCACCCTCTTTCAACCCGCTGAGCACTTCCGTCTTCGCGCCATTCGAAATTCCGATGTTCACCGCAATCTTATCTTTGCCGTCCTTACCCTTCGGATCAGGAATTTCCACCGACGCTTTCTTATCCTTGTCATACAGAATCGCGCCTTCCGGAATCTGCAGCACGTTCTTATGTTCTTCGAGAATGATTTCCGCGTTCGCGGTCATCTCCGCCTTAAGTTCGCCGCCCGGATTCTGAATCGAAACCCGCACTTCAAAGGTAGTGACGTTGTCTTTCTCCACGCCCATCGGAGAAATCTTGGTTACCTTGCCGGTGAAAGTTTTGTCCTTGAACGATTCCACTTTGATCCGCGCCGGCTGGCCCAGATAGACCTTACCAATGTCGCTCTCGTCCACTTTGCCTTTCACATAAACTTCGCTGGTATCGCCCAGCGTCATCACCAGGGTGGCCGAAGATCCCAGCACCAGGATCGAACTAACCGCATCGCCCATCTCCACGTCGCGCGACAGCACGATGCCATCGATTGGAGAAATAATATCGGTATAGCTAAGCTGCTCCTCCAACTGCATCAGATTTGCCTGATCCTCCGCCACCTGGGCTTTCGATTGCGCAATCTTCGCCTTCAGCACCGTCACCTGCGCCTTGGCGACGTTCTGCTTGTTCAACGACATTTCATAATTCTTTTCCGCATCATCCAGCGCCGAAGCCGAGACCACTCCATCCTTCGCCATACCCTCGGCGCGGTCGTAGGCTCGTTTCAGCAGGGGAACGTCCGGTCCCTCCGCGTCCACTTTCGCGCGCTCGAAGTCGGCCTGCGAACTGTTCAGGTTCGCATTAGCAGCGTCTAATGCCGCGCGCGATTGCGCCACCTGCGCCTCGATCTCTATCTTGTCGAGCTGCGCCAGCAACTGCCCTTTCTTCACCCGGTCGCCGTAATCTACCAGCAACTTCTTTACGATGCCGCTGGCCTTCGATTTCACCTCGACCTTGGTGATCGGCGTTACCTTGCCGGTCGCCACTACGCTCTTAGCCAGATCGCCCTTTTCCACTTTGGCCAATTTTGTGGGATCAATCTTGGTCCCGCCGCGCGTCGCCGCGAACACACCAATTGCAATCAGCAGGACAATCGCCAGCCCGATGCCGCCATAGATAAATAGTCTGCGACGTTTTTTCTTATTGCTTCCGTTTCCGTTCACAACCGCCTCCTAACGCTGGGTGAGGATGTTTGCCGCCAGTCGAGCTGTCGTCATCAACTTGTCATCCCGAGGCTCGCGTCGTTTGCGGGCCGAAGGACTTATGCACTCTCTTATACGGAGCCTGTCTTACTATTGTTCCAGACTATTGTTTCAGACTACTGTTGCAAAGACAGTCGAAGGCAAACCGGAATGGCCCAAGCTGGCGCAAATTGCTCGCCACCTTCCAGTTAGACCGCTCCTCCAGAAAAAAGGTTAGCCCCGAGCCCCCAAATTGTTTACCCTGTGCTCCTCCGTGTCCCCCGTGTTAAAGACCTTAAGCCGCAACTCTCAACCAGCCCGGCAGCCTCTTCAGCCCCGCCCCCGATGCTAGAATGACCCATCGGAATTACTCCTAGATGATCGCCTTCGTGCTGCTCCGCGTGCTTCTGATCTTTCTCCTGGTGGCAGCGAACGCGTTTTTCGCAGCCGCGGAATTCTCCCTGGTCAGCGTGCGCGATACTAGAATCCAGCAGCTGATCCAAGCCGGCCGCATCGGCGCACGCACCGTCCAGCGCCTCCATCAGCATCTCGACGAAGTCGTCAACGGCGTGCAGCTTGGCATCACCATCGTCAGCCTGACTCTAGGCTGGATCGGCGAGCCCATGGTGGCCCGTCTTGTCGAATCTCTCCGTTTCGTACACGAAGTGCCGCACGCCGCCGTCTACGCCCACGGCATTGCCATTGTCATCGCGTTCAGCCTGATTACGTACTTGCACGTTTTGCTCGGCGAACTCGTGCCCAAGACTCTCGCCCTCCAGCGCGCCGAGCAGATTGCTCTTGCCGTGGCCGCGCCGATGGAAGCGTTTCTCACTCTCACTCGCCCCGTCCTCTTCTTTATGCGCCGGTCGGGCGGCCTGGTCCTGCGGATTTTCGGCGCCCGCGAAACTCGCCGAGGTGGCGCCGTTCACTCCCCCGACGAACTCAAACTCATCGTCACCGCCAGCCGCCAGTTCGGCCAGATCCCCGAGTCGCAAGAAGAGATGATCCACAATGCCATCGAACTCGACAGCATTACCGTCCGCGAAGTCATGGTGGC
>JBAWBG010000379.1:0-28659 GCA_049589695.1 Candidatus Sulfotelmatobacter sp. | reverse complement strand
GCCGAATCCATCGGCATCCGGAAATCCATTGAAGCTCTGGCGGATGCCGATCTGGTGCTGGTGGTGTTCGACGCTTCGCAGACGGTGACCAGCGAGGACCATGAATTGTTGCGGCAAGTGCAAAGTCGTCCGGCAATTGTCGTGGGGAATAAGTGCGATCTGGGGTCCAGTGACGGCTGGTCACCTCTGGTTGGGCAATTCGCAGCTCTCGAAGTTTCGGCGCTAACCGGGCAGGGAATCGTCGAACTACGGGCGGAGATTTTGCGCCACATCGGTGGCGAAACAGGAGCTCAAGCAGAAAGCGGATTTCTGACCAGTGTGCGCCATCAGGGACTTGTACAGGAATCGCTGGTTGCTCTTCAGGCTGCTGCCAATGCAGTCAGCGGCAAAATCCCGCATGAAATGGTTCTGCTCGATCTCTACAACGCTCTGCGGCCTCTCGACGCCATCACCGGGGCTACCACTACCGACGACATTCTGAACCTGATCTTCAGCACATTCTGCATCGGAAAGTAGTGCAGGCCCTCGCTGCGATTCTCACGCAACGTTGAGTTTCGCGATGACCGTAGTTCCGCGTCCCTCAGACTGAATATCGAGACTGCCATGAAGTTGCCTGAGCCGCTCGCGCATGCCGCCAAAGCCGATGCCCGCACGACCCGATTCCAGTAGCTCGCGTTGCTTCTCCTTCGGAATTCCCTTCCCGTTATCTTTCACTTGAACGGTGAGGCTGTCATTTTCTTTGGCCAGCGCGATGGTAGCCGAATCACTTCCAGAATGACGGTGGATATTGGTCAAACATTCCTGCACGATGCGGAAGATGGCGATTTCCGCTTGGTCGGGCAGCCGGCCGAAGTCAGAGGGGATATCGAGATCGACTCTTATCTTGCTGCGTTCCGAGAATCCGTCCACATACCAGCGCAGCGCCGAGACTAGCCCGGCAACATCGAGCAAGGGCGGATGAAGCAGATGAGAGATGGTGCGAATCTCCCGCGAAACTTGTTCTACCAGCATCGCGTTTTCGGAAACCGCTCTTGCGCCTTCCGCGTCCAGCTTTTGGGATTGCAATTGCACTATGCTGAGGTTCATGCCAATCGCGGCCAACAATTGCCCGACGCTATCGTGGAGTTCCCGGGCAATGCGCTTTCGCTCATCGTCCTGCATGCGTTGAAAGCGCGCTGCCAGTTCTCCCTGTTCTTTCCTGTGGGTCAAATCGCTGATCAGAACTCCGGTTGCAGATTTATCGCGGGACAATAGACTGAAGGAGAAATGCGCGGGAATGGACTCGCCGCCAGCGCGAAGCAAATGCGCTTCTCCCTCGCTGGAACCGACTTGAGCCTCGCGCAGTAATTTCAGGCAAGCGGACTGATCCTCTGGCGCCAGAAACTTTGTGAGAGAAAGCCCGATGAGCTTTTCGCGAGGTACGCCAAGTAACTGCGCCAGGCTAAGGTTCGCATAAACGATGCAAGCCTTGGCATCAAGCATGGCTGCGCCCTGCTGCATTCTTTCGACTAGGGTGCTGTAGGGAAGGTCCGAGCCCTCGAGCGTATACACCCGGTGGCCTTCCAGTTCCTGCACTACGAATGCGTCGACCGCGCCGTCGCGGATTGCACGCAACGTCTGCTCGGCTTCTTCCATCAAGTGGACGTTCACTCCCGGTAACTGGTTTTCCATTTCATTTCTCCCGGCTGGAAGCATTAACTTCAGCTTCACTTTTCCGGAGCGGCGGGTCGCAATTGTAACCCAACTAAAGCTCGTTCAGTGTCGCGAAGATCACCCACAATCTTGCGCAACGGTTGCGGCAACTTCCGCACGAGTGTGGGAATAGCAAGGATCTGGTCTCCGGCGGCTAACTGGGGATGCTTTACCAGATCGACTACTTCTATATTGTATCGCCCAGCAAGGTGGTCCTCGCAGATCTTTTTCAGATTGGCGAAAGCGGCGACCGATCGCGGAGTCTGTCCCGCGACATAGAGACGGAGTTCCCAGACTTCTGGCGACTCCGATTCGTTCTCGCCAATCTCTTTAAGGCTCTGGGGTTGCGGGCTAACGTTTGCTGGCTTTTTCATTCTGACCTCTAATCCTCTTCTCCGAACCAGTGAACTCTCGGACTTTATCGGCTCCGCGGCTGCGAGCCATGGCTTCACGGGAGGTCATGATGAATTCTTCCCGCGACGCTTCCTCTGCTCTGGACGTAACCGCTTCTTCTTCTTCGACCTCGAACTCTTTTCGAAGCGCCAGGATCCGGGCTTCCAGGGCTTCCCGCTTCCGCATGCGGTCTCGCTGCTGGCGTTCGGCCTCCTGCTGTCGTTGCACCATTGCGGTCTTCTCCCGCGCCTCCTGGGACAAACGAGACGATCCTGTAAGCACGCCTTCGGGACCGACGTATACGTCGAGTAAATCAACGCCATGGTCGGTCAAAAGAAATTCTCGCAACTGGTTGGAATGGGACATCCCGCGAGACTTGAGTACGTACAGGGCACGATTTCGTTCGCCGCCTAATTCAATATCCCGCACAAACAACCATGTATCGACGATCGAGGAAATTTCGACTTCGGTTTTTTCGATCGCATCGCCGCCGCTAGTCAGATTGGTCAGGAAGCCGGTTATATCCTTTTGCTTCAGGAAATCAATCAGGCGAATCAGCATGACATGGGCGTCGCGGCGATTTCCCGCTTGTATCAGGCTGCCCACGGGATCGATAACCACCACAGCGGGTTGAAATTCCTGAACGATCTTGTGGATGATCGCCAGATGCATCTCCAGCCCAAACAGCGTCGCTCGACTGGAATGAAATCGCAATAAATTCTCGTCGGTCCACTGTTCCAGGTCCAAGCCGATGGATTTCATATTGCGAACCAGTTGGCCGGGTGACTCCTCGAAGGAGAAGTAGAGGCAGCGGTCGCCGCGGCGGCAGGCGGCATCTACAAAATGCGCGGCTAAACTGGTTTTCCCGGTTCCTGCAGTTCCGGAAACCAGCACCGTGCTGCCGCGGTAGAAGCCATCGCCGCCGAGCATGGTATCCAGGCGAGGAACGCCGCTGGAAATCCGCTCAGCGCTCACATGATGCTGCAGGCCAAGCGAAGTGACCGGCAGAACACTGAAACCATCCTCATCGATGAGGAATGGGTATTCGTTGGTTCCGTGAGCCGTGCCGCGATATTTCACAATGCGCAGGCGGCGGGTGGATATCTGATCGGTTACGCGGTGGTCAAGGAGGATAACGCAATCGGAAACATATTCTTCCAGACCGTGGCGAGTGAGCGCGCCTTCGCCACGTTCGGCGGTGATCACGGCGGTTACACCCTTATCTTTGAGCCAGCGAAACAGACGACGCAATTCCGCCCGTAAAATTCCTTCGTTCTGCAGCCCGGAGAATAGGTTCTCGATGGTATCCAGAACTACGCGCTTAGCTCCGATGCTGTCGATGGCGGCGCCCAGCCGTATGAACAATCCTTCCAGATCGTAGTCGCCGGTTTCGTCGATCTCGCTGCGTTCGACGGGGACGAAATCAATGGCGAGCTTTTTTTCTTTGGCCAGCTCATCCAGGTCGAAACCGAGCGAGCGGACATTTTGCGCCAACTCAGCCGCAGTTTCTTCGAAGGCCATAAAAACGCCGGGCTCGTTGTAGTCGGTTGCGCCGCGAATCAGAAACTCGATGGCAAGTAAAGTCTTGCCGGCGCCCGCGCTGCCGCAAACCAAAGTGGGCCGGCCAGCGGGAAAGCCACCTGCGGTTATCTCGTCGAGCCCCTGAATGCCAGTGGGTGCCTTCGGGATGCCCCGAGGAATTGTGCTCGTTTGCTGAATAGACTTGCTCTTACGGGTTTTCGCTTGCATTGCCTTACGTTTGCCTTACCGCTCACCTGGGGATTTCGCCACAACTCCAAGTGTGCTAGTCAGCGGCACACCGCAGCACACTTTGCCCTCTCGATTTCTGTCGCGGCTCTGGAGTATCACAACTTCTGCCAGAGCCGTATGTTCGATGTCGGACAAAATGTTGGAATTTGGTGGCTAATCGCAGGTGCGCAATCGGTGATTTTTCTACATCCGCCTGGGTCGGTATATACAGCAAATCCTGTAGAGACGGAAGGGCTGTGAAAGCCGCTAGAGTGAGAAGGACTAATTATAGAAACGGCTTTTCCAACTATTTATCGATCTCGAGGGGAAGCTTCCAGTTCCGGGCGGACACATGTCCTGCGTGAATCCACGCGATTCTCGTAATGAGGGAGCCCGCGACTGCCGAGGCAGCAGCCCAGCGGCGAAGCGAAGACGATCGCTTCCTGGAACCAAATAGGCTAAGAATCCGCAACAGGAGTGGAATTGGTCCGGAGAGGACGCCGCCGGTTCGAGTGACAAGCCCGCTCGATCCATGCTTAAGGGGATCCAGAGCTGCAGCCTGGCGACCTTCCAGATGCAACCCCTCCCAAGTCTCGAAGATGGCTGCGCCTAATCCCAACGCTTGTAGAGCGCGGCTTTTGCGATGACCAAGTAGCTCCAAAATTCCAACGGCTGCACCTAATCCCGATGCCCCGAAATGCAAAGGCAGTTCGCCTGCATTATGGTTCCAGACGGGAATTGCAGTGGCGCCGATGAGAACACCAGTGTAATTGGAGAACGGAAGTCCGAAGGCGAGAGATGCGGCTTGCCCAGCATTTTCCATGACGCGCAAAGGTAGGGACGGTCCGTAGCGGTCACTCAGAAATCCCGCAAACGCGGCGGCCGCTGCGCCAGTGGAAAACCCCGCTAGCGTCCAGACGCCGACCGACATTGGGCTTTGCGGTTTGAATATGCGCAACATGTTGAGAAAACGCTCGGGGCGGCCCAAGTCTGATATCAGCAAAACCGGCGAGATAACTGTGCCGGCGGCGGCAATCCACCGCGCGTGTTTGACTAACTCGCGATCCGCGCCAGTGTAGTCAGCGATCGCTCCGATCACGCCTGCTGCGCCTGCTGCACCTCCAACGAAAAAGTAGAGAGGGATTTCCCAGGTCCAGGGGGGTTGCTTCAGGAGCGGGATCTCATAGTAACCGTTCTCGGGTGTTGCTTGCGGGAACGGAGCGCCAGGCGGGCGCGCCCCGACAAGTTGGAGTTCTCCTTGCTGTTCCGCTGTTTGACGGATTTCTTCCAGCCGCTGCTCGCGATTAAGGTCCACCGGATTCGCTGGACGGATATGCAGGGGTTCGCTCATCTCGTTGCTCTCCCTTCTGCTAAAAAAGCCAGCAGCGTGCCGCCGAGCAATAAGCCTGCCGCAAGTGCGGACGCGGACCAGCTTTTCTTCAAATACACCGTCGGCACTTCGGGCGCGGGAGGCAAGTTGAAAGTTCTTGCCTCGCCCCGAACAATGAACATCGCGTGCGTGCCGCCCACACTAGTATTGACCGGATCGTAGAGAGTGGCATCTCCCATTCCACGGCTATGTAATTCTTCCAGCCGTGTCTGCGCCATCTGCCGGAGGTGATCCAGTTCGCCGAATTTGATGGATTCTGTTGGACACGCCTTCGCGCAGGCTGGGGTCAGACCCACCTTCTGACGGTCATAGCAAAACGTACATTTGAAAGCGCGGCCGTCTTTTGGATTTTTCTGCACCACACCGAACGGGCAGGATGTTACGCAGTATCCGCAGCCGTTACAGATATCCGGCTGCACGTACACTCCACCGAACTCGGTGCGGACAATCGAACCAGTTGGACAGGCTTCCAGGCAGCCGGCGTTCTCACAGTGTTTGCAAACGTCGGAGGAGAATGTCCACGAAGCTAGCTCCCCTGCATTCCCACCGAATCCGGTTGCGGGCGATTGCTCCACGAATTTCACGTGCCGCCAAGTCGAAGCGCCCACTGCTCCAGTGTTGTCGTAGGAGAATCCACTCCAATCCAGGCCGTCAGCCTCCAAGCCATTCCACTCCTTGCAGGCAACTTCGCAAGCTTTGCAGCCAATACACAATGTTGAGTCGGTGAGAAACCCTGTGATGCTCATGCGCTTTTTCCTAATAGCTTATCCATCTCAGCAAGCAGTTCTTTTCCGCGCGCCCTCCGTCCGGGAGCAACATTGCAAGTCAAAGCTTTGGTTTCCATGATCCGCACGTTTGGCTCCTCGCTGATGGCCAGCAGATCGTTAACGACATCTCCGGTAACTTGCCCGCGATAACCCCAGTGATAGGGCAGACCAACCTGGTGAACTATACGGCCATCGATTTGAAGCGGACGCATGCGGGGAGTTATCAGAACGCGCGCCTCGATTTGGGTCCGCGCTGTAATGATCGTAGCCCAGCCGCCGTTTTCCAATCCGACTTCCGCCGCAAGTTCCGGCGAAATCTCCGCGAACAACTCCGGCTGCAGTTCGCTCAGATGAGAAAGTTGTCGCGACATTCCCCCGGCAGTGTGATGCTCGGTGAGCCGGTAGGTGGTGAGCACGTAAGGAAATCTAGGATCGCCAACTGAGTCGCCGTAAGGATTATCCGGCCGCTCTTTCTTATCGGCCGCAGGATTTGATTGCTGATCATAGAGCGCATTCTTCGTCACTGACTCGAAGGGCTCGTAGTGCGTCGGTAAAGGACCATCTTTCAATCCGCTCGAAACATACAGCCACGCTACGCCATCGGGATGCAACGTGAACGGCTTCGCGCCTCCGAGAGCATCCGTGCCTCTGCCCTCACGAAGATTGTCGGGCGTATCGGGCGGCATTTCTTTGTCGTAATCCGGGATGTCTAAGCCCGTCCATTGTTTTTTGCTTTCATCCCACCACACCAGTTTCTTGCGCTCACTCCACGGTCGCCCATCGGGCCGGGCGGAGGCACGGTTGTAAATGATCCGGCAATCGTTTGGCCAGGCAAATCCCCACCCATGACCTAAGGCGTCCTTCGGATCTCTTTCGAGAGCCCGGTTGTAATCTTCTTCCGGAAACACGCCGCAGTAGATCCATGCTCCGCAGGCCGTCGAGCCGTCGTTCTTTAAATCTTTTATACGTTTCAGCTGCTCGCGGTCGGGCAAAGTGTATCCGTTCATCTCCTTTAGAATTTCTTCGACAACCGGTTCCCCGTGCTTGCCTTCGGTGGAGTAATTCCAGGTGAGAGCTCTCAGTCCGTCATTTCTGGGACGGGAGTCATTTTTGGCCTTCTCTTTTAAACGGCGACCGAGGTGATACATGAACCAGGTTTCGCTGCGAGCATCTCCCGGAGGATCGACCGCCTTCTCGCGATACTGGAGCAGTCGCTGCGTATTGGTGAACGTACCTTCCTTCTCGGCCGTTCCGGCAGCGGGGAAAAGAAAAACTTCCGTAGCCGTCGTTTCCGGCGAGACTTCACCGCGTCCAACTTCCGGCGATGCATACCAGAAGGAGGCTGTCTCAGTCTCAACCATGTCGCGAACCACTAGCCATTTCAGTTTGGCCATGGCTTTGCGTTCGAGCCGGCCATTCGAAGCCCCGACGGCGGGATTTTGGCCCATGACAAATAATCCCTCAAGCTTGCCATCCGCCATATCGAGCCAATAGCCGAAATGCGAATGATCGCCGGTGACTCGCGGCAACCAATGGAAACCCCATTCATTTTCCTTCGTCGCCGCATCACCGTAGTACGCCTTCATCAAGCTAACGAAGTACTTATCGAAGCTGGCCCACAATCCCGTCCGCGCGCGATGTTTCTTGATGTAGCCGTCGAGCGAGCGCGAGTCCTCGAAAAACGGCATCGGCAAGTAGCCCGGCAAAATATCATATAGAGTTGGAATATCAGTAGAGCCCTGAATGGAAGCGTGCCCCCTGAGTGCCAGTATGCCGCCACCAGGACGGCCGATGTTTCCCAGCAGCAGTTGAAGGATTGCCGCAGTTCTTATGACCTGAACACCTTTGGAATGCTGCGTCCAACCTAGGGCGTAGCAAATGGCGGCGGTCTTGTCGGGGCCAGACGCCGAACTGAAAGCATTCGCCACTTTCAGGAAAACATCTTTCGAAACGCCGCAGAGGCGCTCCACCATCTCCGGCGTGTAACGCCGGAAGTGCCGCTTCAAAACCTGGAAGACGCAACGAGGATGTTGGAGGGTGGGATCAGATTCGAATTTGCCTGCATCCTGAGCCTCGCCGCCGCGGTCTTTGCCGTGTCCACCGCCCGCTCCGGAATGACCGGGATTGTCGCCCGCTGTCTCTTTGTCGGGCGAGCCCAGGTACAGCCAAGTCTCGGGATCGTACTTTCTCTTCTCCGCATCCCAACCGGAAAAGAAGCCGTCGAGGTCTTCGGTGTCGCGAAAATCTTCCCGCAAAATTGTCGAAGCATTCGTATAGTGCAAAACGTAATCGTGGAACTGCTTGTTGTTCTCCAGAACGTAATGAACCAGCGCGCCCAAAAAAACAATGTCGCTGCCGGCTCGCAAGGGAACCCATATATCGGCCATCGCCGAAGTGCGCGAGTAACGCGGATCGACGTGAATGATGGTGGCGCCCTTTTCGCGGGCCTCCACCACCCACTGAAATCC
Organism: Candidatus Sulfotelmatobacter sp.; assembly: GCA_049589695.1. Lineage (GTDB taxonomy): Bacteria > Acidobacteriota > Terriglobia > Terriglobales > Acidobacteriaceae > Sulfotelmatobacter. The sequence goes on along the minus strand of JBAWBG010000379.1, from coordinate 20,200 downwards.
GACAGGGTGATTTTCCGCCATTGACGATCCCATGATGAGGATGGCGTCGGCGTTCGCAAGATCTTGCTGCGCGGTCGTGGCTCCGCCGCGCCCAAAGGATGTGCCCAGACCGGGCACGGTCGAGCTATGTCATATCCTGGCCTGATTACTGATACAGGACATTCCCAGCCCGGCAGCGAAAAGTTTCTTGATCAAATAGTTTTCTTCGTTGTCGAGCGTGGCCCCGCCTAGATGAGCCATGCCGAGGGTTTGCATCAGCGACTGGCCGTCGCGGGATTCGTGAAACGTTCGCTCACGCGTTTCCCATACGCGATCGGCCACCATGTCCATCGCTACTTCGAGATCGATATCTTGCCATTCAGACGCGTAAGGAGCGCGGTACTTAACTTTTTTCAGACGTCCGGAATGCGTATGGAGTTCGTAAGTGTCCGCGCCTTTGGGACAGAGATGTCCTCGCGAAATTGGCGATTGCGGATCGCCTTCGATCGAAATCAGCTTTCCATCCTTGTGATAGACAAGCTGGCCGCAGCCGACACCGCAGTATGGGCAGATAGAGCGGGCAACTTCGGCGCCATCGGTCTTAGGCCTGAGATTTCGCGTTCGCTCAGTCATCGACTCCGCGCCGGTTCCATCAACACCGGTTCGAATCTGCGTCAGAAGTGGCCAGCGAGATAAGAGACTCTTGAGCACCGCACGCTCCGTAGAATCCACCATAGATGGATGGAAGTCGTAAATCTTGGAAGCGGGCCAAGCGTAGCGAGTTGCCAAAAATCTATTCACCTGAAGAAGACTGGCAAGAAGCCAGAAGGATCGGCATGAGCGAGATGCTGCAGAGCGAAACGAAAAAGAAAAAAAGGAGGATACGCCGTAGGTCTTACTGGCGCACCCTCCGAAAAGCTGTTAGAAGCTGAACCGCGCCTGCAATTGGATGGTGCGGCTGCCCAATGCTGCGAGCTGGCCGTTACCGCCGGCCACTCCGAAATCAGAATTTGGGGTCACTGTACCGTTCGGCGCAACCAAACCAAGAAGCCCATCGATAGATTGAACATTAAGATTTGTTTTATTGAACAAATTGTAAACGTCAGCGCGAATTTCGAACCGCGCGTTCTCTCCCAGTCCTCGAATCCTGGGCAGGCCGAATCCCTTACTCAGGCTGGCATCCACGTCGTTATAGCCCGGCCCGTTTAAGCTGTTGCGTTTGATCCCAGGCAGCGGCGCCGGAGAAGTGGCCGGGAACGGTGCTCCTTGAACATAAGTCGGTGGGGCAAAAAAGGCAGTGCCGTTACCGCCGAAATTCGGGTTGATTGCTTGCTCGAATGTTTTGTTGCTCGTGCTTGTGCCCGCTCCCGGCAAGGTCGCAGCCGGACGAAGCTGGCCATAACCGCTGCCCGAGTAATACACATTGCTGGTGATGTTGTAGTAAGGGTTCCAGGGGAAGCCGGAATGAACGTTCCAGATTCCACTCAATGACCATCCGCCCGCGACTTTTTCGATCCAGCTATGGTTACCGCGGAAAAATATCGGCTGCCACAATCCGTAGATCTTCATCGCATTCCGCACGTCGTAGTTAGCCCGTCCGTATGCCGCACTGGTATCGAATGGGTAGGGATCTTGATAGTACGGGCCTGAATTTTCGTCCATGGTTTTTGCCCAGGTGTACTGCCCGGAAACCTGAAAGGTGTGTGAGAAGTTGTGCGTGAGGGTGGCGAGCAGCGCGTTGTAGTTTCCGCTGCCAGCATTCTGCCAAAAGTTGATGGTCTCAACTATCGGATTAAGCGCCAGCCCGTTGGCTGCGGCCACGGCATCATAATTTTTCAATACGAATAGGTGCCGCGTTTCGTTTCCCTGATAGCCCAGAGTGAACACCGAATTGAATGGCAGCTGATCCTGCATGTCGAGCGAATAGTGATAGTTGGCGATGGTCTTCGGGTTGGCCTGAAAAGCCGCTACAGAGATTGGCGATCCGCTTATTGGCAGGTTGTTACTGCCAAAGGTCGTGATCGCACTGGGATTGGGCGCATAGCCAAAAATCGAGTGAGCGTCGGTGGCGGTTTGGTAGAAGATTCCGTTTCCGGCGCATGATGGATTGGCAGTAAAGGGATAAGCGCAGTTGAAGTTTCCCGTCACGGCATTAGGCGGATTTCCGGAGGCACTTGCCGTGATCGCGATTTCGTTTTGATTGTAGTTGATGCCAAACCCGCCGCGGATCACAATCTTGCCCTGATACGGCTTGGGTTGCCATGCGAATCCGACCACGGGACCAAAATTGTTTTTCTGCGGAGTGTAGAGATTTCCACCCACGCGGACGTGCATGCCGGTCACCAGATTTGCGCCCGATCCGAATTGCAGGACGTCCTGATTGTTCTGCTTGGTGTAGAGCGAACCAAAATAAGACCAGCGAAGCCCCAGGTTGATGGTCAGGTTCGAGCGAACTTTGAAATCGTCCTGAACAAACGCGCCCCAGAGATTTTCGCGATCATCCTGGCGGTTGGCGAAGGGAACACCGGTTTTCGCATTGAACACCGCGGTTTCGAAAAAGGGGGCATCATTCGCGAAATCCCAAAGGTTCTCGAAGTTGAAATTGGGTCGTCCTCCACCAAGATTTTCGTTCAAATAGGAGAGCCGGGTAAGGTCGCCGCCGACCTTGATGCTGTGACGGCCAGCCACTTTGGTCAGCACATCATTGTAGCTATAAGTCCACTGGTTATATTGGCCTGGCGGTGGAGCTCCGAAGTATTGAGGTTGGATAGAACCGATGAACTCGATATTGGCTTGCGGCAATCCAAAAGGTTCCTGAGGATTGCTGGAGAGTTCGTCGTAGCGCCAGCCCGCGGCGTTGCCACGTGCCTGATTCAGCAATGTGGGGGAGAAGGTATGGTTCCAGATCAGCGAAAACGCATCGTTGAGCACAGTGTGATGCCACAAGTTCTCCTTGCGGGTGGGACCTTGATAATCCGTAGTCTCGGTTGGCACCCAGTAGATGGTGAAAGAGAGCCTGTCTTTAGCGGTAACGTCGGCATCCAGACGGCCGTTGTACTGACTCTGCGACACGGTCGTCGGATTCAGTGAGTTGAAGAATGCGATGTCGGGGATTCCGTCCAATCCACCGCCTACGCCAGGCGAAGTGGGGCTGCCACCGTAGGTCAGATCTTGCAGGCCCAAGCCAGTTTTCAAGGGCGAGCCAATATCTAATCCTTGTGAGCCGTTCGGGCCAATAGCCGTGCAGTTTGCTGCAGTAAGCCCGATGGAGTTGCAACTACGGGGGATGATCGAACTCGCCGAAACCGCGTTCCCCGGATAGGTTAGGTAAGTCGACGCAATGCTACCCGCGGGCGCTGCCGAAGAATCAAACTGCGAAGTCTCATACCAACCTTGCGCCGTAGCAACCTCGGTAAGCGGACTGGTTTCCCAGTTGAAGAAAGCGAATATCTTATTCTTCCAGATAGGGCCGCCCAGGCTTCCGCCGTAATTATTGAAACGGGCCTCATTTCGGTTTAAGCCACGCTGTGCCGGCGTTCCCGGCACTTCAGAGCCGAGGCCGTTCCATGCCTGATAGGCATTCAGTCCGGGACGTGATGCCTTGAAAAAAGCGCTTCCATGAAGCTCATTGGTGCCACCCTTCGAGGTGACTTGAATCTGCGCGCCGCTGAATCGGCCATTCTCTGCGTCGTAGCTGTTCGAAACGATCTTCATGTCTTGCACCGAGTCTTCACTGGGTGTGATCACGGATGCGCCCCCCCATACCGCGCTCACCGTGCTGATGCCGTCGATGGTCACGCTGTTGTTGATCTCCTGGCCGCCGGCACTCTGGATCTGAGGAGCGTTTTCGATCTGGAAAACGCCGGCAGCCGTATTGCCAGATCCGCTGACCCCCTGCGCTCCGGGCAAAGTGTAGGATCCGCCGCCGGCATTTTGCGCGGCATCCCCGAAAACTCCCGGTGCCAATTGCGCCAGTTGAAATACATCCCGATTGAATGACGGCATGTGCTGGATCTGGTTGCTGGTGACCGTGCCGCTCACCGTCGCCGTCTCCGTGTCGAGCGTTTGGGTTGTGCCCGAAACTGTTACGGTGGTTTGAACTTGGCCTAAGTCAAGTTGCAGATCGAGTGAATTGAGTTGTTCGGGAATGATCTGAACGTGATCGAGCACCTTCTTCTCGAAACCCTCATGCTCAACCGTAAGTCGATAGGGAGCAGGCGCAAGCGCGTTGAAGTCATAAATGCCGTTGCTATCGGACGTAGACACCATGGTACGGTTCGTGTCCGTGTCCACCAAGGTTACGGTCGCGCCAGGAATCGCTGCACCCTGAGAATCCTTTACTGTTCCTCGGAGAGAAGCACGAAACTGAGCATGCGCAGTAGCAACTAAAAATGTAACTGCCAACAGCGTGGTGACCGGCAACTTTCTGTACTGCATAAAGGGCTCCTTAAAGAGGTGGAAATGGCGGGCTCGCCAGATCGGCAATGAATGGAGTGGTGCACTAGGAAATCAATGAACCGGGCACAACGGACGATGCCGAGCATCTCCGCCGCGCGCTCTCACGCGGCACGATCCAAAAATTCCTCATGTGGCTACATGAAGGCGAGGTTGGATCGAGTTCGGTACCTCTGATGTAATGATTTCGCTTTAGGTTGGCTTACGGCTTTGGTCCAAGTATTCAGGAGAAGCCCTCAGGGATCAATCGGCCGATTGCGTTAGGAGTATCGTCGAGAGCATTTGCCGTTACTTGTCCGCGACCGGATTGTCTTTGTCCGCGACGAATCCAATCTTGGTCAGCATCGGTTGAATCTCCGGATTGGACATAAATAATTTCCAGATGAGGCCGCTCCGATAGTTCTCTACCATCACCACGATGGGTGCCTGATCGAGTCCCATGTAGACGGGGGAGAACCAATTTCGGCCAAGATTGAAAGCATCTCGCGGACCATAGACTCCCCACAAGCGGTCACCCAGCGTGCGATAGAAAAATTTTAGAGCGGCCATCGAGGCTTCGGGAGTGTAAGGAAAGGATGAGAGAGCGCCGGTGGGAGTGATGGTGCCATCGTCAGTTGTAGGGTTTGGAGCATGGGCCAGATAGCCCAACTGATCGTCGCTGGCGGTCAGTCCCCAGTCGTCGGCCCCGTAACCTTGGAAGTGATCCGGATTCGCCTCGCAATACGCGAGGTCGATGAGCGCGATATCGCGGTTGTTATTGAAATAATCCGTATAACGATCGTGAATGCCGCGGGGATCGAAACCCATGAACGAATATTGCGTGAAAAATAACGGACCGCCCGTCCCCGCGCCCACCGCGAGTTTGATTCCATAATAGGTATGGCCGTTTATATAGCGATCGCCTTGCGACGTTCCCGACCATCCACTCCGGTATTCCATCGCGGCCTGCGACTGTCCCGCCCAACCGGTGTAGTAAAGGCTGGCCGGAACTCCATGCGTGGGCGATGCAATCGCCAGCAGGTAGGTGATCATGGTTTCGTTGAAGCCAGTGAGCCGGTGATCGATGAACCAGGACCACTGCGGCGACCAATGCCACAGCAGCGCGCTATTTTCCGGAGTTCGGCGATACCAATCCCACTCAACCCCTTCCCAGAGTTTTGTAATCCGTTGATAGATACTTTGCTCGGTTTCGCTGTCGCCTTTGAAGTATTGCCGCGCGGCGAGAAGTCCCTCCATCAGAAAGGATGTCTCCACCAAATCGCCGCCGTTATCAAACATCCCGAACACCAACATAGTCTGCGCAGTGTTGCCATTCAGAAAGTGGGACCAGGCGCCGTGGTAGCGAGGAGTTTTCTCGAGGAAATCCAAAATTTGCGAGAGCCGCTCCATGCCTTGCTCGCGCGTGATGAAGCCTCGATCCACGCCTACGATGAGAGCCATAATGCCGAATCCAGTGGCTCCGGTGGCAACAATGCGCTCATCTCCGGGAATATTTTCAAGCGTTGCCCCCGCGACTGGATGTGCTCCCTCCCAGTAGTACCGGAAGCACGCTTCCTGCAGCATGGTGAGCAGTTCATCGTCGGACAGCTCTCTGGTCGAGGCGCTGGCTGCCGCCGAAAGAGCGGATTGCCGGTATGATCGATCGACCGCCTTAATTTTATAGGTGGCCTTAACTCCTGAACGCCCGATGAAGTCCGTATAGCGATCGATATCGGCGGCCTGGATGCCGATCGGCTGAAACTTGTGTCGATCGATGGAGCGATAAATTGCGTAACTTTGTAAATCACTGTCCTTCACCGGATCCCAACTAATATCGATGTGACGGTCGTAGCCTTTGGCTTGCACATTCTTGGGCGATCGAGGAAGGCTTCTGAGCTCTGGCGCGAGTGGCGAAGCCGCGCTCCTGTCGTCGATCTTGATCTCGTCAATGATGAGAGTATGAGGCTTGTCGTCCGCGACGCCCTGGCTGAAGTAGAGGCTGTGAAGTTGGCGTGCCTCAAAAGGATGGATGGAGGCAGTTTCAAATTCGCTCAGGGGCATTCTGAGTTGAAACCAGCGCTTCGCGGGAATATCGCCGTCGCCGGCATCGAGCTTTACGGCGACGGTGAAGTCGTGCTGCTCGTCTTCCAATTGCAAGAATGGCAAGTCCGCCGCAGCAATTGGCTCCGCCGAGTAGCACCAGATATACAGAGTGTCGCCGTGAAAATCAGTCGGCCGGTTGCGCATGCTGACCACGCGCACTTCCGACTCCCAGCTTCCGCCCGTGACAGAGCGCCACTGCAAACGGAGGGCATTGGGGGCAGTGAAGAAATTCTTCTTTTCGACGGGAAGCGATCCCGATAACAAATCAATTGTGCTCGGAAAGACGGCTCTTCCGCTGCTGTAATAGTAGTAGTCGGGCGTGATGCTGTTGTCGAACACTACATGGTTGTAATAGTCCGTGGGGGCAGCGGCGTGGCAGGGAATGACAGCCAGGACGAATAAAAAAAAGAGGCAGAAAAACCGGCGCACCGCCCACTCCCGGTCTTGGCAGATGGAGAGTTTTAATGCAATAAGATCCAAACGCTAATATAGCAAAATCGAGAATCGAGTAGAAGCGAAGTTGTGGACTGGGAAGGTGCGCCACCCAAGGGTGGTAAATTCAATACAGTGCTCTTGCCTTCGAACGTTGCCGTGGCAGTGTTGGCGTTTGATCCGAGGACCCTGTTCCATTGATCACTAAACGCTCTTCCTCAATCTATGCAGTCTCCGCGCGACCTTCCCGGTTGACGAGTTTCTCCATTGCTGGCGTGTTGCTGCTATTCGCCGTGGTGTACGTAGGATCTTTGTTTTCCCCCGGCCTGCAGGACGATGCGGATTCAACGCACGCCGAAGCGGCGCGGGAGATGTTGGCTACGCACGATTTCGTAACGCTGAAAATCAACGGCAACCGCTATCTGGAAAAAGCTCCGCTCATGTACTGGTTGGTGGCGTTGAGCTACTTCTTTTTTGGCGTCAATGAGTTTGCTGCGCATCTTCCGGTTGCAGTCTCAATGTTGCTATTGGTTTTGCTGGCCATGCGATGGGCGCGCCGCGCTTTTGGCGACCGTGCAGCCATCTATGCGGGACTCTTCATTTCAACTGCCGCCGGATGTTATCTCTTCACGCGCATCCTCATCCCGGAATCCATACTGAGTTTGTTCATCGCGGCTTCATTTTATTGTTTCGCCACAGCGCTGGAAGATGGCGACGCCTGGCGTTGGTATGGTGGCTATGTCTGCATGGCCTTCGCCGTACTCACCAAAGGCCTGCTCGCGATCGTAGTCGTGGGCCTGGCACTGTTGCTATATGCCGCGATCAGCGGCGAGTGGCGCAGCTGGCGGGAGTCCCGCTTTTTCACCGGAACCTTACTTTTCCTGGCAATCGCCGCGCCATGGCACATATTGGCCGGCATCCGCAATCCGCATTTCTTCTGGTTTTACTTCGTAAACGAACACTTCATGCGTTTTCTTGGCAAGCGCATTCCCAAGGACTACAACAAACAAACCGATTCTCTGTACTGGACGCTTCATCTGGTGTGGCTGTTCCCCTGGAGTTTGTATTTACCGGTCGCGCTGCGACGTTTGATTGCCGAGTGGAGGACGCGGCGCGGGTTGGGCGCACTTAAAACCTCTCCGCCACGACTGAATTTCCGCTCGCGCACAGAATTACTTTGCCTGATCTGGGCTGGAGTAACACTTGTCTTTTTTTCGTTTTCCACCAATCAGGAGTACTACACATTTCCTGCGTACTTTCCGATCCTGCTGCTAATTGCGGCGAAGCTCGCGAACGAGGAGGAATCTGGTTCGCGGCGATGGCTGCTGTGGACTTCGGGTGTGCTGGCCGTAATCTGCATCGCGATTTCTGCAGTGCTGGCGGCGGGGTTGTGGAGTTCACGCCATCTGCCCTTTGTTCCTGACATAGGCACGGTACTCGCCAAGCCAAACCTGCAGGCGGAAACGCTTTCCATGGGCCACATGCTTGACTTGACTGGCGAGTCGTTTGCCGCGTTGCGCCTTCCTGCCATCCTCGCGGCAGTAATTTTCTTGATAGGTCCGGCACTTGCTTTCGGGTTGCGCTGGCGGCGAGCGCAACGCGCGGCAACCTGGACGACCGCGGCCACGATGGCCGTCTTCCTGATTGCTGCGCACATTGCGCTCGTGCGCTTCGATCCTTTTCTGGGATCGCAGATCATGGCCCGGCAGATTGCCCCCGAACTCAGGCCGACCGATCGCGTGATGATTTACGGCGATCAGTCCTTTGGTTCGTCGTTGCTTTTCTACTTACGGCGGCCGATTGAACTGGTGAATGGAAATACAACCTCTATGTGGTGGGGATCGACGTATCCCGACGCGCCGCACATTTTTATCAACGATCAGGATCTACTGCGAGCGTGGAATTCTCCCCAACGCATTTTTCTCTTTGTGCCGGAATACGGACGCACCAGAGTGGAAGCGTTGTTGCCAGGACCGTTGCACATCGCGAGTGAGGCGTCAGGCAAGGTGATTTTTTCCAACCATTCTTGAACGAACCATCCCTAGCGGCGGGAACCGATTGGAATTTCGCGTTTCACGGTCGGCAAAGAGTAACCAGACTTCACGGCATCCCTGTGAAACATCTGCACGGTCTCCTGCGAGAACTCGTGAAGGTCTTTACCTACCAGAGGCAGTTTCTTCAGGATGTCAGTTGTGGCGGTGATCACGTGGCATCCGATCTCATCCGCCTGAAAAACGTTGAGCAATTCGCGAGGACTTGCCCAGATCAACTGAGCGTTGACCTCGTTGACCATGCATACCGCTTCGCGCATGAGTGGCACGGGGTCGCGGCCGGTATCTGCAATGCGTCCGGCGAAAACGGAAACGTATGAATGCGCATTCCCCTTCAACGCACAACAGACGTGCCGCACCTGCTCCAGCGTGAGCAGAGCGGTCACATTTAATTTAATTCCTTCTGCGGAAAGCGCGTGGACAAGATCGTAAGTTGGGGCACCATTCGGACTCATCACCGGAACTTTCACGAAGACATTCTTACCCCACGCTGCGATGTGCCGCGCCTGATCTTCCATCTCGGTCTCGTCGTCGGCAAACACTTCGAATGAAATGGGATGATCCCGAATGGTCGCGAGAATATCCAGCGCGAATCCCTGATAGTCAGCCACGCCGGTGGCTCGCATCAAAGTCGGATTCGTGGTAAAGCCTTTGATATAGGGCTGGCGGTAGAGTTCCAGCATGCTTGCCTTATCGGCTCCGTCGGCGAAGATTTGCACGCGCAGGTCTTCGACACACTTCATGCAGGATGGGCTCCTTTAGGCGTGGAACGGATAATCCAGTCGGCCGCTTCGCGAAGAGAGCTCACGCGCAAATCGGGCTCGTGCTCTGGAGGTCTCTCCGAATAACCGTAATCAATAAGAATAGTCTTACAACCCGCATTATAACCCGCCTCGATGTCCCGCCATCGATCGCCGACCATAAAGCTGTTGGCGATATCGATATTGTGTTTGCGCGCCGCTTCCAGAAGCATTCCGGGCCGGGGCTTGCGGCAGTCACAATTGTCCCGATCCGTGTGGCAGCAGACGAGAATGTCGTCGAGTGGAAGTTGTGCGCGCAAAGCCTGATGCATCTGATCCAGCAACTTGCGGGAGATTTTTCCGCGGCTGACATCGGGCTGATTCGTTACCACAAGCAACACGTAGCCATGCGATTTCAGCTCCTGCAACGCCTCAGGTACCCCGGGAAGCACTTCCAGTTCCTGCGGACTGGGTGGAGGAAACGGCTTGCCGTCGCGAACAAAAGCCCTGTTGATCACGCCGTCGCGGTCGAGAAACACGGCGCGACGTTTGCCAGGCGATGCCATCGACTCCCACTTGGTCGTCTGCAATTTGACCGCAGGATGCGAAACCAGAAGATGCCAGATTACTGCTTGAAAAGCTTCCGTGTGCGGAGTGGTGTGCGCGGGATTTACTGTTGGAATGAGCACGCAAGCGTCGGCTACCTTCGCGGTATAGCCGCCGTCGCGGCCAACCACACCGATAATCTTCGTTCCGATTGATTTCGCATAATCTAAAGCCGCCACCAGATTCGGACTTACATTCTGTTCAACGTTTCCGCCACCGACCGACAGAATTAGAAGCAGATCGTTTTGCCGCAAGTGGCTAACCCTGAGCCAGCCGTCGAAGATGGAACTCCAACCTTCGTCATTGGCCCGAGCCGTCAACTCGGACACATTGTCGGTGGGCGCGTAAGCTTCGATGCCCGCTATCTTGCGGAAGTCGTTGACGGCATGCGAGGCATTGGCCGCACTCCCGCCTACGCCCAGAATAAACAGTCGGCCACCTGTCGCACGAGTGCTGGCCAAAAGGTTCGCTGTTTTTTCAATGCTGACCACATCGAGCTTCGCGATGATCTCGGTTGTCTCGGCGAGAAAGTCCGCGGCAAAGCCATCTGAACGGCTGCGGCCGCTCATGCCTGCTCATCTCCCCGTCGGCTTATAAGGTTAGTCATCTCTTGCAATCCCGAAGGCGAACCTATTTCGTAAAAACGTTCACGAACTTCCGCAGCGGCCAGTTCGCCAGCCTGCAGGAGCTTCTCGTAAACATCTGCCAGATCAGTGGCATCGGTTCCGGCGAAGGCTTCCGCCTGAAAAACGCCGAGTCCGTAGTCAATATGGCGCATGCGCAGGGTGCGATCCTTCTTGCTGTACGTCGAGATCCGGCCTTCTTCAAACTCCACATTGCTAGCGTCCCACTGTCCGTCATTGCGAAACACTGTCATTAATCCTAACTTACGGCTTCGCAAGAATTCCTCCTCAATGGCTCCATAGTCGCAGACCAGGTAAGAATCGCCGTAGATCACGAAGAATTGTTTTCCGAGCTTAGGGAGCGCAGTTCTGATAGCTCCCGCTGTGCCCAGCAGCATAGGGCCATCATAAGAATATGTGACCTCCACTCCGAATGCCCGGCCATTGCCAACGACCCGCTCGATCTGTTCGCCCAGATGGCCAACGCACAGTATCACACGTTGGATGCCTCGGCTTTGCAGCAGCCGCAACTGATGCGCGACAAACGGTTCGCCGTCGATCAGGATAAGCGACTTCGGGACTTTCTCGGTCAGCGATCCCAGGCGGGTTGCCAAGCCGCCGGCTAGAATGGCCACAGGTAGCATACGTTTCTAAGAATGCGCCAGAACGGAGGTCCCGCTGAAATCGAATTGCAACCGAACCTCCCTGAGCCCGGCATTTCTCATGGCAGAGCGAAGTCGTGTTTTGTTCTCGGTATAGAGCATAAGGAACCCGCCGCCCCCCGCGCCGATCAGTTTGCCGCCCAGCGCCCCATGGGTGCGCGCCAGTTCATACATTTCGTCGATGAGACGGTTGCTCATTCCCGGCGAGCGTTTCTTTTTATGCTCCCAGTGAACGTGCATGAGTTCGGCAAACTTCCGCAGATCTCCGCTTACCAGCGCGTCGCGGCTTTCGTGGCCCAGTTGCTTCGTTAGATGTAGATTGTCCAGCATCTCAGCGGCGTCTTCGCGGGTGCGCGTGTCTTGATCGCGCAATACTTCTCCCGCGGAGCGCGCCGCGCCCGTAAAAAACAACAACAGGCTGTCCTCGAGATTCGCCAGCGTTTCAGCAGCAATCTTCAAAGGCTCAGCAATCACCGTGTCATTCGGAAGAAATTCGAAACACGTGATGCCGCCGAATGCCGAGATGTATTGGTCCTGCTTGCCCACGGGCTCTTTCAGCAGATCGATTTCAATGTGACAAGCCTGTTCAGCCAATTGCCCGGGAGGTACAAAGTTCCGCTTCATCGTGTGCAGCGCGCGCAAGAGCGCTGTGGTGAAACTCCCCGAAGATCCAAGTCCCGTCCCCGCCGGAATATCCGAGAGACTTACGATCTCAAGATACGGCCCCATGATTCCAGTTAGTTTAAGCGCTTCACGGATAATAGGATGTTGAATCTCCTCCCACCGCTCCACGTCTTCCAGTTTGGAATACTTCAAAATAATTCGCGGGCGAAAGGCCTCGTTGATGGTGATGTAAACGTACCGATTGATCGCGGCGGATAAAACAAACCCCCCGTGCTTTCGATAGTAAGAAGGAAGATCGGTGCCGCCTCCACCAAGTGAAATTCGCAATGGACTTCGCGTAATGATCAAACCGGCTCTCCAGTTCCATTCACTTCAGAGCGGGTAAGTATAACGTACCTAAATCCGCGGCTTCGACACCTTGGCGTTTGCGCTCACGAATTTGATGGTCGCCAAAACGGCCTGCTTGATCGTCAATCGCGGCCGCCAGCCAAGCGCATGAATCTTTGAACAATCTAAAAGGATAAACGGACTATCCCCGATCCAACCGCGTTCGCCGCCCGAGTACGTCAGCTTTGGACGCAGCCGGAGATGCTCACAAATCCAGCCGATGGAGTCATTCACTTCGCAATATTCGTCGGTGCCGAGGTTGAAGATATTAATTCTGCCGTCGGCCTTTTCGAGAGCCAGCAGGATGGCATCAATGCAATCCTGCACGTACAAATAAGATTTTTTCTGATGACCATTCCCGAGCACGTGGAGATGTTCGGGATGCTCGGCGAGTTGGTGATAAAAATCGAACACGTGTCCGTGCGAGTAACGCTCGCCCAGGATCGATACGAATCGAAAGATGTAACCCTGCATTCCGAAGCCTTCGCAATAAGCTTGGATCAACCCTTCAGCAGCCAACTTGGATGCGCCGTAGAAAGAAGTCTGAACGGGAAATGGACATGTCTCCGGAGTCGGGAAAATATCTGGCTCGCCATAAACCGACCCAGTCGAGGAGAACACGATGCGTTTACAGCCTTGCTCGCGCATGGCTTCGAGTACGTTCGAGCTTGCGATGGTGTTCTGATCCAGATCTTTTCGCGGATGATCGGTGCCGAAACGCACGTCGGCATTGGCCGCGAAATGGACTACGAGTTCCGCACCTTTCATTGCCCGAAACAGGCTGTCGCGATCGAGTAAGTCCGCCTCATGCAGAGTGAACTTAGGATGGGTCGAAGCACTGTCCAGGAAGCTCCGTTGTCCGGTCGAGAGATTATCGAATCCGGTAACCGAGTGACCCGTGGAAAGAAGGCGATCCACCATGTTGCTGCCAATAAATCCAGCCGCACCCGTAACCAGAACCTGCAATCGAGCCTCCAATTGATCGAAGAAAAAGTTAGTTTGGATCTGAAGATGTTTGCCGCAATGCGATTCGCGTACCGCGCAGTTCGAAGCGGCTGTCGCGCCAAACGTAGCGCAGGTTCAAATAGCTGGCGAACCAAACGGCAAAGCCGAGCAAATCGCGCAGGAGATAGAGCCAGGGCGCGCGACGGATATTCGGATCTCGAACCACCGTCCAGCCTACAAGCCACGCTTCGGCCAAACGGTTTAATGTAGCCACGAGCAGTAAGAGAACCCCAATTCGCCAATGTCCCAAAAGCGCAGCCGATACAAGTCCCAATAATCCGTAAGGCATAGCGAAGATGAGCCCGCTTCCGAAGTGTCCTTTTGGACGCGAATAGCGCGTGGTTTGCGCCCAGCGCAATTGGTTTTGCCACATGCGGCGGAACGATTTCTGATTCACCACGTGATCGATGACGTGTTCGGAGAGAACGACCCGGTAACCAGCTTTTGCGATTAGATTGCCGATGACGAAGTCGTACGCAATATAGTCCTTTAACGCCGTGTAGCCGCCGATGCTGGCGAGAGAATCTTTGCGCACCACCGTTGTCGGCCCCAGACCAAATTTCATGCCTTCGAGCAGATTCGCAACTAGCACTCCCGCCGTCATTTCAACCGACATGCCAATGGCGGTGAGGCCGGAGAAAAATCCTGCCGCGTTTTTTCCGCGATATACGCAGGTCACCATTCCGACCTGCGGATCGAGTAATGGAGCGACAATCTCTCGGAGATAGCTTGAGTCGACTTCCACGTCGCTGTCGGTTGTGACCAGAACCTCGTGTTCCGCCGCCTCGGCCATGCAATGAAACGCGTAGACGACGGGATTGGGCCAGGGCGTGCCAGTGACCAGAACGCGAGTCTGGATGTGCGGATAGCGCGCAGAAACTTCGCGAACCACCGCGAGCGCCGGATCGTCCGCTTCGTCTGCGGCGAACAGAATTTCGTAGTTTGGATAATCCTGCCGGAAAAAACTCTCGATGTTCTCCTTGAGTTGCGCCTCCAGCCCATGGACGGGCTTCAAAATGGAAACTGGAGGTAGTCGCGCATCCTCGGGCACGGAGCGAATCTGTCGTCGCGCCTCGGCATGAAACCGAACAACCCCTATTACGGCCAGACCGAGAAACACCGCCGAAGAGAGAGTGCCGATTGCAGCCAGGCTCAGCGCGATATAGAGAATTATCGACATATAAGATTGCAGAGTCCCTGCCGGAAAATCACGGGCGCAAACCGGACTGAATCTCCATTCCGACCGCAATCCTTAATAAATATACATTTTCCGTCATCCGCGACGTAAGGATGCGGTTCGCGTCCGACCGGCGAGTGAAAGGGATTGGGAGAGGAATTTGAGTTTCGGCACTTTGGGCGTAAGGGCAATCCCTTAGGCATGCCAAATGCTCGACGAAATCCCAGCTACATGCGGGGCGAAGGGAGCGTATAAGCGGGTTCTCTGCGCGAAGGAGCATAGCCATGCACATTCATCCCAACCAAATCAATCCCAACATGCAACTAGACAGCCTTAATGCCGCGGAAAAAGCCGCCTCGAAACGTGAAGCTGAACGCACCCGAAAAAAGTTGCTGGAGTCTGCCTCAAAACTGGCCGGACAAGCTGAATCCGAAGAAGACTGCATCGTGAAACTTGGAGCTCGCGACCAAGAGCAAAAGCAGGGTCAGAGCCGGCAAAAACAATCCGGCCGAAAGAAATCAACAGAACAACTAAGTTCGGAGAACGCAGACAATTCCATTTCGGATTGGGCGTAACCGGAGGGTCCATGGCCGAGTCCCTGATCCTGATCGCAACTCCGTGCTTCGGTGGCATGGTCACGCAAGGCTACATGCTGTCGGTGCTCATGAGCTATGCGAAATCGGCGGGTTTCAAAGTGTCGCTATCCCTAGCGGGCTACGACGCCCTAATCTCGCGGGCCCGCAGCACCCTGGTTGCCGCTTTCGTGGATGACGCCAGCGCCACTCACCTGCTATTCGTCGATGCCGACATCAGCTTCGAGCCGCAGCAAGTGGAACGACTGCTTCGAGTTGATAAGGATTTCACCGGAGCGCTCTATCCGCTGAAATCGATTGACTGGGATCTGATTCCTCAGCGCTGCGTGAACGGCGGTGAAAACATTCGCCAGGCTGCCCTGGCGTATGTAGGAACCTTTTGTGACACCGCGGTGCGCAAGCAGGAAAAGGACTTCGTCACCGCAATCTATGCCGGTGGAGGTTTTCAGCTCATCTGCCGCGCCGCGTTGGAGCGAATGGTTGCCGCTTATCCGGAAACTCACTTCAGCCGGGTGCATGGCCTACCGATGTCAGGCTCACGCTGCGAGTTGCAGAGTTCGAATCTGTTTGCCCTCTTCGATTGCATCATCGAACCTGAGACCGGCACTTATCTAAGCGAGGATTATTCTTTCTGCCCGCTGGCGAAAAATCGGCGGGGAAATCTGGCTTGATACGGCGAGCAAACTAACCCATTCCGGTCCCTATCAATTCGTAGGTGAACACGCTTCGCGGCACGTCGGCTAAGGCATCAATCGGCCTTCGTTCCGGTAACTACTTTGAGAGTCCGGCAAGCGCCTGGCGGAAGATAGCATCGAACGATCCGGCTTTGGCGGTATTGGTCGGGAGGTTCTTGAGCGCTCCAGACAAGGCTTTCTCGGCCGCCGCTCGCTGGTAGCCCAAGTTCGTCAGTGCGGATAGAACATCTTCTTCCATCGCACTCAGTACAGGTAGACTCGGCGTGGATTTACCTGTATCGGCGGGCAATTTGTCGCGCAGTTCCAGCACCATCCGCTCAGCAGTTTTCTTACCAATGCCCGGAATCTTCGTCAGTCGAACCAGGTCATTGCCCCGGATCGCGCCCACCATTTCGTCCGCTGCCATCCCGCTCAGGATCGTGATCGCCAGTTTCGGTCCGATGCCGCTCACGGTAATCAGTTTCTCAAACAATGATTTCTCCGCGGATCGAAGAAATCCGTAAAGCGCGAACGAATCCTCCCGCACGTGGGTGTGGATATACAGCGCAACCTGTGAACCGTCCGCGGGTAGCTCGGAAAAAGTGGGCACGCTGATGTTCACTTCATAACCGACTCCCGCCGTCTCTACCACGAGTTGGTTGGGATGCTTGGACAACAATGTTCCGCGCAGATGAGCAATCATGCCAATTGAGACTACCGCGTACCGAGTTCCGAGTCACGCGCCCCTCCCCACTGGTACTGGCTACTCGGTACTGAACGAGCGAGCAGTAAAAAACGGCAGGGCCGACCCCCTGCCGCTTTCGTGAATACGATTTCCTCGACCTACTTCTTGTTAACCGCTTTCTTCAACTCGGCCCCAGGGGAAAACTTCGCGACTTTGCGGGCGGCAATCTTGATCGTAGCGCCGGTTTGCGGATTGCGTCCGTTCCGCGCCTTTCTCTGCGATATCGAGAATGTGCCGAAACCTATCAGAGCTACTCGATCCCCTTTCCGCAAAGCGCCGGTAATGCTGCTCACAGCAGTGTCAATCGCAGTGGTTGCCTGCGCTTTGCTGATTTCGCAAGCGCCCGCGATCTTGTCAACCAGATCGGCTTTATTCATAGTTTCTCCTCGCAGGTCTCGTTCATACCCAGCACAAATACCGGGAGGGCAAAAGCTCGTGTCTGAGTTGGGAAACCTGACGGAAGGTATTTTCCTCTCTCCGGGAGAAATGTCAACTGTGAAAATCCGCGCCTGAAGCCTGTTCTGCACCCCCCGGTCCCGGAGTAGGGCTAAGGCTGCGGCTTTTGGCCAAGCTGGATTTGGCCCGCTCAGATTTGGCAAGGTGGATTTCCTCATTGATCCACAGCTCTGTCGCCGCCTGCACAGGTTGTGCACAGAGCTCCAGCGGTTGACACTTGCGGGAAGCAGCGGTCTGGGTGCAAAGTCTAAAGATAGAGTTTTCTCGGAGAAGGTCAGGCGATCTGAAAACGGCCAACACATCTGCGGATATTTGTCCCTTGTGCGAAGGGACGGGGTGGAAGGCGATTCCCGCGAGGCCCAGCGCGCCCAAAGACCGCCGCGTGACGCGCTGCGATTGCCAGTTGCGGGCGCGAAATCAGACATTGCTGACTGCGGCGCGGATTCCGAAGAGATATGAGCACTGCGAACTTGCCAGCTACACCACAGACTTTCCCGGAGCTCATCCCTCACTGGCATTTGCCCACCTTTCCGCTGCCAAGTTCGCGCAGGAATACGATCCTCGCGACGGTACTGGGCTGCTGTTCACCGGAACAATCGGTACCGGCAAAACTCATCTTGCGGTTGGTATTATCAAAGAACTGACGGGCAAAGGCGTGTTTTGCCTGTTCTATGATTACCGAGAACTGCTGAAGGAAATCCAGAATTCGTACAACACCGCTGTTCAAACGACAGAATTGGACATACTTCGTCCCGTATTTGAAACTGAAGTTCTCGTTCTCGACGAATTAGGTGCCGTTAAGCCCACCGAGTGGGTTGGAGATACGGTAAGCCTAATCTTAAATGCTCGCTACAATGAAAATCGCACTACCATAATCACTACAAATCTTCCGAACCTTCGGCCCGGAGAGTACAGGAATAATCTAGCGTCCACGAGCAAAGATGCTGCGAAGCAAGCATGGCAGGACAAGACTCTAGGAGACCGAATCGGGGAGCCAATGCGCTCTCGGCTTCATGAAATGTGCCGCATTATCGCTCTGGGCGGAGATACGGACTTTAGAAAAGGCGCCCGCAGCGCCAGCAACCGATAATTCCTTCGCGGACTTGCTTACAATGACTTTGTGCTGACCGAGCGTCTGGAATTCGCGCCTGAACGCGATGCTGAAATCTTTTCCGCAGTACCGGCTGCGCCCGCTGTATTTTTGCTCGGCGGCGACGATAGACAAGCCGAGCCTTACGTCAGCAAGACAGCAAACCTTCGCCGTCGATTGCAACGATTGCTCGGTCCGGTAGAAGAACGCACTAAGAAGCTCAACTTGCGCAACCGGGTGCGCTCGATAGAGTACGCGCCCACCGGCTCTGATTTTGAATCCGGATTCGTTCTTTACAAGGTTCTGCGTTCTACTTTTCCTGAAACCTATTCTCATCGCTTGCGCCTCCGATTCGCGCCGTTGGTAAAGCTGCATCTTGAAAATGAGTATCCGCGCGCTTCAGTCACCATCCGACTGGGGCGGCTCAACGGCCGCACACTTTATTACGGTCCGTTTTTATCGCGGACGGCTGCCGAGAAGTTTATGAACGATTCCCTGGACTTCTTCAAGATGCGCCGCTGCGTGGACGATCTGCATCCCGACCCACTATTTCCCGGATGTATCTATTCCGAGATGAAGATGTGCCTGGCGCCATGCTTCAAGGGATGCAGCGACCGGGAGTATTCCGCCGAAGTCGCGCGAGTGCAAGCCTACTTCGATTCGGCCGGAGAATCTCTGGCCCGTGAATTTTCGGCGCAGCGCGATGCTGCATCGTCGAGTCTCGCCTTCGAAGAGGCCGCCGCCATTCACGCACGCCTGGAAAAGCTGAAGCCGATCCTGAGCCAATTCCCCGAAATCGTTCGCCGCCTGGACCGCCTTTCCGCGTTGATCATTCAGCCCGGTCATTTCCCGGATTCGGTTAACTTTTTTCGTGTCAACTGCGGGGTGATCTACGGCCCGACGGCATTCTGCATCCAAACCACGGAGCATACGAAATCGCAATCCATGGAGTCGCGTGTGCAAGGAGTTCTCGACGCGTTTCGTCCAGCGAAAGCAGCGCCAGCTATCGAAATAATGGAGCATCTCGCCCTGCTCAAGCGCTGGTACTATCGCAGCCGCCGGATCGGGGAGATATTTGTTGCGGAGGACAAAGGCGTATTCCCCATGCGCCGCATCGTGCGCGGCATTGGCCGAGTGCTGCGGGGCGAGGGACCGGAGCCGCAACCCGTCGTTTCGAGCGGAGCGCCGGGGCCTGGTTTTAGCTCTAGCGAGAGTGCGGGCGGCAACCAAGACCCCTCGCAGCGCTTGGGATGACAAACTTTTTGTCTGAAGAACATCTGAGAGAGGAAGAAGGGCAAGATGCCGACCAAGAAATCACGAGTCACAGACAAAGACAAATTGCTTCGCGAGCATGTTGTCGAACTTCTCAACGGCAAAGGCGCCCATGCCAGCTTCGACGATGCCGTCAAGGCGATGCCAGAGAAATTATTCGGCGTGAAACCCGAAGGACTTCCGCACTCCCCATGGATGCTACTGGAACACTTGCGGATCGCGCAGCGGGATATTCTGGAATTCAGCCGCAATCCGAAATACACGGCGTCCAAATGGCCCGATGATTATTGGCCCAAGAGCGCCGCTCCGCCAAGCCACGTCGCGTGGGATAAGAGTATCCAGCAATTCCGCAAAGATTTGAAGGCGATGCAGGATCTGGTTTCCAATCCAGAGACGGATCTCTTCGCGCAAATTCCATGGGGCGACGGACAGACGATTCTACGCGAGGCCCTGCTGGTAGCTGACCATAATGCCTATCACATCGCCCAATTAGTCGACGTGCGCCGGTTGCTGGGCGCATGGCCCGGTTAGGTTAGCATCGCTGCTC
>JBAWBG010000378.1:0-6267 GCA_049589695.1 Candidatus Sulfotelmatobacter sp. | reverse complement strand
TTGGCACTCCGTCGATGACGCCAAGAACCAGTTGCAGAAAGACATCGCCCGCATGGAGGAGTTGCAATCCATGCTTTATGCGCAGGATCGCTGGTCACTGCTGTTAATTTTTCAAGCGCTGGATGCCGCGGGCAAAGATGGCACGATCAAGCACGTAATGTCGGGAGTGAACCCCGAAGGTTGCCAGGTGCACTCGTTTAAGGCGCCGTCGGAGACCGAGTTGCAGCATGATTTTTTGTGGCGCACAACGCGGCATCTGCCGGAGCGGGGACACATCGGCATTTTCAATCGATCTTATTATGAGGAGGTGCTGGTAGTGCGAGTGCATCCCGCCGTACTCGAAAACGAGTTGCTTCCGCCTTCTCTGATCACGAAAGATATATGGAAAGAGCGGTTTGAAGATATTCACTACTTTGAGCGGCACATGGCGCGCAACGGCACCGTGATCCGCAAATTCTTTCTTCATCTTTCGAAGAAGGAACAGAAGAAACGATTCCTGGCACGGCTTGACGAACCGGAGAAACATTGGAAATTTTCCGAAGCGGATATTCACGAGCGTGAATATTGGGATGATTATCAGAAAGCCTATGAAGACATGATCCGCCACACCGCGAACAAGCATGCTCCGTGGTATGTGGTACCAGCCGACAATAAATGGTTTACGCATCTGGTAGTTGCGGCGGCAATTGTGGAGACGCTGGAAGACCTTAATCTGTCTTATCCCAAGGTGGACGCGGCGAAGCGCAAGGAAATCGCAGCCGCTCGCAAACTGTTATCAGGAAAATGAATGCCATTCCGTTTATGGGCGGATACTGTCACGGCATTACCATACAAACAAATCCAGAGTCTGGGAGCAATTCGAATATGGTGATTCAAGATGGGTTTTGTGGGAGAAATTCTCGCGGAGTTGTAGGCGCGCGGGGCTTCGCTTTTTTTCTCGCCGTTCTAGTTCTGGGGGCGCCCAGCTTGGGATTTGCGCAGACCAAGCCGGAGCGCCAGTCGAAAGCTGCCAAGCCTACGCAATCTTCGCCGTCGCCAACGACGAACGCTTCCGCCCAGAACGCTCCGGCCGAGAGCGATTCCGGCAAGCCGGAAGACAAGCTGTTCAAGGGCATGAAGTATCGCATGATCGGCCCTTTTCGCGGCGGACGGTCGCTGACCGCGGCCGGAATCCCGGGCGATCCGACCACCTATTATTTCGGCGCCACCGGAGGCGGAGTCTGGAAATCGACGGACGGAGCCATGACGTGGTCGCCGATATTCGATAAAGAGGGAAGTGGAGATATTGGCAGCCTGGCGGTGGCGAATTCGGATCACAACACCATTTACGTAGGAACGGGCGAGGCTTGCATTCGAGGAAACATCGCTCAAGGGGATGGCGTTTATAAATCGCTCGATGGCGGCAAGACCTGGAAGAACATCGGTCTGCACGATACCCGCGCCATCGGCAAGGTGATTATCAATCCCAATAATCCTGACATCGTTTTCGTGGCCGCGCTCGGACATCCCTATGGGCCGAACACCGAACGCGGAATTTTCCGCACCACCGATGGTGGCAAGACCTGGGAGAAGGTTCTCTACAAGGATGAGAACACCGGCGGCATCGATATTGCATTCGACCCACACAATCCCAATATCTTGTTCGCTGCCCTCTGGCAGGCGCGCCGCACTTCGTGGAGTTTATCGAGCGGCGGTCCGGGCAGCGGACTTTACCGCTCGAACGATGGCGGTACCACATGGAAGCGACTGGAAGAACATGGTCTGCCGAAAGGTCCGTACGGACGAATCGGCATTGCTGTCGCAGCCAACTCCGATCGAGTGTATGCGCTGATTGAGGCGCACAATCCCGATGGCGGACTTTACCGGTCCGACGATGGCGGCGAGACTTGGGATTTCGTCAATCCCAGCCATAGCCTGTGGCAGCGGCCTTGGTATTACATGCATATCTTTGCCGATCCGCGGGATGAAAACGTTGTCTACATCATGGATGTGGAGACGTATAGGTCGACCGACGGCGGGCACTTGTTTGACCGGGTCAGAGTTCCGCACGGCGACAACCACGGATTATGGATTGATCCGAAAGATACGCAGCGCATGATCGCGGCCAACGATGGCGGAGTCACGGTAACTTTGGACGGCGGCAAGAACTGGACGCTCGAAGATAATCAACCGACGGCGCAGTTCTATCACGTCATCACCGACACGGCCACACCCTACCGGGTCTACGGGGCGCAGCAGGACAGTGGAACTGTTGCCATCGCCAGCCGCAGTGATGACGGCGCCATCGATCGCTCGGATTGGTATGACGTGGGCGGCGGCGAGGCCGGCTACATCGCGCCCTATCCTCCGGATCCAAATATTGTTTATGCCGCTGACTACCAGGGAAACATCACGCGTTTCGACAAGCGAATCGGGCAGGTGAAGTCGATTACCGAGCAGCCGGAGTTATCCGATGCCTGGGGCGCGGCCAATCTGGAGCATCGCTTTCAGTGGACTGCGCCCGTGATGATTTCACCGCACGATCCCAACACGCTGTACCACGGCGGCGAGCGTCTATTCAAAACCACCGATGGCGGCGTGCATTGGCAGGCGATTAGTCCGGACCTGACTCGCAACGACAAGAGCAAGCAGCACGTTTCCGGTGGCGAAATTACGCTGGACGATTCAGGCACCGAATATTACGACACCATTTTTGCCGTCGCCGAATCGCCTCTTACAAAGGGGTTGATCTGGGTTGGCACCGACGACGGTCTGGTCCAGATTACGCGCGACGATGGGAAAAGCTGGTCCAACGTTACGCCCAAAGATTTGCCGGAGTGGGGCCGCGTCAGCCTGATCGAAGCTTCGCCGCACGATCCTGGCACAGCCTACGTGGCCGTGGATCGTCATCAAAGCGACGATCTTAAACCGTACATTTACAAAACCAGCGACTACGGCCAGAGTTGGACGAAGCTGGTCAATGGAATTCCTGATGGCAGTTTTGTTCGCGCCGTGCGGGAAGATCCTAAGAAGCGCGGACTACTCTACGCGGCCACAGAGAACGGAGTCTATGTTTCGTTCAATGATGGAGCAGAATGGAAGTCGCTCAAGCTGAATCTGCCGACCACGCCGGTGCATGATCTGGTGGTCAAAGACAACGATCTCGTCGTGGCGACGCATGGACGGGCGTTCTGGATTCTGGATGACATCGGTCCGTTGCGGCAGTTCAACGATGACGTGCTGAAAAAAGATGTTCATCTCTACACTCCCGATACGGCGTATCGCATTCAAGCCGGGGAGTCCGGAGAACATCATCCATCCAAACGTACGGGGCAAAATCCTCCCCCGGGCGCGGTTATTTATTTCTATTTGAAAGATGCACCTAAGGCAGGGACGGAGACAAAGCTGGAAATAATTGACTCGTCAGGAAAAGTGATTCGCCGATATTCGAGCGTCGAAACCGAGCCGCTGGACGAGCCCTTGGGGCCGGACGACAAAAAGCCGGAAAAGGAAATAAAACCTGATGCGGGTCTGAACCGTTTTGTATGGGATCTTCGCTATGAAGAAGCGCACCGCGTTCCCGGCTACTATCTCTGGGAATACAACGGCGGCGCGAAAGGACCCGTGGCCGCGCCCGGACAATATCAGGTAAGACTTACGGTGGGAGCCGACACTCAGATTGCGCCGCTGGAGTTGAAGCTGGATCCGCGGGTGAAGGTGACTCAGGCGGATTTGGACCAACAATTCAAAATGCTGTCGCAGATTCATGAAGAACTGAACCGGGTTTATGACGCGGTCAACCAGATCCAGGATGTGCGGTCACAAGTCGCCGGGCTGAAACGGCGTTTGCCGGTAAATGCGAGCACGGACGCGATTTCCGCGTCGGCCGATGAGCTGGAGAAAAAACTGGTCGGGGTGCGTGATCAGATGGTGAATCTCACCATCAGCGCGAATGAAGATTCGCTGGCTTACCCGCCGCAGATCGACGCGAAACTGGCCTACCTTGCAATGGATGTGAGCAGCGCGGATTCGGCGCCCACCGAAGCGGAACAAGTCGAATTCGAGAAGCTGAAGCGGCAGAGTGGAGAGTTGCTCAGCCGCTGGGACGACCTGCAGCGTCGCGATCTGGCAGCCTTCCAGAAATTAACCGCGGAAGGCAGTTTGTCGACAGTGGTCGTTCCACCCGCCGGACGGGCTGCGGAAGTGGAGAATAGTGAAGCGCACTAGCGCAGGTCCAGCGGATACTTGAGATGACTGTCGTATTACTTCCGTGCCAGTTCGATGGCACTGTTGTGCCTTGTGCGGCATGTGCCCCGCTGCTATTTTGCCGATAGTGATGCTGAACCTCCCCTGAGGTGATGTCCGATTCTACATGGGGGTGTCTATGAGGCTCATGCATCTTTGTTACGCGGCGGTCGGTTTCGCGGTGGCCCGCTGGATATTTCGTCGCCAGCCGGTAGTTGACCCCATGACCAAGTTGCGTTCTTCGGGCCTGCTGTAAGGAAGAAAAGGCTTGGTCCGGTATTGGGCGCGCGCCCCGTTGCGCCTCCATTTCGTCCAGCGCGCGCCCTTTCACTTTTCGGTGTTAAGCCTCTTCCGGAAGTGCTAGTCCTTCGGTGTGCCTGAGTTATCTCTGTTTTACCCCTTATTCTCACTACAATTCTGGAAGAACCGATGCGGCTTGCAGCGGTTCACCACATTGCCGTGGTGCGATCCTGCCTGGCGCAGACCAAAATTGGACGGATCGTGGTCTGGCTCTGAAAGTCTACAGTGCGAGCGTTAACAACAATCCGTTTGACGACGGTCCTGCTGCTTCTCGCGGCGGTCTTCGTGCTTGTGTTGCCGCAGTGGGTCAGCGCGCAGGACGATGCCAACGATGTTCCGCTGGGGGATGTTGCCCGCAGCTTCCGAAAGAAGACTGCGCCGTCTGAACTGGTGATTGATAACGATAATTTTTCTAATGTATTGGAGGACGCCGAGCGCCGGCGAGCAGCCGGGACCACGATGGTGTTTTCGCTCGATCCCGGAGACAAGAATTTTCACGTCTCCTCGCCCGACGTGAGTTGCAGCCTCTCTTTCACCGCCAAGACGAGTGCGCTGCTCGCCGATCCAGTGGCGCTGGACGAGTTGCCACGAAGCGAACTGGCCAAGCTGGACGGACCGGCGACGATTGATGGAGATTCGCTGCAGGTCACAATGCACAATGGAAGTTCCTGGGAACTACGCGAGGTCGTGATCGGGCTGACAATCCTGCGCCACCCCGAGGCCGTCGAAGCGGGCGCGTCTTACGGCAAAGCGCGAATTGTGCCTGCGGCTGCAGGTGTTTCCACGCAACCGATTCAAGATTCCTCCCAGAAGCAGCCGGATGTTACTGTGTTGCTGCGAGTGAAAGGATCGGCGGCACCAGCTGCGACGGCATTGTTTCGCACGCAATTAAATTTTGCTCTTTTCCCCGATCAGGAGTGGCACTGGGCCATCGTGCGCGCTAAGGGAGTTCCGCCACCGCCTCCTCCGACGGAAACGACGACACAACTCGAGCAAGTCTCCAGACCGCCGGTTGCTGCAGCACCGGCGTCCGATGTGGCCACGCAGACTTCGGCTTCGGCTCCGGTTACGACTCCTTCCAATCCCGATACCGCTGTCCACTAAACACCGAGCGAAAGTCTTCCGCCGCGACCACGATGGTTTCTCACGTTCCGCCGTGCTATCTAAATCTTAAAACGCGGAGGCGCGAAGAACGAGCCGCAAAGCAAACGAAGAGACGATTCTCCCGCGCTTCGGGGACTTACCCAGCCATGTTAAACTGACCACAAATCCCACACCAAGGACAGGCGATGAAATTTGGAGTCATCATCTTTCCCGGTTCGAACTGTGACCATGACGCCTTCTGGACGATTCAGCAGGTTGCCAAGCAGCCGGTTACGTTCTTATGGCACGAATCGCAGGATCTGGAGAACTGCGATGCCATTATCGTTCCGGGAGGATTCGCGTTTGGAGACTATCTGCGAACGGGCGCCATTGCCAAGTTTTCGCCCGTGATGGAATCGGTGCGTCGATTTGCCGATGGCGGGGGGCTGGTGCTGGGAATCTGTAATGGCTTTCAGATTTTGTGCGAATCGGGGCTGCTGCCTGGCGCCCTGATGCGTAATTCGGGACTTAAGTACGTTTGCAAACCGGTGCAGGTGCGGGTTGAAAATGCTGCCACTCCCTTTACGAACGCCTGCTCGCAAGGGGAGGTGTTAACTATCCCCATTGGCCATATGGAGGGCAATTATTTCTGCGATCAGC
>JBAWBG010000377.1:0-5218 GCA_049589695.1 Candidatus Sulfotelmatobacter sp. | reverse complement strand
TTTTCTTCAGAGTGACTAGGTACGAAGCAACGTCCCGCGCGTCGTCGTCCGAGAGTCGCAGGCTGGGCATGACAGTCATGTTCTGGACCTGCAACTCGTGCCCATCGTTCGGACACTTGCTATGTTGCAGATCGAAAACAAACGGCAATCCCTTCTTCGCGTAATCTTCCGGACCAATATCCTTTTTCTCGTACAAGCAGTAAGGACGCGTCCGCTGCCGCGCATTGTGTACCCAGCGCACCAGATAATCGTAGTTGGCTTTTTCGCCGACACGTGTCAGGTTGGCGGCAAACGTCCCCCCGATCATCTGGTCGCCCTCTTCTACGGAGTGGCATCCGAGGCAACCCCGAGTTTCAAATAGTTCCTTGCCGTGCCCGGCGTCTCCTGGCTTTTGCTGCACCGGCTCGTCAGTCAGTCCCGATTGCCACAGATATGCCGAAATCGCTTTGATCTGATCGTCGCTCAACCGGAAATTCGGCATGCGGGTCGTGGGACGGAAATCCGTTGGCTTCTTCAGCCACACCGGAATCCAGTTCTTGTTGAGCTTCAGCCGAACGTCCTTCAGATTCGGGCCGACCTTCTTCACATCCTGGAGAAGGCTCTTGGAGGTCCGGTCCAGGCGAACAATTCGTAAATCAAGCTTGCTGTTCTCCACTCGCAGCGCTACCGCCTGATCGTTCAGCCGGTTTGCTTCCGCATTCGTCTGCGCCGCATCGGCCTGCTTCATCAAATATTGCGACTGCTTCAGGTTCTCTTTTTTCTCCGTCTCCATCTGCTTAATCTGCTGCGCGACGGAGTTGATGTCTTCGGGCTCCTTGTCATAGCCCTCGTAGCGGTGACAACCGACACAGCCCCGCTGCCGAAACAGGTCCTTGCCTTCGCTGATGGTCCAGCCCACGTCTCCGCTCACCAGCACCATGTCGGCGGCGTGGCAGGTCTGGCAGCCGGCCTCAACATTCGGCTTCGGGAACATTGGCCAGAGCCAATGCTCGTAATTTCCATGTGCTTTCTCGACGCTGGTGGTGGCGCGCCCATTTCCCTGGTGGCATGGGGAGCAGCCGAACTTATCGGGATCATGCGCCTTCAACAGACTTGGCTCAGGGTGAGTCGTGAAGGCGCGCGCATATTCGTCGGGATGTTGGCCCGGGGCCGCCATCGATGCCGCGGTCAGCTTCACCGGCTCGCGGATGCCCATGTGACACGATTCACATCGATCGACGATGTTCGCATCCGCGACGTTGATCTGCATGATGACCGGATCCCACGCTTCCGTCTTATCCTGCAAGCCGCGAATCTGCGTGGGCGTGAGATCAACCATGTGCTCGGAGATGTAGGCGTCGAGCTTCGTCTTCTGGTCGCTGACCGGCTTGATCACCTCGCCTAGTTCCGCACTAAGCGCGGTGCGTTGCGCTTTCAGATCGTTGTAGGTCTCTTCAAGCTGCGGGAAGGTATAACTCGCCTTGGTGCCATCGGGGTATTCGACGACAGCAGTTTCTTTCTTGTACTCTGCCAACTCGTTAAGCTTGCTTTGCTTGGAGGATGCGCTCTCGGTGGTCTCGATGTTATACGTCAGGGCGTTGACATAGGCGCGCCGATCGGTGAATACGTTCTGTACCGCCAGAATCTTGGCGCTCAGGATGCGCAGCTGATCGTTGATTTCTTTTGTCCGAGGTGCGGCCGCCTGGTTGGCCTGCTCATAATCTTTTTTCAGCTTTACGTAATCGCTGTTGCCCTCAACTTCCTTTTCGGATGCCGCCGAGCTGGAACGAGCCGTCTTGAGAAAAGCGGAGTAGCGCTGGACCCACTCATGCTGGTAGGCCTTCCAGGGACGCTGGCCGAAAGCCTCATCCCACAAGGCCCAGAACAGGGATGCCATGAGGAGAACCATCGTCACGACATACCAGGTCGCGAACGATTTTTGTACTAACGGATCATTTTCGGGGACGGGCTTTTCGGGCACCACTTCCTCCTGAAACTTGCGAACTCAACTGGCGCTGCGCGCATTTGTGCGCCGTTTACATCTCACATCGAAATCGCAAAGCTACACGTTGAACCAGGGTGTAATCCACACGTACTTGATGTGGAACATCAGCCGCAGCGCCATCTTGATCGGCAGCGCAAACATCGTGAGCACGAAAAACATCATGATCGAGTACTGCAACAAGCTCATGCGCTTGTAATCCTTAGGGTTATTCCGGCGGAAAAACCCGTGCAAGAGGAACCCGCCGATCGCGTAAAAACCACCGACCACGATCAAGCCGAAAATTCCTTTGACCCAGTTCGACGTGATTCCAAAAAGATCCGGCAGATCACGATTCACCTCATAAATCAGGCGATTGTGGTCCCACGTTTGCCCCGGCCAGAACCATTGCCACCCAGGTCCGCGAATAAAGGTCCCAATGATGATCATCGAAACCCACAGAATGATGAAGCCGAAGAGGAACGTTCCAATCGCGAACTTGCGCTGCTTCCACGTGTAATAGCCGCTGCCCAGCGGGTTCGTGTCTATGTAGGGAATCACCATCAGCCCGATGATGATCAGCGTCGGCATCACAACGCCCGCAATCCACGGATCGAAATACACCAGCATTTCCTGAAGGCCCAGAAAATACCAGGGCGCTTTCGCAGGATTCATCGTGAGGTTGGGATTCGCGGGTTCTTCGAGCGGCGCGTTAAGCGTGATCGACCAGACCATCAGAATCAGCGTAACGATGATCGCCGCCAGAAATTCGACGCGCAGCAGAAACGGCCAAACGTGGATTTCTTTTTGCCATCCCGCCTGCCAGGGCCAGGTCTTGCGATGGTGAGTCTTCGCCAGTACGGCATCGCCTTCAAGTTGCGCGATCAGTTGATCGTTGGCGTGCGCCTGCTTCCAGGCCAAATAAATATAGAAGGCGAGCAGAGGAATCAATCCGACGATTGGAACGTTATCAGGCGCGGAGGCGATGTCCCACAGTTGTCTCCAGTCCATACTATTTACGCGCCTCCTTCACTTCAGCCTCGAGCACGACGGGCGCTGGACCCGAAATGCCACCGTCTTTTCGCACGCGCCAGAAGTGCACGATCATCAGCACGGACGCGACAATCGGAATGCCGATGCAATGCCAGATATACGAGCGCAAGAGCGCATTCGCGTCCACGATCGAGCCGCCCAGCAAGCCAAAGCGCACGTCATTATAAGGAGTCATGCCGAGCTGCGGACCAAACGGTCCCTCATGCCCAAGACCGGGCGTCGCGCGCGCCATGTTCGTGCCGACGGTGACGGCCCAGAATCCAAGTTGATCGTCCGGGAGCAGGTATCCCGTGAAAGAAAGCAGGAGCGTAAATACCAACAGCAGCACGCCGATGTTCCAGTTGAACTCGCGCGGCTTTTTGTATGAGCCGGTGAGAAACACGCGGAACATGTGGAGCCAGACGGCAATCACCATCAAGTGAGCGGCCCAACGATGCATGTTGCGCAATAGCTTGCCGAATGGCACATCGTGTTCGAGATACAGCACATCACGAAACGCCTGAACTTTAGTCGGGTGGTAATAAAACATCAGGAGGACGCCGGTGAAGGTCAGCACGATGAAGAGATAAAACGTAATCCCGCCCATGCCCCACGTGTAGTTATAGCGCACGGCATCGCGATTGATTTTCGCCGGATGCAGATGCAGAAAGACGTTAGACAGCACGCCCAGAGCGCGATTCCGCGGCGTATCGTCGTGCTTGTGCCGGAAGATGGAGGTAAAGACCTGAGTCTTGGTCGGATCCTTGAGCAGGTCTATCTGCTCTTTCGCCTTGGCCGGCATGTCGGTCTTGAGCGAGTTCACATCGTCTTTAACGCCGGTCGTTACTCGCTCAATGATGCCGGTTGACTTCCCGTTTTTTCCGTTCGTCTCTTCAGGCATTTTTATCTCTTCTCTTCTGTGGCCGCGTTGCTGATGAATCTGACACTAAATGTCCGCCATCAAGCCGCCACCGATATCAAGGTGCGCTCACTACACCGGCAGGAACGCTCCCGGATCATTGAATTTGGTCGGCTGCCCCTTGGGCCATTGATAAAGGCGCGAGGTATCGACGATTATCTGGCCGTCGGGAGCAAGTTGTACAAAGGCCCTATCCATCGGCCTCGGCGCAGGTCCTTCAAAGTTGATGCCCTCGTCGTCATAGCCGCTTCCATGGCACGGACACTTGAATTTGTTCTCGCCAGCTTTCCAATCGGGCGTGCAGCCAAGATGCGTACAGCGTGCGTAAATAACAAAAAGGCGATCGGGACGCCGGTCAACCCAAATGCGATATTTCTGCTGCCACTTTGTATCGACACCCAAACCGTAATCGGAGGGATAGCCAATCTTGAAAACGGTGGAAGGTTCAAAAAGAGTGCGCGGCAGGAAGAAACGGAAGAATGCCAGAAACCATGCGGTCAGAAATGCGGTAACCGATATCCAGGCCAGGCGGCGGCGATGCTGGTTGACCGTGTTGTCTTGGGGTCCGACCGCAGCCACCCCGGCGGACGCCGCAGCCTTCGAAGTGCCCACCGCCCCCGAACCGACATAAGGAGTAGCCGTGCTGGCCTTTGCAGCCTGCGCCGCTTTGTCGGCCGGGGCCGCTGTTATGGGCGGCGTAGTCTTTTCCGGCGGCGGCGTTTTTTCGGACGCCTTGGCCACATCCGGATTATCTGCCATGATCCTCCTCCAGAAACCATGCTCCGTCCAAGATTCGTTGGGGCGGAGACTTTAATTCCTTCAATCGGCGGCCATCGAAAGCGCCGCCTCCCTCACTCTATCTTTATTCTTAGTCTCGGAATCCGCAACCTTCTCGAGAGGGCCGTCGAGGACTTCCAGCACGCACTCCGTCAGCGCCCGAATAAATTTTGGCGAGTCATTCAGACCCTGCGTCATCGCAAAGCGCTCAATCCCGAGCAGCCGCGCTTCTTCGCGCGCACAATGGTCGATCTCGCCCAAGGTCTCGACATGGTCGGAGACAAATGAAATCGGAACGACGCAGACATCCCGAACCTTCTCCGCCGCCAGATTCCGCAAGGTGGTATGGAGCGAAGGCTGCAACCATCGACTCGCGCCCACTTTACTCTGATAGCAGAGCCGATGCGGATTCGCCCACGCACCTTGATTCATCACCAACTCAACCGTCTCTTCTATCTGGCGCTGGTAGGAATCGCCCTTTTCGATCACCGATACCGGAACGCTGTGCGCGCTGAAAACAAGCTCTACAC
>JBAWBG010000376.1:0-1859 GCA_049589695.1 Candidatus Sulfotelmatobacter sp. | reverse complement strand
ACCCCCTCCGCAACATTGGGTATGTCGGTGCCGACGACGGCGGCTCCTCCACCGCCATCCTCCTCGAATACGCCAACCAACTCCGCGCCGGCAAAACGCGCGACGGCTACAGCGTCTGGCTAGTCTGGACGGACGGCGAAGAAGCCGTCCGCGACTGGACCGACACCGACAGCCTCTACGGCACCCGCCACCTCGCTGAGAAGTGGGAGAAAGACGGCACGCTGAAGAGAATCAAAGCCCTCTTTGTCATGGACATGATCGCCGCTCAGGATGTCAATATTCTGCGCGACGACAATTCCACTCCGTGGCTGCTCGACCTGATCCACACCGCCGCCGAGCGCGGAGGCTATCAATCGCACTTCTATGCAATCAGAACTCCCATGGAGGACGACCATCTACCATTCGTAAAACGCGGCGTCCCGAGCGCCGACGTAATCGGCATGCCCTACGGCTACAACGACGTTTTCCATCACACAGCTCAGGACACGATGGACAAACTGGACCCAAAGAGTTTGGAAATCGTAGGCAACACAATCCTGGAAACCGTCCACCTAGTGGATCAACGCTAATAAGATCGACGCAATCAGAGCAATGATAATCCCCGAGCAGCGCCGGTGCTGACATCTGCTCCCGCCTCCGGTACCATATTTCAACCATGTTCAAGTCGATCGCGTTCAAGCCGTTCGCCCTCCTTCTGTTCGCCTCCACACTCGCCCTG
This sequence comes from Candidatus Sulfotelmatobacter sp., assembly GCA_049589695.1. Lineage (GTDB taxonomy): Bacteria > Acidobacteriota > Terriglobia > Terriglobales > Acidobacteriaceae > Sulfotelmatobacter. The sequence continues at coordinate 1,141 of JBAWBG010000376.1, read as the reverse complement.
GCCCAGGCTCCCGAAGGCCCAGCCAAGCCGCTTCCGCCCGGACCCGCGCTGCCCAAAGTGAAAGCCGGATGCCTGCAATGCCACAACTCCAGCCGAATCACCGACGCACACTTCTCGCGCACGCAATGGTCCGACGAACTCGACAAAATGGTGGGGCTGGGCGCAGTCGTCCCCGACGCCGACCGCAAAGTTCTTCTCGATTACCTGACCGCCAACTTCGGTCCGCTGAAAAAGGTAGAAAAAAAGATGTCGGGAGACGGCGACGCAAAATAGCAGAAGTGAGTCAAGAAATCGAACCAGCGAGAATCGGCCAGCAAAGAGAGTTGAAGACCGAGAGCGAGAGGTTAGACAAGCAAGAGATTAGAGCAGCAGAAAGGTTGAGCGCCGAGCCGCGCGAGAGACAGCAAAGCGCTACCGACCCAGCGTTGTCGAAGTGGCCGCTACGGTAGCGCTGCCAGAGGCATTAAGAACTCCCCTAAGCATCAGTGAAACGCCGCGATATTTAAAGTGATTGTTTAGGTTCTGCGTGAACGAGCACAGATAAGCTCGTGCGCGCGATGATGGGAGTGATTCACAAAGCGGCCGCCCATCCCAAAATCCCATCTTTTGCGATTTTAGGGTGGGAACCACGAAAGCGTGCAGCAAAGGCTGCGAACCGGCCCCAGTCCTACTTACCCTCGGTGTCCGCAGTGTCTTCTGTTGTGGTAGTGGTTTTCTCCGGACGCAGCAAGGGAAACAAAATCACATCCCGGATAGTATGCGAGTCAGTAAACAGCATCGCGAGCCGATCGAGCCCGACGCCCACTCCGCCCGCCGGAGGCATCCCATAAGACAGCGCCCGAATATAGTCTTCATCCATCTGATGAGCCTCATCATCTCCGCGTTCGCGTTCCAGCAACTGCGCCTCAAAGCGCCGTCGCTGATCCTCCGGATCATTCAGCTCGCTGAACCCATTCGAAATCTCCATCTTCCCAGCAAACATCTCAAAGCGCTCCGTCCAATCCGGCTCATCCGGCTTCTGCTTTGAGAGCGGAGACACTGCGGTTGGGAATTCATAAATAATGGTAGGCTGCAAAAGGTGTTCCTCGGCCACAGCCTCAAAGATTCCCGCAATCGCCTTGCCCAGAGTGCCCCCTCGTTC
>JBAWBG010000375.1:0-1787 GCA_049589695.1 Candidatus Sulfotelmatobacter sp. | reverse complement strand
CAGCGAGAGCAGGGCGTACTTGGCAGCGACTTCGAGAGAGGTAGTGGCCTGGATGCCGCGATCGAGGATGGGCCGGCCGTATTTGCACTCGCCCAGCTGTAAGTACAAGGAATCTTCCGTCGCCGCCAAAGGATTTCCCTGAGGGTAAATCAGGTAAAGGTTTGGCTCCTGTCCGCGCACCTGGCCTCCCAGCAGCAAGTGAACGTTGAAGCTGAATGAATCGCGCTCAAGCGAGGCGCGGTCCATATCGGAGACTTTGCGCACGCAGTCGCCAACGATGCGGGCGGCATCGTAGAGCGAGCTGGCCTGAGCCAGACCACGCCCAGCATCGAAATCATCTCTTAGTAAAGTGATCACAGATTGGCTGATGGAGAGGCCGCCGCTGGTCAGAATTACGAAAACTCTCTCGCCCGGCTGCTCGAAGCGAAACATCTTGCGACAAACGTTGACCTGGTCAAAACCCGCGTTGGTCCTCGAATCCGAGGCCAGCACCAGGCCTTCCTGCGTCATAATGCCAACACAATATGTCACGTTGTCCTCTGGAGTGAAGCTACCGCATCATACACCGATTGCTTTGCCGAATTTGTAATCCGTGCGAGCAAGAAAAAATATGCAAGTCACGCCTGTTCCGTGATAATTTCTGCATCTCATCTGCGCTGGGATTGCGCTCGCATGAGGAAGCTTGCATTCCTATGATGATTCGCCTGGGCTACGACATTCAATTCGAGACAACGGGAGAAGTACCGATCGTGACGCTGCTCAACGTGCACCCGTCGCGGAAGAAAGATTTGCGCGAGCCCGACGAACTGCAAACCGATCCGCTGTTGAACGTAGAAAGTTATGAGGATACCTTTGGCAATCACAGTTGCCGTCTGGTGGCTCCACCGGGCAAAATTCGATTTCAGAATTCCACGCTGATTCAAGATCCGGGAACTCCCGACCCGGTGTGCGCGGACGCACCCGAGATTCCCATCAGCCAACTGCCCTTCGATGTCCTGCCCTTCCTCATGAACAGCAGGTATTGCGAGGTTGATCTATTGTCAAACACTGCGGCGGAGTTGTTTTGGAACGCTCCTCGAGGATGGAACCGTGTAAAGGCAGTGTGCGATTGGGTGCACAGTAAGGTCACCTTCGGATACGACTTTTCCAGTCCGATTCGCACGGCGCTGGGAGTGTATACGGAGCGTGTGGGAGTTTGCCGGGACTTTCAACACCTCGCGATTACTTTCTGCCGAGCCCTCAACATTCCAGCTCGCTATGCCACGGGATATTTGGGCGACATCGGCGTGGTGGTTGCGCCGAGTCCAATGGATTTCAGCGCCTGGTTTGAAGTCTTCCTGGGAGGCCGCTGGTGGACGTTCGATGCCCGGCACAATGTTCCGCGTATTGGTCGGGTGCTGGTGGCAACCGGACGCGATGCCACCGACTGCGCGATGACTACTTCGTTTGGGCGAGCGAAGCTGATTAACTTTCAGGTCACAACAGACGAGGTGCGGGAGGCATAGTCGAGCTTCAGTAATGGTGCAGTTTGGCTTATGCGTTGTGCCGGTTCAGCGGGAGATCCTTCGCTACGCCTGAAAAACGGCTTCGCTCAGGATGACAATCGTAGTGAAATTGTCGGACTGCGTTCCCAAGTAATCTCGCAAGCTTACTGAGGTTGTTGGTCTCGCGCTGTTGCGTAGTAGCCGGCGCGGGCCTGGATTTTGTAGTTCTGTTTATTCTTGATTTCCAGCTTGCGATAACTGCCGTCGAACTTGGTATTGGTGGAGGTATAGCCGATGTTGTAC
>JBAWBG010000374.1:0-7182 GCA_049589695.1 Candidatus Sulfotelmatobacter sp. | reverse complement strand
CAATGCTCTTGAATGGTGGCGTGGAGCGGCACGACGGTATGCCGTCCCTCATTCTTTCGCCGCGAGAGGCATACGTCCCCAACCACACACACAAGCCTTCCCCCCACAACAAGCAAGTCAAAGCATCTCTGCCAAACGCGGTCCAACTCTTCGACGAACTCATCGTAGTCGGCGATGTGACCAAGTTGACCAGAACTATCGCGATATTTTTTCAGCGTCCAATAAGGTGGAGAGGTCAAGATTAGGTGGACCTTGCCGACCTTTTCTTTCGACATTCCCCTCGCATCGCCGTGAACAAGAACATGCCTAGTCGGAATCTCCTTCACAGCATGCTCGATGAGGCTCAAGAAAGCTTCATTTTTCGCAACTTCGGGGATGGCGCTTTGGAGATCGCCAAGGCGGCGCAGCTCTTCTGGCACAAACGTTCCCAGATCAATATGGCTGGGCAGATCGATCTTCGGGATCGCGTGTGCGCTCACCCTTTCCACTCCTCCATCATCTTCACAAAATCCTTGAACAGATAATGCGAATCATGCGGCCCCGGCGCGGCTTCCGGGTGATATTGCACGCTGAATAGTGGCAGGTTCCGATGGCGCAAACCCTCCAGAGTCGAATCATTCAAATCCATGTGGGTCAGTTCAACTTCGCTCTCCGGCAGCGAATCCGGATCGACCGCAAAGTTGTGGTTATGCGCCGTAATCTCGATCTTCCCGCTCGACAACTGCTTCACTGGATGATTCCCACCATGATGTCCAAACTTCAGCTTGAAAGTCTTTCCACCGAGCGCGATGCCGGTCAGTTGATGGCCCAGACAAATGCCAAAGATCGGCTGCCGCCCCATTAGCCGACGAATCGAATCCACGGCATACGTGCACGGCTCAGGATCGCCCGGACCATTCGACAGAAACACACCGTCCGGTTTCAAGGCGAGCACATCTTCCGCAAGGGTCTGCGCCGGAACCACGGTCACGCGACATCCTTCGCCTCGTAACTTACGTAGAATGTTTTGTTTAATCCCAAAATCATAAGCTACTACATGAAACCGCGCCGGCTCGTCCTTCACGCCGACCATCGCCACCGGTTCGTGCGAGCGCTCACCCACTTCCCACACATAAGGCCGCTTCGTGCTCACTTCTTTCGCAAGATCGGTGCCGTCCATCTTCGGAATCGAATTCGCCTTGGCCACTAATTTTTCTACGTCGCTCTCGAGAGTCGAGATCACTCCGCGCATCACACCATGATCGCGCAGATGCCGCACCAGCGCCCGCGTGTCGATATCCGAAAGCACCGGTACCTTGAACTGTTCAAGATATTCTTCGGCCACCTGCGACGATCGCCAGTTCGAACTCACTTTCGAAAATTCGCGGACGATCAAGCCTTCGATCCACGGACGCGTGGCTTCATTGTCCTCGTGATTGGTTCCGTAATTTCCGATCTGAGGATTGGTCAGGACAACAATCTGTCCCGAGTAGGAAGGGTCGGTGAAAATTTCCTGGTAGCCGGTGATGGAAGTATTAAAAACGACTTCGCCGTAGCACTCGCCTTTGGCGCCGTAACCTTTGCCTCGGAAGACTCGCCCGTCTTCCAGCGCAAGGATAGCCTGCATTCTCGCTCCGATGTGTGGATTTGCAGAATTTTATCAGGGATTGTGCCGAAGACAAAGCGCGGAAGGCGGTTGGCTTGTGGAAATCTCGCGAAAGACCGTCGCCGTACCACATCAGGCGTATCACATCCGAATTATTGCGCGACCGCAGGCAGAATGTAATCGGTCAGCAGCTTCTCAGTCTGCTCGTGCATGCCGTGCGTATTGTAGTTTGTGCTGGTGATCACTACCGTCATATCCAGCCCAGGAAATGCAATCACTTTATTCCCACCATTGCCGCTCATGAAAAATGCCGGGTAGCTGTGCCCTGCAGACTTGAATGACTTTAGCCACCACAAGTAGCCGTACTCCGTGTCATCGTCGATGCGAGCGTGCGGCTGCGTCGAAGTGCGCACCCAGGTTTCATCCACGATGCGCTTTCCCTGCCAGCTTCCTCCGCTCAGGTAGAGTTGTACAATCTTAAGCAGGTCGCGGCTGCTCAGGCGCAATCCGCCTCCCGTTTGTGGGATATTGAGCGGAGAGTAGACCCATTGCGCGTCGGTAATTCCAAGCGGTCCGAAAAGTTTATCCTGCGCGTAATGATCGGTGCGCGCGCCCGTGGCTTTCTGTAGCACTTCACTCAAGGTGAAGACGCCGCCGGTGCAGTAGCTGAAATATCTCCCATAGGGCGGAGGCTCGATATTTTCTCCCAGGTGCATGCGGCCACGAATGGGCAGATCGAGGATGAACTGCGCCCAGTCTTCCACGACATACATGCGCTCCTCGTTGCCTCTGGAAGCATCATTCCAGTCGTCGCATTCTAGCGGAGAGCTCATGGTCAGGAAATCTTCGACCGTGATCTTGTCTTTCCGCGGATCGGGATTCTGCAGCTTTCGAGCATGTTCCGGCAGCAACTGCAACACGCGGGCATCTACTCCACTCAACTTCTTCTCAGCGATGGCGATGCCAATCAGCGCATCGGTAATGCTTTTAGTTGCGGAGCGGGTATCGCGTAAGGAATTCGCATCGCCGTCGAAATAGGTCTCGTAAACCAGTTTGCCGTGTCGCGCGATGAGCACGCTGCCAATCTTCTTGAAATCCCCGGCGCGTACCGCTGTTTCCATATCCTGTAATGGCTTGGCCGAAATACTGGCCGACTCTGGACTTATTGTCGACCAGCCATCATCTTTCGATTCCGGCGCTGAAGACGGCGCAAGCTGAGCCTGTAAAACGGCACCACAACCTAAGATCAGCATGGTAAGAAACGCGATCGTTCGGCCAATCATCTTGGATTTGTAACTCCTCTCGGCAAGCTGATAACCGATGGAATAGACTGCCTGGGGAGAAAAAGGTTGGCACAGCGAAGATGCTTGAAACAGAAAAAACAAAAACAGCGAAGACTTTGCTAACGCACTCGTCCCAGTTTATCCATCGGCCAATATCCAAACACCGCTTTGCCGTAAATATAGCTCTGATCGACCGGACCGAAATCGCGGCTGTCGTTCGACATTGACCGATGATCTCCCAGTACGAGATAGCAATGTGGCGGAACTACCGTCTCGGGATATGACCGCGAATCCGCATACGCCGGGGGAACATAATCTTCTTCCAGAGCTTCATCATTCACATACACCTGGCCGCCATCGATACGAATGCGGTCGCCAGCCACGCCAATCACGCGCTTGATATAGCTTTTGGAGGGATCGCGAGGATAGCGAAAAACCACGATGTCCCCGCGCGAAATCGGCTCCAGCCGGTACACAAATTTGTTGACGAAGATTCGCTCCTGGTCTTCGAGCGACGGCATCATGCTGGTGCCTTCCACCTTCACCGGCTGATAAATGAAAACAATAATGAAGGCGGAAATCGCCAGCGAAACCACCAGGTCGCGCAACCATACCCCTAAAGCCGGGCGCAGACGCGCCCCTGCCCCCGTTGCTTCGCTCTCTGCCGCCTGCGGACGCGGTTGTACAGAGATTGCTTTTGGTTCTGTAGCGGGTAACTCTGACATGCGGTTTCTATTGTATACAGATCATTGCCCCGCGGCAGCGAGTTCACGGCAATTTCGAACAGGCAACTAATCCTGCTCCACGAGACGGCGCAAAGCAGGTTAAAATGAGGTCTCAGGAGACAGCTATGCCAGCGAGTCCATTCTTTCGTCGCAAGTTTGTGCACCGTGCGCTTACTTTTACTCTGCTTTTATTGATAACCCTGACCATGACTTCGCTTTGGGCAGCGCCTCAGGGCGAAGAAGAAGAGACGGGCATTCCCGCCTACAACCTCGGACCGCCGCCGAAAGGGACCAAGCTTCCCGCCATCCTCACGAAAGATCAACTCTGGGGAGCCGACGCGCAGCACCCGTACCAGACGCACGCCTACGAACTGGCATCGCGCATTCCGGTTGTCCTGCACCAACAGCCCTGCTATTGCTATTGCGACCGCATGGGCCATAACAGCCTGCATAGCTGCTTTGAAGGCACGCATGGCGCCCGCTGCTCCACCTGCCTGAAGGAACTCTATTACTCCTATCAGCAACACAAAGCGGGCAAGACCGCGGCTCAGATTCGCGCCGGCATTATCAAAGGGAACTGGAAGCAGATCGATCTGGACTCGGCTGCCGCGATCGATTAGTACCCATAGTAGTAGTAGTAGCGAGTCGCGAGCATCAAAAAACCCGAGGACCTAGCCGCCCTTGCTCCGCTCTCAGTATCCGAGAATATCCTTATCCGGGAATATCCTCGCGCATTGCCCTCTACCCGCACTTTGAGTGATACTTGATGATCACTTGTTCGAGGTTCATGCTAAGGAGTATTTATTACGACGAGCACAGGAAAAATTCTTCACATGGCTCAAAAGGCTAATCCCAAGAAAACCTCTATCGCGGACGATCCACGCGCTTCACAGGCTCTGCAGAATTACGAAGCCGGGCTGCGCGCCTTGCAGGAGCACAAGTTCGACAAGGCCAAGCCACTGTTTCAGAAAGTGCTGGCCGGGGGCAGCAAGGAGTTAGGCGATCGCGCGGCCATCCACCTCAGCATCTGCAACCAGCATCTCGAGCGTTCAGCCACTACGCAGTTCAAGACGATTGAGGAGCATTTCGATTACTCCGTTTCGCTCATGAACGTCGGCGATTACGTCACCGCCCGCGAGCACATCGAAAAACTCGCCAAGCAGTCGCCTAAGACCGATTTTGTCATCTATGGCCTGGCCGCGCTCGATTGTCTTACCGGGCACGTGGAAGATTCGCTCAAGCATCTTGATGAGGCCCTTCGCCTGAACGCCAGTCTGCGATACCAGGCACGAAACGACTCTGATTTTCACAACCTGGCCGAAGATCCCCGATTCACTGAGTTGTTGTACCCAGATCCCGCTGCCGACCTTGTTTCTCCGGAAAGCTCCTTCCGGGACGACGAATCGTATTAGCAAGGTCGGCAATCGAGTTTCCCCTGATGGAAACAAAAACCGCCACATTCTCGTCTCTCGAAAAGACCACCCGCGAGCGTGGTCTTCGCGTTGTGGCCATCGGTGGGGGTACCGGCCTTTCTACTCTGCTCAAGGGACTCAAGCGCTTCGCGCTCACTCCCGCAGAACTTCCCGCGGCGCTGCCCGGCACGCCGATCATTCGCGATCTCTGCGCCGTTGTAACAGTTAGCGATGACGGGGGCTCGAGCGGACGCCTGCGCAAGGAACTCAACATGCTTCCGCCGGGCGATATTCGCAACTGCATCGTCGCCCTCAGCGAGGACGAAGCTCTGCTCTCTCAACTCTTCCGGCATCGCTTCAACAAAGGCTCCGGTCTGGAAGGCCACAGCTTCGGCAATTTATTCCTGGCGGCGTTGACTTCCATCACTGAGGACTTCGCCGAAGCGGTGCGGCTTTCCTCGGAAATTCTCGTCACCCGGGGACACATCCATCCCGCGACCACCTCGAACGTCGAACTTGAAGCCCTGATGGAAGACGGCACCCGCGTACGCGGTGAAACCAAGATTACCGCCAGCAAAGGCCGCATTCAGGAATTGTTTCTCGTTCCCCCCGACGTTGAACCCATGCCGCAAACGCTCGATGCTATTGCCGGTGCCGATATCATCAGCATCGGCCCCGGTTCCCTCTTTACCAGCCTTATTCCAAACTTGCTGGTGCGCGGCATCGCCGAGGCCATCGTTACCTCTCCCGCCACTAGGGTTTACATCTGCAATCTAATGACGCAAGCTAACGAGAGCCTTGGCCTTACGGCAGCCGATCACATCCGCGCGCTAAATCACCACGCAGGTCAGCAAATTTTCGATTTCGCTCTCATCAACCGCACGCCCGTATCGGATAAACTCAAAGCCAAGTACGCGCTCGAAGGCGCCTGTCAGATCGTCGCCGATCTCGATGCGATTGAATCTCTAGGCGTGATTCCAGTGCTGGGCGACTATTTGGAAGAGGCCGGCGTCGCCCGCCACAATACCGCCCGCGTCGCCAGCGATTTGGTGCAGCTCGGATCTCAACCCGCGAGCGAGCGCAAGGTTCGGCCCGTCGAGAAAGCATAAGCTTTCCTCCTTCCCCCGTCGCTTCGTAATCGCTAGAATGTTAGGTTATGACGTCGTCACGAGAATCCTTGAGCCTTGAAATCACGTGCCATCCGTCGATCGTCAAAATGAAATGGCGAACCATCGGATGCCTTTTCTTACTTCTCGCGCTAGCCGGCGCAGCCGCGGCCCAGAAGGATGAGGAAGGCCCCGTTGCGGTTCTGACTTTTCTCGTTATCAAGGAGGACAACGGCAAACCCATACGCAACGCCGCCGTGATCATGCACCCTGTAAGCGCGGATGGTAAACAAAGCCGCGGTGGGCTCGAACTCAAAACCAATAATGACGGCAGAACCAGCTTTGACGATGTTCCTTACGGCAAGTTACGCGTGCAGGTTTTGGCCAGCGGCTTCCAGACCTTCGGCGAAGATTACGACGTGGACAAAGCGAAGCTCGACTTGACCATCAAACTCAAACGCCCACAAGGGCAATATTCGATCTACGAAAACCATCCGGAAGAAAAGAAAGATGACAAACCGTCATCTCCTCCTGATCCAAACGCGAAGCCACAATAACCGGGAGGAATGAAATATTGCTTATGCCCTATCTTCTGAAAACCGAGCCCACCGTATATTCCTTCGCCGATCTGCAACGCGACCAAGCCACGATCTGGGATGGCGTTACCAATCCCGTCGCCCTCAAGAATCTGCGCGGCATGAAACCGGGAGATCAGTTAGTGATCTATCACACCGGAGATGAAAAGAGCGCCGTGGGAACCGCCTCAGTCGTCTCCATCGAAACCAGTGATCCGAAGAATCCCCAAATAAAAATCAAAGTTGGCAACCCCATCGCCAAGCCGGTCAGCTTGGCTGAAATGAAGGCAAGTAAATCGTTTACCGAGTCTCCATTGGTGCGACAGGGTCGCTTGAGCGTCGTGCCACTGACGCAGGAGCAGTACCGGTTGCTCACCGCCCGATGAACTGCTTCGCTTCAATAACTACCCCAATCGCCGGTTTTTGGCACTGATGTCTGCGATTTTCTCGCGCCAGCTGCGATATTTCTCGCAACATCCTACTGGGGGCCGTTACC
>JBAWBG010000373.1:0-5465 GCA_049589695.1 Candidatus Sulfotelmatobacter sp. | reverse complement strand
TACATAGAGTTCGCGGTAGGTGACAGACACAGTCGCTTCGGATTCGGGCTCCGGCACAAAGATGAATGCAGCTTTATTCTTGTACTTCGCGAGATGACGATCCACGCAGTTGTACGAGGCGATGATCTTGCCGCCTACAAACCACTTCCAGAATGGAGGATCGCTGGTATCGAGTGTGTTGTGCCAGTACTTATCCCAGCTCAACAGATCGGCGTACTCGCGAAAACATTCGGGAAAGTTTTTCTCGCCGAAGCGCTCCATCACGCCGGGATCGCTAAGATTCGCCTGGCCGACAAATTTCGCGGACGGGTAATAGTATTCCTCCTCTCGCCAATGGACTGCGATCTGAGCCTGAGTAGTCTCGACTGCTTCTTTCCTTTTTTCTCGAATTTCAGCCATGTCCATCACACTCTCTCACACAGGATTTGCACCGCGGCGCATAGTCGTCCACGTAGATTCTAAGCGAAGTGCGTTACATTCTGGGAAGACGCGGGGTGCCGCGCATCGTAAACCTTCGTTGAAGGAATGCGAAGAACGACGCGGAAATCGCGCCGCATGGTTATGCACCTCGAAAAAAAACCTTGAGCGCGCGAAGTCAGCTATACCGCAGGGATCCCGGGACACAGAACACCGCTGATGTCATTCCGCCGGCGCCACACGTCTTCCGGCCTCATCCCAAATACGTGTAGCCCGCGTTTCACGCAGCAACAGACTTCCTACGACAAAAGTCATACCGGCGACGATTATAGGATAGTAGAGGCCGGCATAAATATTGCCGGTTTCCGCCACCAGCGAGAGGCCAATGAGCGGCAACAATCCCCCAAATACACCATTGCCGATGTGGTAGGGCAAAGAAAGTGATGTGTACCGAATCTGCGCCGGGAAAGCCTCAATCAAGTAAGCGGCGATCGGACCATAAATCAGGCATACGTACAGAACCTGTATAAAAACCAGAAGCACGAGCATAGTGCGATCTGGATTGGGAGCTTCTTTGGCAGGCACGAGCGCTCCGGTCGCGTCTGTGGTCATGGCGGCCAGGCCGATGGCGCCAGTAACTTTGTTGCGCGAGGATTTGACCGTAACGACGTTGTTCCCCGCGGCGCGCTGCATGGCCTTGTAAATCGGAATGTAAGTCAGTACTCCAAGCAGGCAGCCCGCCATCATAAGCTTCTTCCGGCCGATCCGGTCCGATAGCGCTCCAACTACCGTGAAGAAGGGCATACCGAGCAGCAGTGCAATCGCCACCACGATGTTCGCGGTTTTGACATTCACCTTCAATATTGTCTGCATATAGAAGAGCGCGTAAAACTGCCCCGTATACCAGATCACGCCCTGTCCTGCCGTCGCTCCGAAGAGCGAAATCAGCACGTTCTTCAAATTTGGCCACTTGGTGAATGCATCCTTGAGCGGTTGCGTCGAAGTCATCCCGGCACTCTTGAGCTCGGCGAAGATGGGCGACTCCTTCATCTTCAAGCGGATATACAGCGAGATGATCACCAGTATGATGGAAACCAGGAACGGGATGCGCCAACCGTAGGCGGCGAAATCCTGCTTCGACATTGCGTTCTGTGTCAGCAGAATCACGATGAGCGAAACGAAGAGACCCAACGTCGCCGTGATCTGGATGAAGCTGGTGTAGAAACCGCGCCTAGCATCGGGGACATGCTCGCCCACGTAAACCGCGGCGCCGCCGTATTCGCCGCCCAGCGCCAGTCCCTGCAGAACGCGGATTCCGATCAGAACAATCGGCGCGAACCATCCGGCCGTAGCGTAGGAGGGCAACAGGCCGATGACGAAAGTGGAAAAACCCATAATAGTAAGCGTCACGATAAAGGCGTACTTGCGCCCAACCAGATCTCCGATTCGGCCGAAAAACAGCGCGCCGAAAGGCCGCACCAGAAAGCCCACCGCGAACGTGGCGAGATACGCGAGGTAGGCGAAAGTATCGTTGCCGGGCGGATAAAACTTCAGGGCCAGTACAGCCGCAAGACTGCCGAAAATGTAGAAGTCGTACCACTCGATCATGGTGCCAACGGATGAGGCCATGATCACGCGCCAGATGCTGTACTCGGCCGCCTTACTGGTCCCCACCACTTCAGCAGCATTTGCCATAACATCCTCCGTTTACCCGCAATATTTGTCCGGACTCATATTGGGTCACTTGCAGGGGGCGCCCATCATAATCGGATTTCTTCTCTTGTCAAGCGATTCTGGAAACACCTTCCCCATTGTTGGTTACAGAAAATTAATTCTGTGATCCTCGTCCCTGTTCATAGTGATTGACCCGTGCTCTTAGCATTGTTGAATGTGACAAGCCGACATTCCGACGAAGCACAGCCTGGACGCGATATTCACTCCCACTTCAGTGGCGAGTGAATCGGCTCGACTGACCGTCCCGGTATGGACTGGAGTTTTCAGCCCGCACGCCCGTAATGATGTACAATCCTGTCCGTCCTCGCCGTCGAAGCTTAGATCTCGAAAAAGATCGAACTGGATGGTCGCAGTGGTCATTCTTCTGTTCACCAATCTGTTTCCAAACTCCAGGGATCCGAACTACGGTATTTTTGTTTACCGCCGCGCTCGACAGCTTCGGGAATCTCTTGCGCACGCGGTTTCTGTAGTTGCGCCGGTTCCTTATTTTCCCAACTGGTTGCCGATTCCGGGCCGGCTTCGATCACATCCCCGCATCGCACGATGGCTAAACATGAGTCGCATTCCCGCGAAGGAGCAATGGGGCGGTATTACTGTTTATCACCCGCGCTATTTCGTTCTGCCAGCACTGTCCGCACCTTTTCATGGATTGCTCATGTTCTTAGGTACGGTCTTGCTGGTTCTGCGACTGCACGCGAGGTTGCGATTCGACTGCATCGATGCGCATTTTATATATCCTGACGGATTCGCCGCGGTCCTTCTCGGCAAGCTTTTGCGCCTACCGGTAGTGGTCACTGCGCATGGCACAGATCTGAATGTCTATGCGCGACGTTTACTCTTGCGTCCCCTAATCCGATGGACCTTGAAGGGAACGCAGCGCGTGATCTGTGTATCCATCGCTTTGAAGAATATCGTTTTAAGTTTAAAAATACCGGCTGATAAGGTAGTAGTGATTCCAAACGGAGTTGATTTGGATTGCTTCCATCCCGTCGACAAATCAAACGCTCGCCTCGTTCTGGGTATGCCACTGGATGCCGAGGTTGTGTTGGCTGTAGGGCAGCTGATTTCGAGAAAAGGACATCACTTTCTCATTCAAGCTGTAGCTCACCTGCGTGCGAAATTTCCCCACTTGCACCTCTTCATCATCGGCGAAGGTAGTTCAGAAAAATCCATTCAAAGAAGGATTTCGGCACTCGGCTTGGAGAAGCAAATTTCCGTTATCGGTGCAGTGAAGAATGACGAACTGTGTCGTTGGTACAGTGCGGCCGATGTTACATGTTTGGCCAGTTCGCGAGAAGGATTCCCTTGTGTTCTGCTGGAATCGCTGGCCTGCGGCACCCCGGTTGTCGCTACCGCAATCGAGGGCACGTCTGAGCTTGTCAACTCGTTGGACGTGGGATTACTTGTGCAACAGGATCCAGTGTCGCTTTCCGAGGGACTTGAGCGAGCGTTACAGATTAATTGGGTCAAAACAGTGCTCGCCAGCCATGTAAGCTCCTTTACATGGCAACAAACTGCAGCAGCCATCGCAGAGATTCTGGCTTGTTCGATTCGTTCGCGCCAGGACGCCGTTCCGGGCGAAGCACATGAAGCCGCGAAGCCTCTCCATTCGCTCCCGGTTCGCGCTTTGGCTCTAACGAGCGGCCCAAAACCGAATCGTTAACGGCGATCGACTTGGGTCATCCATTAAATTGCGCGGGAATAACGCGCGGCACAAATCACACGCCGTTTCACCACCTCCACGTTCCCTCCGTTAGAGATGGTTTCACTTCCATTCTGTCTGCCCTTCACGAATCGTGACGTATCGGTCGATCGGTAGATCCGTAAGCCGTTGCTTTATTCCGCTCGGTTGGGGCCAATCGATCTCGATCCAGTCGATTCTCGTCCGCTTCCCGATTCCCAGCACCAGCCGCGGATCATGCGACGAAAGAAAACTGCCTCCGCCAACTTTCATGCGGCTCTGCTTCACATCGCCCGCCTGATAAGTCACGCGGGCTCCAACCGCATCGATGTTTGCTTTTTTTCCGACCAGTTTTAAACCCAGCCAATGATTCCCGCCGCCAGCATTATTCCGCAGAAGCACAGGCGCTTCGTTGTTATTCGAGATCAGGACGTCAACCGCTCCGTCGTTATTGAAATCTCCCAGAGCCAAGCCACGCGCTGACATCGGAGTGGCGAATGCCGGCCCACTCTCGCCGCTAACATTTTTCAATCCGTTTGCCGAATTGTGAAAGAGCAGGAGCGGCTCTCGATACTTCACATTATCGTGGATCTTTTCGATCAGATCGTCGGGATGCCCGTTGGCCAGAATCAGGTCAAGATTTCCATCGTTATCGTAATCAAAAAATTTCAGCCCCCAACCGCTCATCAGTTTCGTCGCGCTGGCAACGCCGGTGGCCGGAGCGATATCGTCGAACGTTTCATCGTGATTGTTCTTGTAGAGCGAGTACGCCTCATGGTCGATGTTGGCGACAAAAAGATCCATCCATCCATCCTGGTTGAAATCTGCCGAATCCACGCCCATTCCAGAACGCGGCCGCCCGGCATCGGAGTAGGCGATGCCAGCCTGTTGCCCAATCTCTTCAAACATCCCATGCCCGCGATTCACATACAGGAAGTTGGCCACCGTGTCGTTCGAAACAAATAGATCCATGCGGCCATCATTATTAATATCCGTGGCTACTACTCCCCAGCCCTTGCCAAGGTATTTTCCGATGCCCGATGTTTTGGAGACGTCAGTAAACGTTCCGTCACCGTTGTTATGAAAAAGCCAGCTGGCCATCGGTTTGTAGAGATGAGGAATACAGTACCCAACTTTGTTGTCGGAGGTGCACGGCAGATTCTTGGATTTATCGAAATCCACAAAGCGGCAGACAAATAAATCCAGCCGGCCATCATTATCGTAATCGAACCATACAGCGCTCGAAGACCATCCTGGCGCGGCGACTCCCGCCTCGTCCGTCACATCGGTAAATGTGCCGTCTCCGTTGTTGTGGTAAAGAATGCTTCTCCCGTATTGCGTAACATAAATATCCGGAAAGCCGTCCCCATCGTAATCGCCGACAGCTACTCCCTGGCCGTAGCCGCCCGCAGCCACGCCCGCCCTCTCAGTTACATCTGTGAAAGTTCCGTCTCGATTGTTGCGGTAAAGCGCGTTGCGCAGCGGAGGACTCGGATCATAGAAATCGCATTTGCCACTGTTAACCAGATAGATATCCATCCACCCATCGTTGTCGTAGTCGAGGAACGCACAACCAGCGCCGGTCGTCTCGGGCAGATATTTCTGCTCAGAGTGCGCGGCAGTATGTTTCCAG
>JBAWBG010000372.1:0-4646 GCA_049589695.1 Candidatus Sulfotelmatobacter sp. | reverse complement strand
TATCCAGCCTGGCCTTCGATCTGCAACATCTGGTGAAGCAGTTCAAGTTGGAATCCGCAGGCCACAGCCAACCCAGCTCTCCACGTCAAGGTGATGGAACAACGAAGGCTTTGCAAGGTGGGTACTCAAGAGCGGCGGCCGCTGGCTCCTCCAACTAGCACGGCATCCCGACTGACTTCGCCTAATTACCAACGTAAGCCTGTTTTATCCTTTTCTGCTGCCACCTCCGCGCCCGCTCCGCTAGCCTTGAAACGCGGGTACTCATAAAAATCACCCATTTGGGCCGAGTCATTTTGATCTCTTTTATTCTGCTGCTTCATTCAAACGAGCCCATCCGCGCCATCGCCTGGTGCGCTATCGGACTGTGCGCCGGCCTTTATCTTTTCTTTAACGGCTTCCGCCTGCTGCAGCGCCGGCACCTCATTCTCGACACTCCAGTTTCCAAAATTCGCAGCGCGTCCATGGGTATGGTTGAGCTGAGCGGCCAGGCAGCCGGACCGTACACAGTGATCGCACCGATCACCGAACGCTCTTGCTACTACTTTCGCACCTTGGTCTGGGAGTGGAAGCGCCGCGGCCGCAGCAACGCCTGGGTGAAGGTAGCCGCCGAGTGCATGCACGTCCCTTTCTTTCTCGATGACAACACCGGCAAAGTCATGGTCGACCCTCGCGGCGCCGAGCTTGATCTCCATCGCGACTTCCAACAGGAATTCTGCGATGCTCTCTTCACCATCAAGGAAGAAGCGCCTCCGAATGTTCGCACTCTTCTGAGCCGTCACGGCATCAGTACGAAAAACAAAATCAAAGTGGAAGAGTTCTGCATTAAGCCCAAGAATTCCCTCTTCGTGCTGGGAACGCTCGGTGACAATCCCGGCCTCGAACTCTCCCCGAAGCCGATTCTGGATGACGAATACAACACTCTGACCTCGCGGGATGCACTCTGGTTCAACCCGCTGCAATCGCCCATCGGACAAAAAGTTCTGTCGTTCGCCCACGGAGGCGTCGAAACCTCAACATCGGATCACCAGTCTGTCAGCGAACTCCTGATTGGCGGTGGTTCTCTTTCAGCATCAGAATTCGACAGCACTCCCCTCGGCAAATCGATTCTCGAAGAGGAATCGCGCCATGCGGACTCTGCCAAAGTCATTCAGCTTAGCCCGCATTCAAGTCCTCCGGGGACTGCCGACATGACTCAGCAGCAGAAAATTGCCGCGGCCCTCAGGAAAGCAGGCATATCGAATCCCGCCGCATGGGCCGCCGCCGGAGTAACGCCGTACGTTCCCACCGTCAGCACCAACTCATCAAGCGGACCCGCTGCTTCTACCGACGACTTCGAACCACGCCCCGCAGTCGTCCTGATGAAGGGAAGAAATAATCCAACTTTCCTGATCTCCTGGCGGAGTCAGACAGAGATCGCCCGCTCGCTGGGTTGGAAGTGCACTCTGATGATCTGGGGCGGTCCTGTACTTACGCTTCTCTGCCTCTACGGCCTGCTAACCCTCACGCATCTGATCTAGAAAATATCCGCAGATTGCGGAGAAAAGTCGGATGGGGAAGGGCGCGGATTCACACCTGCCGTCAGCGAGCAAGAGCATTCGGCTTAAGCCGCTAAGGTGCTTCATGCGCTACCTAACCGCCACATCCCCTCTAGTACAATGCTTCCGTGAGCAACGCGGTTCGCATCGGAATCCTCGGCGACTTCAATACTGAGCTCCGTTCCCATCACGCCACACCCGAGTCTTTGCAGCATGCCGCCCGCAAAATGGATGTAAAGGTCGAATCGGAGTGGATTCCCACACCATCTCTCACCGCCCCCGGCGCAGAGAAAATTCTCGAAAGCTTCGACGGACTCTGGGCGTCACCCGGCAGCCCCTACAAAAGTTTCGCCGGCATGCTGAAAGGAATCGAGTTCGCCCGCCGCCGCGACTGGCCATTCCTCGGCACCTGTGCAGGCTTTCAATACGCCTTGATCGAATTCGCCCGCAATGTTCTCGGCATTGCAGACGCCGACAGCGCCGAAAACAATTCAGGATCAAAAAACATCGTCATCTACCCTGTCGCCTGCGCGGTTCCCGACCGAAAAGGTAACGCTCCCAAACTTTCCGGCCTTGTCCCTGAGATCCGCCTGCGCCCCGGATCCTATTTGCAATTTTTTTACGGCAAGGACAAAGAAGTCGTCAGCGAGGAATTCTTCTGCAACTTCGAAGTCAATCCGGATTACGAATGGGCCACCATGGAAGCCGGATTCCCGGTAGTAGCTCGCGGCGCTCAAGGCGAAATCCGTGCCATCGAGTCCCCCACTCACCGCTTCTTTATCGCCACACTTTTCCAGCCGCAGCTGTCTTCCACCGAAAAAACTCCGCATCCCGTAGTCCTGGCCTTCGTCCAAGCCGCCGCCGACTGGGAACGCAAGAAACTCGACGACAGCGTCCTCGAATAACGCCGCCTTACCCTCTGCCACTCTGTGCCCTCCGTGGTGAAAGCCTTTCCCAGTTACCAAAGTCGCCCCATCCAACGGAATCTCGGTCCCACACCATGCGTATCTACGTCAGCCACGCCATTCCCTCTACATTCTTCTCGACAACGAACACCTGTGAGGAGCCGAACCCACATGTCCGTGCCGTCGATCACCTCGTTCCGGATATCGCTCACTGCTCTCGCCAGCTATATTCCCCTCATTGCCACTGTAGTGACTTGTCTGTTCAGTGTGATTTTGGCTCGCGCCACGCTGCGCTACGTGGAGGCAACCGATAAAGGCTTAGCTCTGGCCCGCGAAGGTTTCGAGCGCGAATGGACGCCCGATCTTCACCTTAAGCTCGAGCGCATCTCCGCCAGCGAAGCCAACATCATCGTCACCAACCTTGCGAAGAGTTCCGTCCTTTTGCAACTGCTGCAGTTGCGCAAACTCTCGCATGCTATGCCCTTTGAACGTTGCCGCCTGAATGACCCTCTGGTCGGCGGCATGACCTGGACGCAAGCAATGGGCCGCAGAATTTTGGCTTGCACGGGAAAAGATTTCGACGGTCCGATCGCCGCGTCGATGACTTTTTATTGTGCTGGACGTATGTTTCGTACCGATTGGTTTCGCTCCCACATCCAAGTCCGCGACGGCCGCATCCTCAGCCTGGAGCCCAGCAACCTCCCCGCTCGCCGCGTGCGCGTAATCGAACACAAAGGCCCGGAACGCCGCCGCCAGTTCGTCCAGGACGTCGCCGCCGCACCGCCTTCCAACAAATCCAATAAGGCATCGGATGACAAGTTTTTCGTTACCGGCGCCTGAGTGCGGAATATTGAAGCCGGAATAATTGAAGGCGGAATCTTGAAGCCGCGCGCTTGATTTTGGATGGCGCAGCCTTGCAGCGCTGCGATGAGCAGTCTCCTGGCTGACCGGCTTTAGCCGCTGAGGTTTGTCTCCATCGAGCACACATCTCACACCCGGATATCTGCGTGCCCGGTAACCGTTACCAAAGATTGGTACACCAACCGGCGTGCCCTAAAGTCTCGAAATCCCCCGCCGATCTCTACCTCTATGGTCAATCCAATTAGTAGCGCAAGCACCAGTCACACCAACGAAACCAAACCAGCCGCGCCCAAGCCTCAACAGACACAGCAAAAAAGCGCTCCACAACCCTCGGACACTGTCACGCTGAAAAGCACGGGCAAGGCCACCAGCTCCGGCGGCGGTCATTAAAGCAAAAATGGAGAGACGGCACATCGCCCGTCTCTCCGCTCTTTTTTAGCTATACCGTCTTCATAAAGCGCAGCGAGGCCGAATTCATGCAATACCGCAGCCCCGTCGGCTTCGGACCATCATCGAACACGTGCCCCAGATGTGCATCGCACTCGGTACAGGAAACCGCCGTCCGCTCCATTCCAAGAGTGCTGTCAGAAATCTCCCGCACGTTTTCTTTCGCAATGGGCTCCCAAAAACTCGGCCAGCCAGTCCCGGAATCGAACTTCGTCGCAGAACTGAAAAGCGCATTGTTGCAGCAGATGCAGCGGAAAATCCCCGTCTCGTGCTCATTCAAAAGTTTGCCCGTATAAGGCAATTCCGTATCCGCATGACGCGTAATTTCGAACACACCGGAGGGCAACTCCCTCCTCCACTCAGCTTCCGACTTCACCACGCGCGTAACCTTCACCTTCCCCAGCCTCTGTCCCGAGTCGGAGAATTGCACAATCGTCACCTCGACCGGCTCCGTCTTCGCCGCCTCCGCAGTCACATGCGGCCGGCGCAAGAACAAAGCCGCGCCCCCAATCGCCGCGCCCATCCCCGCCAAAAAAACTCGCCGTCCTAAATTAACTTCTCTTTCACCGCGATCCGACTCAAACATATGCCCTCCACTCAACCGCTATCCTTTGGGTGGCGCAGCGCTTCAGCGCTGCGATTACCATCCCACCCATTCGCCGGGCTTTAGCCCCCGACTATTTCCCCGTATACAAATCCGGAAATTCCCGCCGCAAATTCGCCACCTTCGGCGCGTCGTTATAAACAATATAAGGATTATCCGGATGCAGCGTCGCGTAATTCTGGTGATACCCCTCCGCCTCATAAAACGCCTTCAGCGGCACCACCTGCGTTGCAATCGCCTTGCGAAAAATCTTGGCGGAATTCAGCTGCGCAATGTAAGCCTCGGCAATATGTT
>JBAWBG010000371.1:0-21287 GCA_049589695.1 Candidatus Sulfotelmatobacter sp. | reverse complement strand
AAACAAAAGCGGCCAGGGCGGCAAAGGTTGCTGGTCTGAAACTCGCCCATGTGGTCGAGAATACTGATCCGCTTCCCCAAAAGGCTCCTGTGTTGCTGGAGTTTTCCCGGCGCTTCCTGGAATGGCTGGACAAGGTCAGACTGGAAGACAAAACCAAAACCTACTACCGCGATGGCTGGCGACTCCTCAAGACGACGACTGTCGTGAATATGCGATTGGATCAGATCACCAGGGACGTTATCGAAACGTTGCGGTTTTCGGGCGCGTCCTCAAATGCCAATTGCGCGCTGAGAACGTTAAGAAGGATGCTGCACAAGGCGGAGGAGTGGACACTGATTCGCCACGCTCCGAAACTCAAACTGATGAAGGAATACGCACGTTCACTCAGGCTTGACGATGAAGCGGAAAAGAAATTGTTGGTGGGCGCCGCCGCCTGCAATTGGCGGAAACGCAGCCTTCAACTTTTCCAGGACATCATCATCTTGATGCGCGATACGGGCATGCGTAACGAAAGAGAGCTTTACCGGATGCGCATCGAGAACCTGGATTGGAAAACCCGCGTGATCTTCGTGCCGGACAGCAAGACCGAAGAAGGAAGGAGACGCGTGCCGATGAGCAATCGCGTCTTTGACGTTCTTAAACAGCGGTGCGGAGAAAAACGCGAAGGATGGGTTTTCCCGTCGAAACGCGCCGAGTCTGCTCATCTCACCACAATGGCGAAGAGATTTCGCGAAGCTAGGGTCAAAGCTGGGCTTCCCGAAGATCTTGTCCTCTATTGTGGACGGCATGATTACGGCACCCGGATTCTGAAGAGAACCGGAAACCTGGCTGCCGTCATGAGAACCATGGGACACAGGGATGTGAAGACTGCGATGCAGTATCAACATCCCGAACTAGAGATCGTGCGCGCTGCGCTCGATCAAGACACAACAGTGGAGAAACGGGCGTAGCCGGATTGAGTTACGGCACACTTTACGGCACACCCGAAACATCAACTCCGGTAAGTGATTGAAAAGATGGTGAGCGCGGAAGGAATCGAACCTTCAACCTACTGATTAAGAGTCAGTTGCTCTGCCAATTGAGCTACGCGCCCACTGCGGGGAAACTTGTGGTGGGACAATTTTTTGATTGTAGCATTTCTGGCGTCCACAGCGAGCTTTACGCCGAACTAGATCTGCACAAACTACCACGGGATTTATACAAACTACCGCTTGAAATTTGTGACGTAGGCATATGAACGGCGGCAGGCGAATACTGCTCCGTGCTCAGCCCGTATTGTTGAGATCGTGGAGAATCGGCCCTCAGACAAGCGGAAGCGAATGAGTTCGCACGCGGCGCGCTGATCGCAAACGTGGACTCCGGGTGGACTAGGACCGCTGACGCACTTCCGCGGCCAAACCTCGAGACGCTTCGCTGGCCGCCTGTCGACGCGGCGGCAACGGCTCCGACCCTATTGTCGAGCGCCTTTCGACGGTGCCAATCACTGGAGCATCATCCAATCCGTCAGCGTAGGCCATTGAAACAAATCTTTGCTCGGAGCATAAGCGGTCAACCAGACGCTGCTGCCAGGAACTCAGAACGGCGTGCGGAAGAATAGGAAAGTGCCGAAACATCCAAATAAAATAAGCGCGTTGGAGAAAAGAAGGCATTACATATCGCGGTCCGATGGGTGTTTGCACTTGCACCACACCGTCCGCCAGTTTATCAATCCACATAACTGGGCCACCTGAGTCCTGAGTTTGGCCAGAGCAATTCTTGGGCCGCCATTATGGCACCAAGGGCTAGGCCAAGCAAAGGATTTTATCAAAGATTTTGCTAATAACCCGCGTCGCGGTTTTCAATCCGTAGGGTTGTAGATTTTCCTGGCAGGAGGTTGTCCAAAACTTGTTCGGACTTCTCGGATCGGAAACAGCGGATTAGAAGCAGCGGGGTCGGCATCGCCGCTACGTTAGCTCGACATAGGAATTTCCGGCAGGATGTCGATCCTCCGGATTTCTGCAGCTACACCAAAATCTTTGCCCGTACCTTGCTCAACGCGCAACACGCGGGCATGGCAGCAAACCCAGCATTTCTCACCGGAGGTGAGTTCTGGAGGAAGAATGAGGACTAATTCCACGTCTGAGCCCTCAACCATGTGTGAGGCGGTGTAGAGGAAGACGCCATTGGTACTGACATCGCGAGTTTGGCCGGCCAGTTCCCCGCTTTCTCCTGCGCTCTTCACGCGAACGGGTAGGCGCGCCGCGATTCTCTTTCGGGAGCGGCGATCGATCTTAGAAGTCATTCTTAGAGGTCACTCGCAAAAGCGAGCGCAAGAATATTCCTAGAAAATACTAATTTGGCATTGCCGATTTCGATGCAACCAAAATTTGAAACGCCAGCGTGAAGGCTTTAGCTTTCCCCGCTGGCGCTCGTCAGTATAGACCAAATTTGCCGAGGCGACGAATCCTTGCCTAGATTTCCGGCCGGCGCAGGCGCGCCGCAGGAACGACGAGCGCTTGCTCCATAGTCGGAACATTGGTGCCTCGTAGTTTCGACTCGGCCTCCGCCAGTTTGTCGGATTGATTGGTCTGATAGTAGGCTTGCACCAGCAGTTCCATGCTAAAGGGATTGTCCTGATCTTCTTCCAGATGCGCGATGGCATCCTCGAATTTTTTCTGATCCATCAGCAGAGTTCCTGCGGCACCATTGTAGGAACTTTGAATCACGCGATTGCGGCTGGCTGCGGACATGGCTTCCAGTTGTTGCAGAGACTTATCGGCCAGCGCCGAATTCCCGGCATGGGCGGCGCGCACCGTACGGTTGCGCAGAATGCGGGACATTTCCTCATCCTTATCGGATTTGGCAACTGCGCTGCGATGTCCCAGAGCATCTTCCGCGTTCTGGAGATATTTCAATGAGCTGTTATCGTCGGTCTGATATTCGGCCAAGTGGCGGTAGGCTTGCGCCTCTTGCAGGTCCTGCTCTTTGGCGTGAGCTGTTTCGGCAACTTCCAGAAAAAGTTTGTCAGCCTCGGCAAACTTTCCGTCCCGCACCCAGGTCATCCCTTTCTGCATGGTGTAGCTGAGCCGGTCTGCTTCGTTGTGGGCAAAACGGATGGCTTTGTCATATTCGATTCGTGCCTGCTCCTGATTCCCCATCAGAGCATACGTGTCTCCCAGTCCAACCTGGGACGTGACGAAATCGGGATCGATCTGCAATGCGGCGCGATAGTGTTGCAACGATTCCTCAAAATTTCCCGACATGCGCAGCAGTTCACCGTAAGAATCCTGCGGATTCGGTTCCTTGGGCAGCAGCGCGACGTAGCGATCCATAGCCGCAAAGGCCTTGGCGAATTCACGGTTGCGCGCGTCGACATATGCCAGGTCGTTCAGCGCGGCGGGAAAATTCTTATCGAGGACGAGGGCCTTCTCCATCATTTTTCCCGCCTGATCGGCGCCTTCTTCGCCCATCAACCAGTTCCCTGCCAGATAAAACAGATGCTTGTCCTTGGGATACATCTCCAGCATGTCGTTCATTGCGGAGATTCCGCCAATGAAATCTCCTTCCTGCACTTTGACGATCCAGGCAATCATTAACTGCTCGCCTGGGGTGAGCTTGGGCGCGAGCGCCTTGGCTTTTTCGCGGGCGGCGCTGACTTCCTTGGGATCGGTACTGTTAAAAGCGATCCAGGCCCACGCCACGGCCAGATTGGGATCTTCTTTTACAGCCGCGCGCCAGTCATCGTTGCAGCGCTCGAGGTAAAGATTCTCATAATCTTCCATGCCCTTCTCGTAGAGCGCGCGAGCTTGCGCCGACGTGGTGGTGACGGGCAACGATCTCGCAGTTGACTGCTTAAGATGATGGGCATACACCGGCGCGGAAAGGCACACGCCAAGAATAAGAACAGCGTACAAGGAGCGACGCATTCAATTCTCCGAAACAGACGCTTTGGGGGAGAGAATATAAAAGCAGGGTAACATCGGAGTAACCAGGTCCCTAGTGACGAAAGGCTTACGACGGATGGGGAGCGATGCGAGTGGAGACGCTTACACGAAGAAACAGCAGCCCCTGCCGCAAGAAGCAGAGGCCGCTCGAAAGGAATCAGAATTTGAAGATTGCCGCAAACTGCACACCCCTTGGTCCACCACCTCCAAGGAACGGATTGCCAATGCCCACGTCTCCAGTAGCAGTGAGTTGATAGTACCCGCTGTTCCGTCCGGTGGCCGCATCGGGCGCACCGGCATCGCCGATGAAGTTCGGCAGCAGCGGATTCGAGAAGTTGGGATGGTTAAGCAGGTTAAAGAACTCTGCCCGAAGCGTCATGTTAACGTGCTCGGTAAGCGCAGTCTCTTTGAAAACAGAAAAATTGAATTCCTTGAAACTCGGGGCAATGAGGGAGTTGCGCCCTTCGTTTCCGAAGTGGCGCGTGCCCGCCACGCAATTGCTTTCGTCAGTTGCCCCAGGATCAAGCGCTGGATTCCAGGTGCAAGGCGCGGCGAATGCAGATAGGTTGAGATACTGCGCTGGGTTACTGGAATACTGCGGAGTTGCAATCACATCCGGCCGGTCAAATCCCTCGCCTGCTCCGGAGTAATCACCCTGGAATTCATAGTTCAGCTGCCAAGGCTGGCCATCCTGCAGATTCAGCACGCCGTCGAGTCCCCAGCCATTCTTCAGTTTGGACATGGCGCCGCTCATTTTGGGGAACTGATAAGTAAAGTTCCAGGTAAAGCGGCGGCGAATATCGAAGCTGGAATCTCCGCGGTTGCCCGCCGGATTGGTGCTGTCTTGAGGCTGTGCCTGGTTGGGTTCGAAATCCTCGAGATCGCTGGCGGTATCGATGGAATGTGACCAGACAAAGTTCGCCTGCGACGACAACCCATGCCAACCGCTCGTGCGCAGGCTGGCCTGGAGGGCGTTGTAGATGGAATTGGCGGACGATTTCTCCTGGTTGATGTAGAAAAAGTTCGGATAGTTTCGCGGAACTCCGTACGAAGTAACTCCGTTAGCCAAATCGGCGGCGGTAATCTGCGCCTGGCTGGGCTGATTGATATCCAGGAATTGAAACAACTTCGTCCCCTTTGCTCCCACATAGCCAAGTTGCAGAACGGTTCTGTTGCCCAGTTGCTGTTGAAAGTTCAGGTTAAAGTTCTGCACATACGGTGTGCGCATGTGCGGGTCGACCGAGAAGAAATCGCCCTCTGGGCCATATCCAGAATAAACGGGACTTCCCGGGGTCAAAGGTGTGACGGCAAGGCCCGTGACCAGATCGGTAGCGACGCTGCCGGTAGCGAGCGCTTGCGGGCCAAGACCCGGATAGGCAGGTCCGGGACAGAAGACGCAATTCCACGGCAAGTGGCCGAGGAAAATGTCTTGTGAGAACGCGTCGTAAAACAACCCCCAGCCTCCGCGAATCACGGTTTGTCCCTTGCCTGTGAGGTCGTAAGCGAAAGCCAGGCGTGGCGCAAAATTGTTGAAGTCTTTGCCATAGAGCTGCCCGGTGGGATCATTGCTTCCGCCGTTGGCGGGATTGAAGGTGTAGAACAGTCCGTTCTTTTCTCCGGTAACGCCGAAGTAATCCCAACGCAATCCGTAGTTGATCGTCAACTTGGTCGTCGCTCGGAAGCTGTCTTGGATAAATAATCCGTCGCTGTTTTGAAACGTATGTCTTTCAGAGTTGCCTTGCACCTGATCGCCGCCATCAGGCAAACCCTGCAGGAAATTCGACAAGCCGTCGAAACTCAGCGTGCCCCGGAAATTGTGGTTGATCACCTGCATGATGGTAGTTCGACGGAATTCATACCCGAACTTTATGTCGTGCTTTCCCGTCTTCCACGAATAGTTGTCCACGAAATGCCAGTTAGAATCCACTCGATTGCGCGGGGTGGAACTGGCGGCCCCGATTTGCGAGAAACTGCCGATGCCGATCGCAGGAAGGCCGCCATTATAGGCGCTCACCCCCGTATCCAGGCCGATGGAACCGGGATTGAAACTCTCATCTTCAGGGAAGAATCCTTCGACAAATCGATTCCATCCCAGGCGGGCTTCGTTCACCTGGCTGGCATTCACAACCTTCACATAGGAAAGAGATATCAGCTGCACCCGGGTGGGCGTGGTGGTGTTGAACCCCGGTAACAGGCCGCCGGCAAGCTGCGCAAATGGAAAACTCTGGGAACTATCGCCAATGTAGTAGCGGCCGGTCAGCAGATTATTGGGATTGAAGTTGTGATCGATTTTTACGATCGCACTGTCCACGCGGTTGAAGAAACTGGTGGAGGTTGAAAGATTGTTTCCGTTGGGGCAACCGGTATCGAACAGCGAGCCTGGGCCCAAGGGTTGACCGGGCTGCGGTCCAGAGCTTGCGATATTCGGTGCCGGGAATGGACTACGCGCCAACAGAGCCGCCGATACAGGATTGGCAGCGCCGTTGGCAGCGACATCAGCTGCGATCTGCGCAGGATCAGGCACGCAGGTATTTCCCGCCTGAGCGCCATTTTCGCGCTGGCCTTCATAGTCGGCATAGAAGAAAGTTTTGTCCTTAATGATCGGGCCGCCGAAAGAGCCGCCGAACTGGTTGTTGTTGAAGGGACTCTTCGGATCTGGCGCAAAATTAAAATAGTTGCGAGCACCCAGTTTGCCGGTACGGAAATATTCCAGCAGAGAACCATGCCAATTGTTGGTGCCGCTCTTCGTGACGATGTTAATTACGGCGCCACTATTGCGACCGTATTCGGCCTCATAGTTGGAGAGGACCTTCAACTCGGCGACTGCATCGAGCGGCAAAATCGTGGCCGGATCGCCGAATACGCCTGCCTCGTTGATAGCAGGATCGTTACGGTAACCATCATTCATGTCTGTGCCGTCGAGCAGGAAGTTGTTGGAGCGGCCCCGCGAGCCGTTCATGGAAAAAGTGCCGTAAGAACCGGGCGAATCCGAAATTTGATCGGGAGAACCGGCCACGCCCGGATTCAGATAGATCAATTTTTGGTAATCGCGTCCATTGACGGGAAGAGCCTC
Organism: Candidatus Sulfotelmatobacter sp.; assembly: GCA_049589695.1. Lineage (GTDB taxonomy): Bacteria > Acidobacteriota > Terriglobia > Terriglobales > Acidobacteriaceae > Sulfotelmatobacter. Next base: position 14,291 of record JBAWBG010000371.1, on the reverse strand, counting down.
GATGGTTTCCGCAGTCAGCGTTCCGCCAAGTTCGGCGGACGTGGTTTCAACTTGCGGCAACAGTTCGCCCGACACCTCTACTCTGCTTGATACCTGCCCGGGTTTCATCTTGGCGTCGACGCGGCGCTCGGAGGCGACGTCCACGGTCACGTTACTCGCGATAAAGGTCTGAAAGCCGGTCAGAGTCACTGTTACCGTGTAAGTGCCAATCGGCAACTCGGGTAGAGAGTAGCTGCCATCCGCGCTGGTCTCGGTCGTGCGTTCCAATCCTGTGGCCACATTCTTCACCGTCACGTGGGCGCCGGCGATAACTGCCCCTGAAGCGTCGGTTGCGGTGCCGAGAATTGTGCCGCGGAAAGTCTGCGCCGACAGGGAAACTGCCGCCAGCAGCACAAGCGTCACGATGATGCGCGCTCTCATAAAGTCTCCTTGAATCTGATTATTCCGGGAGTGATTTCCGATGCGGCAGGCCGAGTTGATCGGCCCCCACCGGGAGGCAAGCAATTCCTTGTAGGCGAATGAGATGCAGCGTCCCGACCGCACACTGCACCTTATCGAAAGGCTATCGTAACAGTCAACCATCGAGTTGCGATGCAAAGGATAGATTTTACGAATGATGCCATTGAGCGGAATATTTCGCGCGGCAAAGGCGGATGGATTCCACGAGAGACCCGGAGGCACAACCTGGGAAATTATTAGCGAACTTAGAAGCTGATGGTCACGCCGCCGCGCACCGAGCGGGCAGACTGCACAAAATATACCGTCTGGCCATCCTGCGCCATTACTGGCACATAACCCTGAGCCAGCAGATTGCGGAGATCAATCAACGCTTCCATGTGGCCCGGGAGAAAGCCCATAGTGGGAATAGGCTGTCGAATAAACAGATTGAAGAACGGATCGCTCTGCCCAGGCGAGGCATTGAACATATCCACCGGAGTCAATGCCTGTCCGTTGATCCAGCCGTAGGATGCGATCCAGCGCGTGTGAGTGCAATTCACCTTCCCGCTAAGCTTGGCGGCCACGGCTTCGCGGCGCTGAGTCGTAATCCACTGGCTGGCGTTCTGAATTGCGACATCAGGTTTGGAAAGGTCGAGAACGCCGCCGTAAGCAAAATCCAAAGTGGCCGTAAGGTCGGAGTCAAGCTTGCGCTCCAGGACCAGGCGAAGGCCGTGCGCATCCAGCGTGTCACCCGTATAGGTGAACGTGCTGGAATAGACATCGGGCAAGAGTTCGCCGCCCGCGGCCGTAACTGTGCCCGTACCGAGCAAAGCAGTATTGCCGACTCGATCGCGGAACACGGCGATCTGCATCTTGTTCTTACCCAAGCGGCGCGAAATATTCAGTTCCTGGTGGTGGGCGCTTTCGAGCTTGGTGGTAAAGTTCGCCAGGCTGACGCGCGGGTTCGCTTCGTCCAGACTTGCTTCCTGTGCCGGGTCGGCCGTCTCATCCCGCATAGTAGGCAATGACGTCGCATACGTGTAGCCTACGATCATGTTGGGAGAAACGTGAAGATCTGCCGAGCCATACGGCCGGAACGCAGTCATCCGTCCGAGGAATTGGATGCTCTGCAGTTCGCTGCCTACTTGTAACTCGAGCGCATCGCCAATCGCGAAATCTTCTCTTGCGGCAAATGCCATCGATTGCAGCGAAGCATTGTGCAGATTCGGATCCGAAGGTGCGAAACGGTGAATCGAAACCGCCATCGACGGTCCTGAACCATCGGGGAGACGGTGCGAATACATCGCGCGAAGCGCTGCGACTGGTGCGCCTTCTCCATACCCGACGTTGCCCTTAAGACCGATCCGGTCGACTGAGAACACATTGCGTTCCACGGAGAACGTGGTGCTCATGTCGGAACCACTGCCATACCCGTCGGCCGCTGAACCGGCCAGGAAGGACAAGCTGCCTTGCAGGTCATCATCTTCTTGCTTTTCAACCCCCAGCGACGGATCGTCGAACACTCGCAGCACGGGACGATTCGCCACCGAACGCAACGTCCACTTCCAATCGTCATTGTCGGAGCCGCCGCGCAGGGGCCCGACGCGCATGGCATTCAACAAGGTATTCAGCGTGATATTCAGGTGGGTGCTGGAGCCGGGGTGCAAACCAACTTTGTCACGCCACGCAGGTAAAAACGAAGCCGCCGTAACTTTAACCGTGTATAAGCCCGGCAGCAGGTCGGTGGCCGAGTAGAATCCGGCACCGTCAGTGAATACAGTCAGGGTACGCGCTGCAGTTCCTACGATTTCGACGACCGCGCCCATCTGCGGTATGCCCGAAGCATCGCGCACATATCCGGAGATCGCCCCGGGCCGGTCCGCAGACCATGCAGGAAGCGACAGCGCAACGATCACCGCCCAATTTCCGAGCTGGCGAAGCTTCATCCCACCCCCGGGAAATCAAGCATTCCGTTACTCAACGGCAAACGTCGCCGAAGGATCCACGGTCTGCTTGGAGATGTTGTCGTTCACTTTGATTTCGATACGGTACACGCCCGGCTGCAAATTTGCGGATGCAATCGATTTTTCCAGCGTTACCTGATCGCCGACATTACCCATCTGTTCGGTCGATTCCGTTTTTTGCACAACGGGCTTGTTAGTCGCGACATTGACAATATCAAACTCGAAAGTGGCCGAAGGTTTGTGCGTCTTTTCATCTACGCCCAAGTTATAGACTTGCATCCAGAAGTTTACCTTCTGGTCGCGATCGCGCTTGAAAAGCGCAGGCTTGCCGTCGGCCGGTGCCACGCGCGGGCGGACCTTGGTCACACCGATCACGAAGTTTCCCGTGCTCACATCCTTGGTAGGCACGGCTTCCATCTGGTCGGCCACAATCAGTGAAGAGGTCGAGAGTTTGTCGTCGGAATACTCCGGCACCATAATACCCCGGCTCCACAGACCCTTGCGGTCGCCATTTACATCCTTGACTGCAACCTCAATCTTATAACGTCCGGGACGCAGCGGAAGTGCCTTCCAATAGACCGAGGAATTTTCCGCCGTGCGCGGCAACAATTCCGCCGGAACATCCACCTGGGCCGTATCTTCGAAGGTCTGCACCACTCGTCCGGTCAAAGTGCTTACCCGGCCAAAAATATTCACGGTGCCGCGCTGCACGCCGTCTTTGTTGGCAAATGTAATGTCGCGATACTTTACCTGGATGGTAATCGGCACCAGCACCGTATCGCCCGTGACCTTCACAAAATCAGAACGCACGTCGAACGGCATCAGGTTCGTAATCAGCTTGGTGTTGACGATTTCTTCCAGATCCTTGAACTTGACGGGCGGAGGAGCTTGCAACTTAGCGTACTGCTCCAACCGGTCGAACTCTTTTGTCTGCAGGTTCGAACTCATCGGCCCGGCGCCCAACTGTTCCAGACCTCCGGTATTAAAGCGGTCTGCCTTATTCGACATACCCATCTGCTCATAAAGCGTCAGACCTGCGTTCGGGGTGTATTTCAAAGCATCCTTTTCCGAACGGTCCAGCGTCATGTGATAGTCGCCGCACATGCAGGTGTCGACGAATTCTATGATTACTTCCTGACCGATGCCTTCCAGATAGCGATAGCGCCAGTCTTCAAATGGGAAAGTCGAAGTCTCGCCACCGCCCTCTTCCATCGGTCGTTCGTACGATCCGCCAGAGGGATGGGAATCTACTTCGTCGGCGGGACCATACATGATGTAGATTCGACCGCGATCCGTCTTCCAGCCAGGGATGCCGGCGGCAAAATGCTCGTTGGCATAGGCAATGCGGCGGTAGTGCTCTTCTTTGTATTCGTTCTCTTCGGTGTCAGGCGTGGGGTCGCGACGCTGCCAGAACGCTTCAATAAAGTTGTCGCGCTCTTCGTCGTTCGAAAGCTGTTTGAATGCGGCTCGTTCCTGATCAGTGATAATCCAGACGACGTCCTCGTTCAACCACTTCTTGTAAGTCTTGCTGAGTTCGACGTTCAGCGCCCTTTTCTGCGCTTTTTTCTGCTTCTCATTCGGCTTGCGTTTCAGCGGGTCGGTTTGCTCGGTAGGTTGGGTCTGTGGATCGGGAGCGGCAGCGCTGGAAGCTGGAGAACTGGGACTCGACGCGGCTGACGCATCGGTTTGCGCAAATGCCGGCAGAGCTAAGCCCGAAGCAATGGCGATTATACAAAGAGACGAAAGATAACGTGAACCAACCCGAACCATGAGAGGGACTCCTGCGACGGCACAACTTCGTCCCAACATTTTAGGCCTAGACTTGCACGAAAGCAAGGTTAAGTCACATTAAAAGAAGGGCCTGACGACCTTAGCCAGCCCCTCCTATTTGAACCTGGGGATTGCAGCCGAGTTGCCTGAGGCACAATGAAATTTGGGATCAAACTCAGCCATCCTCCCGCGTCTGCGTCCCGTACCTGAACCTATGCCTCCCGCGCAAAATAATTCACCTTCTCACAAAATCCAAACGGAAATGGATTAGTTCGCGCACTACTCAGTATTTGTTCTGAACCGATCCACGGGGCTTGGGTGTGACTCATAGACCGTCGAGGCGGCTAACATGAATTTAGAGCCGTCAACTTACTGTGGAGAATATGTCTTCTATATTATTACAGCCGCTCAAGGGTTGCTGCCCGCAGGTCGATGGAGTTCCTGCTGGACCGAGGGCGGAAGATTGTCCAGGTGATTGAGAAAAGTGACAACTTGCCAGATCTCGCTATCGGCCATGATATTTCCCCACGCTGGCATGGCCGACCGGCGCACTCCGTTCTTGACGAGGTAGAAATCCTGGTTCTCGGGCAAGCGGGGATGCGCCTGCATGAACTGCGGCGCTGGCGGATTGAAGGACGCCCCGTAATCGCTCACCGGATTGTCAGGCCGGCCGTGGCAGTCGGCACACTTGTCGCGATACAAGCGGGCGCCATCGAGCAGGTTGGCCTCGGTAGGAGCGATCGGATTCCCTTGCGGTGGCGCATGGCGCGCGGCTGAAGCATTCAAGGCAGTGGTGGCGAGCTGAAATTCGAGCCAAGATGTTGGAAGATTCGCGCGCAGGTCCGCATAGCCGAGTCTCAGGTAAAGCCAGCCGCCGAACGTGAACACGATCAGCGTCGCGATAATTCCAGCCATGAAGTTTTTCATCCTGGCCTTCCCTGGTTGCATTATGCACCGTTTTCTCCTGTGCAATGTCTCACCCACAGCCCGCGAGTGGCTCATCCTTTGCGTTCTTTGCAAAGCCACTGCAAATTCGCCTTCCGCGATGTGACATCCAACCTTGTCATCAACAGCCGCAACCACCGATCATGACAGCAGGGAAAACTCCGCACCCCTTGAGCAGAGAGGCAGAGAGGAAGCAACAAATGGCCGTTGTTGCAATATTTTACGGACAAATCATTTCGATTCAATATTTTGGCCAGATTCGGCTCAAGCCCAAGGCTTCCAACTCACTGGTTCCAGATATTTAAGCAGCATCGATCTGGAAAAATTTTCTGCTACGGATCAACTCGGTGTTCACCTCTTGCATCCTTTCGCGACGCAAGCTTCACCCCACCCGCACAAAACAGGACGTTGCCCACGTTATAATTGCAAGTCCCGGGTCTTACACCCTCGGCTCTAGGTTCCCAGGCGGGTCTCACAAACGCGTTCAACATCTCTAATGGAACTTCCCGGTAACTGGGAGCGTATTAGAAGATGTGTCCGTCAGATCGTAGAAATCCGGGTTAGTTGAACCGAAGTGGAGGCCAAAGGGAACAATACTTAAAGACATCCCGGACGATGACGGAGACAATGAAAACCTGGAAGAAGATCGCGATCGGCGCTGGCGTCGTGGTGTTGCTGGCTGTCATCGTCGGAATCACGGTGCACCAGAGCGGCAAGAACGTGGTCACGGTGCAGACGGGCAAAGTGCAGCGTGAAGATTTGTCGTCGGTGGTAAGCGCCTCAGGAGAAATCAGGCCTAAGACCTATGTCAACATCGGCGCCAACGCCTTCGGCAAGATTACGCATCTGCTGGTCAAAGAAGGCGACCACGTGAGAAAGGGTCAATTGCTCGCGCAACTGGAGAACGTGCAGTCGTCAGCGGATGTGAATGCCAATCAGGCTTCCCTGCAAGCTGCCGAGACCGATGCGCTTGCCGCCGATGCGGCGCTGAAGACCTCGCAGGCCGATCTGGTGCGTGCCCAGGCCGATTACGACCGCAACAAACTGGATTGGGACCGCGCGCAGAGTTTATTCAAAGATGGATTGATTTCCAAGTCGGATTTCGACAGCCGCAAAAATGCCTGGGCAACCGCCGATGCCGGCCTGGTTCAGGCTCAAGCGCGCGTAGCCCAAGCCAGAGCGCAAAAAGATTCTGCCGATAAACATATTGCGCAAAACCGGGCTACGCTCACTCGTTACGCTGATGTGTTGCAAAAGGCCACTTATACCGCACCCTACGACGGCGTGATTACCAACCTGCCAGTGCGCGAGGGCGAAACGGTCGTCATGGGCATTCAGAATTCACCGGGCAGCACACTGATGACGCTGGCCGATATGTCGGTGATTACCGCGGAAGTGAAAGTCGATGAGACTGACATCGTCAATGTGCGCCTGGGCCAACCCGCAGAAGTAACGATTGATGCCATCCCAAGAAAAGTTTTCCATGGCACGGTTTCCGAGATTGGGGACAACGCCATCGTGCGCTCCACCGGCGTGGCGACTTCGCAACAGACTACGGCCAGCGAAGAAGCAAAAGATTTCAAAGTGGTGGTCACGGTGAACGATCCGCCGCAGGACTTGCGTCCCGGACTTTCCACTACCGCGAAAATCACCACAGCTGCCCGCAGCGGCGTGCTCTCGATTCCGATTCAATCGCTCTCGGTTCGCAGCCAAGCCCAACTGGAGCAAGAGAAATCATCACCCGGTTCCGTGCATGCAGCTGCGCCCGCGCCCAAAGAAACATCGAAGAGTAAAAATCAGCAGGATGTGCAGGGCGTCTTTGTCATTCGCGAGAAGAAAGCAGTGTTCGTCCCAGTAACGACCGGCATCACCGGTACCAGCGACATCGAGGTCTTGCAGGGGTTGAAAGAAGGCGATGAAGTAATCACCGGCAGCTACAAGGTTTTGCGAACGCTGCGTTCTGGCAGTAGCGTCAAGATTGATAACTCGGCTCCCAAAAAGGAAGACGAATCGTCGTGACGTTCGCCAGGTTGATCCGTCCAACGGAGAAGCCGGTGAGACAAAACAATTTTCGACCGGCGTCTGGAACGACAGTGTTTTACATGCCGTCAGCCTCCGGAGTTCGGGGAGATCGATTTCACTTACGGAGAACTCAGTGGCACCGGAGCAGGAGAAAAATATGGCTACCGCCGAAGTAATCAGCATGCCCTCGACCGCCGCAGCAGCCCCGCCGCAAGCTTGCATGATTGCGGCCGTCGATCTTTGGAAGACCTATGACATGGGATCGGAGCAGCAGGTGCATGCGCTGCGCGGGGTCAACCTGCGCATTGAGCGCGGCGAATACGTCGCTATCATGGGACCCTCCGGTTCGGGCAAGTCCACGCTGATGAACTTGATTGGCTGCCTCGACACGCCGACTAAAGGGGAATACTGGCTCAACAGCCAATTGGTGAGCGAACTCGATGACGATGAACTGGCGCGCATCCGCAATAAAGAAATCGGCTTCGTATTTCAAACATTCAACCTGTTGGCCCGCGCCACAGCGCTGCACAATGTTGAATTGCCGTTGATCTATGCCGGAGTTCCCACCGACGACCGAATCGAACGCGCTAAAGCTGCATTGACGGCTGTGGGCATGGGCTCTCGCATGACCCACAAGCCGAACGAACTTTCCGGCGGTCAACGGCAGCGCGTTGCCGTGGCGCGCGCCCTGGTGAACAAGCCTTCCATTCTTCTGGCTGACGAACCCACAGGCAATCTTGATTCGCAAACGGGAAACGAAATTATGGCGCTGTTTGACCGGCTGCACCAGGAAGGCAACACCATTGTGCTGGTCACTCACGAGCATGACATTGCCGAGTATGCTCACCGCGTAATCCACATTAAAGATGGCGTGGTCGAGCGCGACGAGCGGAAGAAATAATTTCAGTTTGATTTGTGAGGCCCGGCCGGTCCCTTGGTTCACGCTGGCAGACCAAGTAATCCCCAATGCCCAGATGCCGGAGAGTTAACTCCCCTTGGATGCAGATGCAGCTTCCGCCTGAAGAGAAACAACTGTCTGCTCAGCCGGCGCTGCGGCCACCTGATCTCGCCCGCCGCGCTTGGCCTCGTAAAGCGCAGAGTCGGCGGCGGCCATCAACTCTCTGGGCGACATTCCATGAGCGGGAAACGCCGCCACCCCGACGGAAAACGTGACCATCCCCAGGGACTTTCCCTGATGCAGAATCGACAGTTCTCTCATTTTTGAACGCAGTTTTTCGCCGCGGGTTCTCGATCCCTCGATATCAGCCGTGGGTAGAATAACGACAAACTCCTCACCCCCGTAGCGGCAAACAAAATCCTCGGCCCGCACGTTCTTGAGCAGGAAGGCGGCGGTTTCGCGCAACACGGCGTCGCCGGCATCGTGACCGTAGGTATCGTTGAAACGCTTGAAATGGTCCAAATCGAGCATCAGAATTCCCATCGACTGGCCGGCGCGTCCGGCGCGCCGAGTCTCGCGATCGAGCACTTCTTCCAGATAGCGGCGGTTGTAAAGGCCAGTCAAGGCATCGCGCACCGATTGCATGCGCAGAGCCTCGCGCAGCCGGATATTCGCGATCGACAATCCCACCTGTCCAGCGAATGTAGTCTTGAATGAGAGTTCGGCGGAGTCCATTTGTGGCACGTCATCCGTCGCTTGAAGATGAAGAAGGCCAAGAGTTTCCCCTTGTGCCAGAATCGGGATGCACAAGTACGAGTTCTCCACGCCTGCTGCGTGGGCACACGGGGCGGTCGAATCACCGGCCACCACCAGATGCGGATGCCCGGTTCGCAGCCCCCAACATTCGGTTGGCTCAAATTCCGCCATTGGAAGCTGGCATTCACTCCAGGAGCCAAGCACTTCGGCATGACTCCGCGAAGTATCCAGCAACGCTATCGCTCCGCGCGCAGTGGGAAATATCTTGGGTGCGTAACCCAGCGCCGCCGCGAATACTTCGTCGCGGCTGATGCAGCTCTGCAATAGTTCACCCATCTTCGCCAGCATGGTGGCTCGCTCTGATCTTTTCTGCAGTTCGCTCATCATCCTTTCGTTCTGCTGATCGAGTTCATTGCGGGCGAAATCCTTTTCCAACATCTCTTCCTGCAAGCGGGTATTGGCGTCGGCTAGCTGGGTCGTGCGTTCGAGAATCTGCCCTTCGAGGATTTGCTGGTTCTGCTTTTGATTTTCAATGTCGGTGCAAGTGCCGAACCATTTGATAATTTCCCCGGCGGAATTGCGGATGGGATTGGCCCTTACCAGGAACCACCGGAAGCTTCCGTGTCTGTCACGCATGCGATACTCCGCCTCGTAAGGATTCCCCGCGAGCACCGCACTGCCCCACTTGGCTATAGAAAGGGCTAAATCATCGGTATGAACCGCGCGGAGCCATCCTTCCCCCAGGCTTTGTTCAGCGGTCAGGCCGCTGTAATCGAGCCATTTCCGGTTGGTAAAGTCGATCGCGCCATCAAGGTCAGCTGTCCATACGATCTCTGGGATCCCCTCCATAGTCTGGAAGTACAATTCGCGTTGCAACCGGGCATTTGTCTCGGCCAGTTGCAGGGTTCGTTCCTTGATCTGACCTTCCAGATTCTGCTGGTTTTGCTTGTGATTCTCGATGTCGGTGCACGTGCCGAACCATTTCACGATCTCTCCCGTTGCGTTTCTGATGGGGTTGGCCCGCCCCAGAAACCAACGGAAATTTCCATCTTTTCCGCGCAGGCGATACTCAATCTCGTACGGCTCACCCACCTGTAAGGCGTTCTGCCAGCGGGAGAGGCAAGTATCAAGGTCGTCTGCGTGGATTATTGCTTTCCAGCGCATCCCGCGCATCTCTTCGAGCGTCGATCCGGTAAAGTCGAAGAATTTTTGGTTGAAGTAGTCGTCCTCACCATCGGGGGTGGCTGTCCATATTATTTCGGGCACAGCCTCCGCAATCGTATGGAAATATAACTCGCGTTCGCGTGAAGCGTTGAGATCAAATCTTTGCGAGTCGATGAAGCGGTCAAGGGAGGAGAAGGCGATCGCTCCTGTAAGGACGAAAAGAGTGCTGGTGCTGATGGCCAGAATGCTAATCGTGGAAATGCCGACGGAGTGCGCGAGATCAGGCGCAATAGCGGAAGGAAAGAATTTTGCTGCCCGAATTCCCGTGTAATGCATAAGCGTGATGGCGCTGCCCATGACCAGCGCGTTGATGGCTTTTCGGAGGGTTACCTGTTTCTCGTCGCGCACTCCGAAAGCCAAACGCAAGGCTACAAACGAGACGATGATCGCCATAGCAATGGAGAAAGTGGTGATTCGCGGATCATAGACGATGACAGCAGAACAGCGCATGGCGGCCATGCCGACGTAATGCATCGCCACAATGCCGCTGCCCATCACAATGCTGCCTCCGATCTCCTGCCATACACTGAGCTTGGTGCGGCTGACTACGAAGAGCGCGACTGCCGCGGCGGCGATTGCGGCTAGAAGTGACAGAATTACTGTGGGCAGATGATAAGAAACCGTTACCGGTATGTCTGCGGCGAGCATGTCGACATAATGCATCGCCCAGATTCCCAAACCCATGACGACGGCGCCACACACGAGCCAGAGGGCCCGTACACGGCCTCGCGCCGAAGTCACCCGTCCCGCTAGCTCCAATGCCGCATAGGATGCAAACATTGCGAGCAGCACGGAAAGCGTCACCAATCCGTAGTCGTAGCTGGTCTTCATTGCCGTAAAAGAATTCATCGTTTGCTCACCGACTATCGCGAATGCGGCCGCTGCAAGGAAGCCCGAATCTGGCAAATACAAAGCGGGGATATCCCCGAGCGATGAATCGTCAAGCTGCTATGCGATATATCGGCGGGATTCAAGGATTGCGTGTTAGAGAAAGCTTAAGCTTTCGCCAGACAAGCGGCTGCTGACCGCGGCTCAAAAAACGGACGGGCCTCTGGAAGAGGCCCTGGCGATAATCGAAATTGGAAAGTAGCAGTTCAAGCGACTGCACGGCGCCGAAATTAGCGCACGGAGGCAGTATCGGCCGGATGCGAAGGTGGTCCAGCCAGGAAGAAGTTGTGATCGTAGAGATTCCGGTACATGTGCCCGGCGATTTCCGCAGCCTTCGGTCCAAAGGTTGGACGTCCGCCTTCGAGGAAGACCACCACTACAATGCGCCCGCTGCTGGTGTTGGCGTAGGAGGCAAACCAGCCGAAGCGCGTGCCAGCGTGAGAGCAGGTTCCAGTCTTGCCGAGGATTTCTTCCTCGTTGAAGTTGAGACCCAAACGACGGGCCGTGCCGTATTGCACCGCTCCGGCCATGCCAACGGAAATTTCCGGGATCAGAGGTGCAATGTCCAATTGCCGCTTGATGCGGGGCTGGAAATTCGTGATCTCTTCCGGCGTGGTGGGATGCTGCAAGTAATAAAGAGTGCCTCCGTTCGCGATAGCGGAAACCATGGCACCTAATTGCAGCGGCGTCATCGAAACACCTTCGCCGAAAGAACACATCTTGCCGACTCCGCCTAATTTCTCCGGAATCACTTCCTCGGGGTAGGTGCCCAGCTTTTCGCCGGGAATATCGTAACCTGCCAACTCGCCTAAGCCATACTGATGGGCGTAGTAGGCAACTTTTTCAAAACCTAACTTGCGGCCCAACGCTTCAAAATACGCATTGTTGGAGTGCGCCAAAGCTTCGGTGAGGTTCATCCGGTAGTGGCCGCCGAGGGAAACTTCAGTCTCTTTCGAGATCAGCCCTTCACTCAGCGCAGCGAGCGCGACGGAAAGTTTAATGGTAGAGCAAGGCTGCGCGCCGCTGGAGAGCGCCAGTTTCTGGTTCACCATGGCGAGCACGCGTCCGCTGGTGGGCTCGATTGCGACCACCGTGCCGTTCATATTGCCTAAAGCGTCGATGGCCGCTTGCCGCACGACCGGATCTTCACCATCAGTAATATCGCCGCCGGCAAGGCCCTCGGCGTAAGAACTCATGAAAAAGCGCTCGTGATAAGTATGTCTTCGGAGGCTGGCGGAGGTTCGGGTCAGAGCTGCACTGTGATTCGTTGCACCGTGATTCGCTATGCGTCGGCTGGCAACGCGTGCAGTAGTGCTTCTGCCACTCGCCAAATGCCGCATCCGGCGCCTGGTGCGCTGGCTTTCGCTAAGTTTTCGGGACGACTTTGCCTTGCTCCCGTTCAAGGTCCGGGGATTCACATGTGCGGCCCAAATTGCCGGCGCCAGAAAGAGTCCACTAAATACGATTACCAGACGAAGAGAACGCGCTTTCGAGCTAAGCATTTCTGGCCCTTTCCTCTGATCTCCGGCTTTCCTGTTGATTACAGTGCACGAGGCTTGCCAGTCTGCCGGTCTTGACCAGTAAGCTCGCCGAACTCTCAGATAGTACGAGAGTTAGCGCGTGTCAGGCAATAACAAAGTTTTTCCCTCAGTGAAATTCAATTTCGATATAACCCGTTTTGAAACATGTACTTAAACGGAAAGTTACTTCGGTACCGCTGCCTCGGTAACAGTCACCTCGTTACTCAAAAGGTACTCCACTGATGGGCAAAGCTTTTCCCATTTTCCCCAGTCGACTTCCGCCCACTCTTCCGGCTCAGTGCCGGTTGACTACATCACTTCTCCGCGCTTCCGCAGAAATGCCGGAACGTCCAAGTCGGACTGCTCGAAGTTTGCCACCATCGCGCTGCGCATGGCATCGAGCGAGGTCACGTCGGGACCCACATTCGCCATTGCCACTGGCGATGATTCCTCCATTCTGGGTTCATCCATCATTCGATCCGGAATTGGCTCGGAAAATGTTGACGCAGCAGATTGCACTGGAGGAATGGCCTCAGGGAAATCCATGGCATTGTCATGCGATGCGGCGAACGAGTGAAACTCGGGCACGCGTTGTGCGCGCGGAATTTCGCGGAAGCCGGTGGCGATTACAGTAATTTTCACCGCGTCCTTCATCTTTTCGTCGAGCACCGCGCCAAAAATAATATTCGCGTCTTCGTGCGCGGCGCTCTGGATTATGGTGCAGGCCTGCTGCACCTCCGCCAGTTTCAGCGAAGCCGATCCGGTGATGTTGATTAGAATGCCGCGCGCGCCGTCGATCGCGCCCGCTTCCAGGAGCGGTGAGGCGATCGCCCGCTGTGCCGCTTCGATGGTGCGCTTGGTTCCGCTCGCGGTGGCCGTGCCCATTACTGCGTAACCCATACGGGCCATAATCGTCTTTACATCGGCGAAATCGCGATTGATGATGCCGGGAATCGTGATGATGTCAGAGATTCCCTGCACGCCCTGTCGCAGAATGTCATCTGCCACGCGGAAGGATTCGAAGAATCCGGCATCTTCGGCAACCGCTAAGAGCTTTTCATTCGGGATCACGATCGTCGTGTCGACCGATTCCATCAACTCCGCAATGCCACGATCCGCTTGCGTCATGCGGCGACGGCCTTCAAAAGAAAACGGCTTGGTGACGACCGCGACCGTCAACGCTCCCATTTCACAGGCCAGCGATGCGATGATTGGAGCGGCACCCGTGCCCGTGCCGCCGCCCAGGCCAGTCGTGACGAAAACCATGTCGGCGCCTTCGAGCGCTTCGATAATTTTGTCGGAGTCCTCGAGCGCCGCCTTGCGACCCACTTCTGGATTCGCGCCCGCGCCCAATCCATTCGTGAGCTTCACGCCCAGTTGCAGCTTGACCGGCGCGCGCGAGAGGCGCAGCGCCTGCAAGTCGGTGTTAGCTACGATGAATTCGATGCCCTCCACTCCGGCATCGATCATGCGGTTCACGGCGTTGCCGCCGCCGCCACCCACGCCAATCACTTTGATCTTGGCATCGTTAAGAGGTTCTTCGTTGAAGCTGATGCGAATGCTGGAATCGTTTGTCATGTGTTCACCTATGTTTTGAATTCTCGTACTTTGTCCGTACACCGCGATGGCCAGAGGCTAATGGTCAACCAAGCCGTTCTTACTGTTACTTTTTGACAGCTAGCCACTGATCACTGCGCTCACCCGACCAACAAAGCCTTCAATCTCGATCCCCACCGGTCTCCTTGAAACCCACGCGCCACGCGCGCCCGCTGCCCGTAGTTCACCATTCCCAGCACAGTGGCATATTCGGGCTCGGCCAAAGTTGAGGGCATCTTGGCCAGAGGCGTAGGCCACGATAAACGCACC
>JBAWBG010000370.1:0-22065 GCA_049589695.1 Candidatus Sulfotelmatobacter sp. | reverse complement strand
GCGCATCGTGGCCGCACTTGAAACTCGAAATTTCCAGCGCTACCAGATTCGGATGCCGCGCCGTAAATTTAGCCGCCCACACTTTGTGGTTCGTACTGCATGAGTAAGAATTCTTCCACGCATCGGTGATATCGAGGGGATGAGTAATAACGCCAGCGCGAACTTCTTCGCCGAATAAACGTTCCAGCATGTCTTCATCCAGTGGCAGCGTGTTCTGCGAGAAAATCGGATAGCCGAGCTTCTGAAACTCCTCCATTATTTCGTGATTCAGTCCGGGATCATGATGATACGGCCGACCCAGCATCACAATCCCGATGCGGTCTTCGCGTTCCAGTTGATCGAGAACTTGTCGCGCGCGCTGGCGAATGCTTGCCTCGTAGTCATCCAGCGCTTTATAGCCGGCTTCAACTGCGCGATCGTTTTCTTCCTGCGATAGGCCAAGAATCGGTTGCCATGCTTGCAGCATTTGATGAGCGAACAGTTTGCGGTCGGCAAAGTTCAGAACTGGATTCAGATACTTCACATTGTGTTCGGCGAATACGTCGTTCTCTTTGGTAAACGCCGCCTTCACCGTTTCCGGCGTCGCAGTAACGGTGGGGCATGCGTTCGCGCCCACAATTTTTACCAGCGGAGAAGAAAGAACATCGTACATGGGGAAGAAAATCACATTCAGCGGCTTCTTGCGATGCTTCTCTTGAATCAGGTTATAGACATGCGAAATGCCAATTTTCGCCGGGAAGCAAGGATCGATCGCGCCGCGGCTTGCCCCCGCGCGATATAGATCCGAACTGGTGTAGTCGGAATAAACAATGTTTTCCGGCTGCACTCCCAGGCTTTCCAGATATCCGTTGAACAGTGGCGCGTAAGTATAAATATTCAGCACGCGCGGAATGCCCACTCGAATCTTTTTGCGGCCCTGCATGAGCGGGATGCGCTCCTTGCCCGTCTTCTTCCAGAAGGTTGTCACCGGAACCGGATCAGCCACGCTCTTCGCATTCACTGGACGAAAAACTTCATGCGCGGCGAAATCGACGAAGTTGGGATACTTGTCCTTAATCTCGTCGATTCCGGCTTTGATGTCCTTCATGTCGTTGACATCTTCGACCAAGCCTTTTTCACAGGTGGCGATAATCAGGCGCTGTTCGCCATGCATAAGCGGAACCTTGGTGACTTTCTGAATTGGCACGAAAGCAAGATCGTCCTTGGGCGCCGCAGTGCGAATGTCGATGAAAGTCCGCAGGCAATTGTTCTTGCAGAAATTGCAGCGCGTGCTTTCGTTGCGCGTAGTGCGATATTGAATTTTGCGAACCGCCTCTAGTCCTACGAACGAAGTCTGCAGTCCATTGCGCCATAGACGCAGCGATTCGACCGCCGCTCCAATCGCTCCCGATTCCCCGCAGAATTCGTGAACAATAATTTCCGGTTTCCTGCCCGCGGCGCGGAAGCTGTTGTGAATGAAGTCGACTTCCGCCTTCACTACCGCCATGTTGTTCTGCGTCCCCCCCTGCAGAACGAAACGCGTCCCCAGCGCCGCGAGATTGGGAATGCTCGCTACATAAAGGAATACATTCTTAGGAAGCACGGCCGCCAATCCCGCAAGAATCTCCTCGGCTCTCCAGCCCTGCCTCTGGAAATTAACAATGTCCGATTGCATAAACACTGCGCAGCCGTAGCCGAAAACTGGCATCGACTTTGCAGAGAAAGCCAGATCGGCATACTGCTCAACGCCCAGCCCAAAGCCTTCCGCGGTTGACTGCAGAAAATATCCGTTGCCCGCCGAACATTGCGTGTTGAGTTTGAAATCCTTGACGCGGCCGTTGTGCAGGATAATGATTTTGATATCCTGCCCGCCCACGTCAACGATGACGTGCGGATCGTCATAGAACTTTAATGCCGATTCCGTGTGGGCAACAGTCTCGACCAGCGCGACGTCCGCATGTAAAACATCTTTCAAAATATCTTTTGCGTAGCCGGTGGTAGCAACTCCCAAAACTTCCAGCTTCGCCTTCTGCGCTTCCACTTGGCCGCGCAGATTCTCGAACATCTCAATCGTGTCCTGGATCGGATTTCCGTTCGAGAGCTGGTAGGCTTTGCAAAGAATGTCGCCCTTTTCGTCGATCAATACAGCCTTGGTTGAAGTGGAACCGCCGTCGATGCCGATGAACCCGGCGACCGTTTGGTTCATGCTGAACGCGGCCGGCGTAAACTTCTTGCGGCGGTAGGAAACTTTGAACTCATCGAGCTCGGTATCGGTCGTGGTCAAGCCCTTGGCGCCGGATTTAGCTTTCTCCTCCTGGCGTCCAAAGTCGATGTAGTGGACCAGTTTTTCGTATCCCAGGTAGCAGCCGACCGAATCTTCCTCGCTCCTGCCGAATTCAATCGCGCCCATGGCCGCGAAGTACTGCGCGTTTTGCGGAACCTTGATCAGATCCTCGGGTTTCGCCCCATCAGGAATCGCAACCTTGCGCTCCTGCCACATGCGCGGAATATTGGCCTGCCAGGCCTCGCGCATCCCCTTGATAAAACTATTCGGCCCGCCCAACAACAGCACATGTGGCCGCAAGGTGTGCCCGCGCGTGAGCACACTTAAATTCTGCAACACGATTGCCTCAAACAACGACGCCATCAACTCATCGGGCGGCGTGCCGACTTTCTGCAGGCTGTTAATGTCGGTCTCGGCGAACACCCCGCACTTGCCCGCGACCTTGTGCAACTTGATTCCGTGATAGCCCTGCAATGCCAGCTCCGCCACTGGAATCTTCAGCTTCGCATTAATCTTGTCGATCACTGCGCCGGTTCCCCCCGCGCACTTATCGTTCATCGATGGAATTTTCTTCTTGCGTCCCGTCTCCTCATCATCTTTGAAGACGATGATCTTCGCATCCTGACCGCCGAGTTCAATCACCGAATACACTTCGGGATGCATCTTCTCCACGGCGAGCGAAACCGCCGTAACTTCTTGCACGAACTTCGCGCCGATCTGATCGGCAATCGCCCCGCCTCCCGAGCCGGTCATGAACATGCGCGTGTTACGGTCGTTGATGCCGACCTCTTTTTCCATGCGACGCAAGAACTCCAGCGATTTCTCGGGCTGCTTGGTCTCGTGCCGCTGGTAGTCCTGCCACAGCACTTTGTCGGTCACCGCGTCCACCACTGTGGCTTTCACTGTCGTCGAGCCCACATCGAGCCCAACCATGAATTCCGTGTGATGATCATGCGGCCTTTGCGGCGGCAAAGGAGTTATTTGCAGGAGTTGCGCTTTGGGCTTTTCTTGCAGATGGTCGTGCAT
The DNA here is from genome assembly GCA_049589695.1 of Candidatus Sulfotelmatobacter sp. GTDB lineage: Bacteria > Acidobacteriota > Terriglobia > Terriglobales > Acidobacteriaceae > Sulfotelmatobacter. The sequence goes on along the minus strand of JBAWBG010000370.1, from coordinate 18,776 downwards.
CGTTCTCTCCATTACTTACTGGCCAGGGCTGAAGAATCGTTCTTGGTCGTGCTGACCGCCGTCCCGCTCGCAAATAATCACAAGCGAGACGGCGGTCGCAGTTTCTTAGGCGGCGTCGGGCACTGCAATCCCTGGAACCCGCGAGCGCTTTTGCCACAGCGTGGTCTTATCCATGCGATCGTTCACATGCAAAATAAACTGCGCTGCGGTTCCCGCGACTCCCTCGCGATGCGGCACATGATAGAACGGCCGCCGTAGCTCAGGATGCTCGGCGATATACTCACGAATCTCGTCCAGACTCTTTCCCGTTGACTTCAGGCATTGATCGAACTCGGTCTTCGCCTTAACCTTGGCCTCGCCCAGCGCCATCTGCACTCGGCTGTGGGCATTCACTTCGCCCTCGCCCGAAGTTTCGATCGGCAAGAAGATCATGTCTTTAAACTTATTGATCACCGCCGATTGCACTCCATCCGACTGTGACGACGGCATGCAGCCAAACGGCTTCAGCGCCAGCACCATGTGGCAGAGCTTGTGCACGGTGTAATAAACATTCTTGCCTACTTCGAGGTGCCCCTCGCCACCGCGTGCAAACTGGTTATAGAAAGGATTAGCCATTTCCGCTAATTCAGTTTGCGGCACAAGATGGTGCGTGATGCCGCCCATGTTCTTGATGGTGCGGTGATAGAAATACTTCCAGGCCCGCTCGCCGAACCCCAGGCCCCAAAGCTTCTTGCGCAGGCCGATATAGTTCGCGAAATTCTTTTTCAGCTCATACCACTCCGTATTGCGGTGCGGACGGTTCACCGGCCACTTCGCAATGGCATGCGCCTTAGCCTGGTACAGCAGATAAGCCACCCAGGTCGCAATCGGCTCCACAATCACTTGCGCGCCTTCGCGTTCCAGAAAGTCGAACATGTGGAAATTGCCATCGCCCTCGGTAATCTGCGCCCAGAACTCGCCAGTAATCTTTACCACCGGCTTCACTTTGGTGCGGTCGACTTCGATGCGATTCACCCGCTCGCGCGCGGTGTGCAGGGCGTTCAGATAATCCTTTCCCCACATGTGCTCATGCATCTTGCCGAAAACATTCGCCGTATTTCTCAGGATTTTATTGCTCTTGAATTTCGGCTTGAGCCAATTCGGCGCTCGCCCTTCAATCTCAAATGAGTCGCGATTCCTCAGGTCTTCGCAGAGTCCATCGACCATTTCGCGGAACACACGATCCGTCTCTCCTTTATTCACCTCGAACGGCCGGATCTGGTAGATCATGTCGTTGATCACATCGCCGAGATGCATGGCATTCAGCATCCCGAATCCGAAGTCGACGGTGAATTTCAGTCCGGGTTCGCCGGAAGCCGCCTTAATTCCATCGCTGTCTTTGAACAGCAGCACGCGGAAGCCGTCGAAACCCGCATTTTTCAATGCGAAGCGATACTCAGCTTCGTACATGCCGAAGCGGCAGGGACCGCAGGAGCCGGCAGTAAAGAAAACGTAGTTATTCAGAATCTTGTCGCGCGACAAACCTTCTTTTTCCAGGAATTGTAAATACTGCACCAGATTGCCCACAGTGAAATAAGTCGGATTGCACTGCCCGTTGTTTCCGAACTCCTTGCCCGTTTGGAACGCTGCGACATTCGGCACAGGCAGCTTCTCGCAACGGTAACCGCAGCCCTGAAACACAGCGCGGATGAGGTCCTCGTGCTTCCACGTGAAGCCGCCGAACAGAATCGTCACGCGATCCCGCTCCTCGGCCTTGAACGCCCTCTCTACAGGACGATGAAAATGTGTGGGCTGGTCCAAGCCAGCGATCTTGCGCAGCCTACTGCGTTCCGCTTCCAGGCGCTGTTTGATTTCCTGGTCGCTATCGATTTGCACGAGATTGGTAGCCATAATCTTCCTCCGGCATATGCTTGGTTTTGAGATTTTCGTCAGAAAAGTATGGACCGCGCCTTCGGGCGCAGTCGCGGGAATTGAAGAGACAAACGTTGAAGGGAGCCAAGTAAGGCGCAGAAATATGCTCGTCCTTGGCTGAGGTACTTCGGAAGCCGCAATGCAAAGCCACCAGAAACTCCTACCACGTTCTAAGGAGGTTCGATGTGTACTGCCGGCGAGTGCCGTTCAGCACCGAATCTCGAGGCCCTGGTCTAACGACAAAATTTTTCGATCCCGCCCGTCGCAGGCGAGAACGCCCCGGCTTTGCAAGATCCCGATACCGCAGTCACCATAAGCTGGCACTCACTTCTGGAGAACTCCGGGCAGCTTGCTCAAGCACAATCTTTTACTCTTTTAGCAGAACCAGAGTTGTCATTCAAGTCCGGAAAAAACCTTAGTCGCAGAAATTTTCTGGATAGCGATCGGGCGCCTCGCTGGAGGAAGCATTCCGAGCGGGATGGGCACGCGGATTCTCCTTTTATTCGCTATACTGTGCGCTGAAATCCGCCATGACTTTTTCCACAGACCTTCGACGCGACTTGGCGGCTCGGGCTCAAACATACGCGGCGGCACAAGCGCTGCCGCATTCTCTTAGCTATGGCGCACTTCCCATCGCGTGCTTCGCCCCGCGTGAAGGTGGCTTGCGACACGGAAACTTTCTGCCCGAGAGTTACAAGGCCATCGTGACGAATCCCGCGTGGAAGAAACGCTTGGCTAAGGTCCACACCCAGGGCCGCCGCTCCCTGCCCGAAACTGTGCGGGGACGCTGGATGGAACTTGATGCCTGCACCAGCTCGGACGCCCTGCTGATGAACATCTTCTGTTATCCCGGCACACTACCCAGCGGCAAGCTGGCCATGCTGTTGGCCGCCGAACCGCGTGTTCGCGCATCTTTCGGACACAGGGCGCGTGTACCTCTGCTGAACGGCAGAGTTGATCGCACGGAAGTTGATCTTCGGCTGGGCAATCTGCTGATTGAAGCCAAACTCACCGAGATTGATTTTCAAACCGCCAGGAAAGAAGTTCTCCTTGCGTATCGCGATTTCCGCGATGTTTTCGATTTGCAGCGGTTGCCGCAATCCCTCACGCACTATCTCTCTTACCAGTTGCTGAGAAATGTGCTCGCGGCTTACGCCCTTGAATGTTCGTTCTGCGTTCTCATCGACGCCCGCCGGCCGGACCTTAAAGAGGCATGGTACGCCGTCATGATGTGCGTGAAGCCAGTCGAACTGCGCACCAGACTGAGAATCGTAACCTGGCAGGAAGTGGCGCAGGTCGCGCCCTCAAAACTCCAAACTTTCCTGGCGGCAAAGTACGGTATCGCACCCTGATCGATGAATCCCCGTGGATGAATAACATCACATGGACTACCAGGGAAACTAAGTAGTACGAAGGCTTCCTTGGCAAGATTCCTTCGTGGAACTTTGTGTCCTTCGTGGTAAGAGCTTTGAAACTGGGCCGCCACGAAACACGCCTAATGCGTCAGTGATACCGCAAATATCCCAGCCCCACTCGTAGATGATGATGCAGCGCATCCGGCACGCAAACCGCGAAACACAGCCCGAGCAGTCCCTGCGCCAGTCCGAGCGCCCACAGATTGCGATAGCGCCGAAAAAGCGCACATGAGACTATGCCCCATACCAGGGTGGCCGCAGTAAGCGTGAGATTCGGCAGATGCGCTGCCGCGAAGAGGATACCGGCAATGATCACCGCTGCATTCTCGCCAGCAACTATGCCCAGCAAACGGTCCATAACAAAATCCTGTAAAAGAAATTGCTGATAAATGGTCCAAAGCACATAACCCGAAACATGCGCGAAATCGCCTTTGTAAAGTGCATGCAACGTGCCAGTTTTCGCCGCAGCGAAAATGCTGACTGTTGCAAGAGCAACCGCTGCTGGCAAAATCCAGGCCGAAGAGATAAAGCCGCGCCAGCCCAAGCCAAGTTCATCGCGGCTCGGGCGCCGCGCCAGCACCAGCAACAAAGTCAGCACCAAGGCAATTGGGGAAAGCATGCGCTGCAGATGCTCCGGCGACCAGATAATTCCGACGATCGCTCCGTAGCCGAGGATTAACTCAACAAGGTCGCGGGTGCGGCTGGAGTGGACGCGTGGCATGGATCTGTGAGATCAGACCGAGATTTCTGGCGTAGCCTCAAGCAGGCTGCGCGTGTAAGGATGCTTCGGCCTCTCTGTGACCTGTTCGCTCGTGCCGATTTCTACAATCTTACCGCGATACATCACGGCAATGCGCGTCGAGAGGTAACGCACCACCGGCATGGAGTGGGAGATAAATAAATAAGTCAGTCCGAAATCGCGTTGCAGTTGCGCCAGCAGATTAACGATCTGCGCTCCCACGCTGACGTCGAGTGCTGAGACGGGTTCGTCGGCCACGATAAATTTCGGCCGCACCGCCAGAGCCCGGGCAATTCCGATCCGCTGTCGCTGGCCCCCGCTGAATTCGTGGGGGAACCGCCGCAGAATCGATTCATCCAATCCCACGGCGCGAAGCAGTTCAATCACCCGCCCCCGAATTCCCTCTTTCCCACTTCCGTGATTCTGCCCAATCCCATGCCCGTGCCCAATTCCATGAATGATCAGTGGCTCAGCGATGATCTCCTCGACCCGAAATCGCGGATCGAGCGAAGCGAAAGGATCCTGAAAAACGATCTGCATATCGCGGCGCAGTTTGCGCATCTCGCCGCGGCCGGCGCCCAGCAAGTCGCGGCCTGCAAAGTGAATGCCGCCGGAAGTCGGCTCGATCAGACGCAAAATCAATCTCCCCAGCGTGCTCTTTCCGGATCCGGATTCGCCCACCAATCCAAGCGTTTCGCCCGCCTCTATGTCAAGCGATACATCGTCAACCGCGCGCACCTCGCCGCTTCTGCGCATTCCGCTCAAAGCAGATTCGCCCCGCGAATAAATTTTGGTCAGATTGCGGATTTCGACAAGAGCCATTGTTATTCCAGATTCTAGAATATGGAATGAGCCTTAATTCTACCCAGCCGCAATCATAGGCACCGCCGCCAGCGCCGCCAGCAACCCGATAAACCGCCAGCGCGTGAAATGTTCCTTCAGAAATACGCGGGCCAGTAACACGGTGACTGCGGGATATAAGGAAGAGATAACAACCGCTTCATCCAACCGTCCGGTCTGACTGGCCCGCACGAAAAGGATCGTACCAATCGAGTCGATGCAACCGGTTACAATGCCCCAGCGCACGCCCGCTGCGGTAATGTCGCTGAAATTTCTTTGCAACAGGACGATGGCCCCCGTAATCAGCAAGCCTCCAGCTCGAGTAAACGTCGCGATCCACAATGCCGATCCGTCCCCTGCCTGGCGCACGCATAAATAAAATCCGGCAAAGCCCGTGCCAGCGAGCAAAGCGAGACCAATCCCTTCGGGAGTATTGCCGTCCTCCGCGCGCGTGATCAGCCAGAGCCCAACCGCAGCCAGAAGAAATCCGAACATCGGAATTCGACCCGGCAGCCCTTCCGTGAACATACCGAAAACGGTCGGAATCGCCGCACTCAGCACGGCGGCTACGGGCGCCGTTAATCCCATTCGTCCCGTGGAAAGCGCGCGATAGAAAATTGCCAGGGCGCCACCACCACAGGCCCCGCCCGCTAACACCCATAGGACGCTCCGCCCCGAAGGCAATTGCGCATGTGTTGATGATGCCAGCGCTCCCACCAAAACCAGTCCACCGATGTTCACAACCGTGGTGAACAAAAACGCATTAGCTCGCCGCGTTGCGTAGCCGCCGAGAAAATCGCTGGTCCCCCACGCCAGAACCGCGGCCATGCCGTAAACAGCGGTCGTGAATTGAGGCGTGGCAGCCACGAATGAGGAGGGTAACATGCGATCGACTATCTGGACCCGGCGTGGGACCCAAACATAAGCGCTGTTACCAATGCTACCGCTTCAAAAACGACATGTTCCTCTGAAAGCGGAACGGTGACTCGCTTCTACCACTAGCCGACTGAGGACCGACAACTTGACATTCCCTAAAGGTCGAGCCTGTAATGGTGGTTTCCAGGCCATCCACGTTCAACCCTCAAACTCACCCGACCCGCCACTACGTGTGAAATCAAACGAAAAGGAGAAAACCATCATGGACAGAATGCTGGTAGTGGTTTTTGATAACGAGAGCAAAGCCTACGAAGGGTCCCGGACTCTTCAGCAACTGGATGGAGACGGCAGCATTGCGGTGTACGCTGCGACCGTCATTGCCAAGAACCCCGATGGGACGACCGCGGTGAAGCAGGGTGCAGACAGCGGTCCGTTGGGAACTCTGACGGGCACCGCGGTCGGCAGTCTCGTCGGCCTATTGGGCGGTCCAGTCGGTGTGGCAGTAGGTGCCGCCGGTGGCTCTCTCATCGGAGCAATTGCAGACCTTGACAAAGTGCGCGTTGGAAGCGACTTTCTCTCTGACGTCGCGGAGACCCTTACGCCGGGTAAGGTCGCTGTAGTCGCTGAGGTGGACGAGGAGTGGACCACGCCGGTGGATACACGCATGGAAGCGCTGGGTGGCGTGGTTTTGCGTCGCAGCCTTTGGGAAGTGGAAGACACTCAGGATGAACGGGACATCACATCGATCAAAGCCGACATCGCTCAACTGAAAACCGAACACGCCGAGGCCAAGGGAGACCGCAAAGCGAAGCTGCAAGCCCGGATTGACACACTCAACGCAAAGCTGCGAGAGAAATTGGACAACGCCAAAGCAAAAATGGAAGCGATCCGGCGCGAGGCAGAGGCCAAGGTGGAGGCGCTCAAGGCAAAGGCATCCAAGTCGAAGCAAGAAATCAAGGCCAAGCAAGAACAGCGTATGGCCACCGTGAAAAAACACTATAACGAGTGGCTGGATCGCCAGGAGAAACGCGCGAGTTAAACTCTGTCGCGTCAAGTCCCGATCTTCCTGCCTTACGTCCAATGATGAAGGTCGGGACTTGCTGCCATCTCGATCAGCCTGCGGGAACGAGGAGAAACGACGACTGCAAATAGCACGCAGGGGCACTCGCGGCCACGTTAAGCGTGGCAAACGTTTGACGGCAAATCAGGTTGGCGAGGCGGAGAGATTGCACGCTTCGGGATACCTACGCTTGCTGAAACGCGGCATTGACTGAAACAGAGGACAACAAAATGGGAGGCTTGGTTCCCTTAGGCGATGCGTCGCGACGCCCCGTGCGCGTGCCCCTCGTCACCGCCGCCATCATCGTCGTCAATGTCGTTGTTTTTGTGCTGGAGCTGATGCGTGGCGAGGCATTTGTGACGCAGTGGGCAGCGGTCCCAGCGCAGATCGTTTCCGGCCATCACTGGATCACGATCCTGACGGCCATGTTCATGCATGGCAGCTGGTCGCACATCATTGGCAACATGATTTTCTTATGGGCCTTTGCTCCCGAGATTGAAGATGCAATGGGCCGCGGCCGGTATCTTGTTTTCTACTTGGTCGGTGGGCTGGTCGCCATGCTGGCCCAGGTTGCAGCTAGCCCCCATTCCACAGTTCCGAATCTGGGCGCGAGCGGGGCAATCGCCGCCGTGATGGGCGCGTTTATTGTCACCTATCCTCGTGATCAAATTCGCACCCTTCTGTTTATATTCGTGTTCGCGCGTATCAGATTCATTCCAGCGGCCCTTTTAATCGGTCTTTGGTTTATCAGTCAGCTCTTCCACGCAGGTGCTGTGGCGCAGGTGCAGACCGGCGGCGTGGCATACTTGGCGCATATCGGTGGCTTCATCTTCGGAGCCGCCACTGCGCGCTTGTTCGAGGGTCAGCGTCGAATCGCGTGAGTCGCTGGCGCTGAGTTGAGACGAATCGCAGAAGCCTAACGGCAACCATAAGTTCTCCCCCCAAAGTTGGTTTGAATCCCACTCCAGCGCTGATCAGGGCGGGGTTTGACTTCCGCGTTGTCGGATAACGGAAGGTATCATGCTTGAGTTAAGTGCTTATGTGCGAGGCACCGCGGGTTCTGGCGTAAGCTATTGAAGAGTGAGGCAGAGATCGGTCTCTCTCTTCGTGATGCACCATATTTGCGTGTTAGAATTTCCCCAAGCCGTTTCCCGCTATTAAGCGATTTCGCTATAAGAGACCACGTTGATTGAACTAGCACCTTCGATTCTTTCGGCTGACTTCGCCCGTCTTGGCGAGCAGATACGTGCCGCCGGCGAGGGCGGGGCCAGCGTTATCCATGTCGATATCATGGACGGCCATTTCGTCCCGAACCTTACCATGGGTCCGCCGGTAGTAAAATCGCTGCGCCAGGCTACGAAGTTGCCCCTTGATTGCCATTTGATGATCGAAAATCCGGACGAATTCATTCCGGCATTCGCCGAAGCCGGCGCGGATTGGATTTCGGTGCATCAGGAAGCTTGCCGCCACTTGAATCGCACCCTGCACCTGATCAAGAGCCATAAGTGCTTGGCCGGCGTGGTGATCAATCCCGCCACGCCGGTGGATACGCTCACCGAAGTGCTCGACATTGTGGATTATGTGCTCGTAATGTCAGTCAATCCCGGTTTCGGCGGACAGAGATTTATTCCGGGAGCGCTGCACAAATTGCGCCAGTTAACCGAAATTCGCAGCAAGCGCGGCCTCACTTACCGCATCGAAGTAGATGGGGGCGTGGCTCACGACACAGTAGCCGATGTAGTGCGCGCGGGCGGGGAAATCCTGGTGGCGGGCAACGCCGTGTTCGGTAGCGGCGATCCAACAAGGAACGCAGAAGCTTTGCTCAAGGCAGCGAACGAAGCAATGCTGCTGAAAGTCTAACTAACTTCCAATTGCCGATGGCCAATTTCTCGATTGCGAACCAGAAGCATTCCAATCGGCAATTGGAAATCGAAAATTGGCAATCTTGATTTGAGGTCTTATGTCACGTCGAGTCCCAATCATCGCAGTACTGGGCATCCTGCTTATCGTCACGTCCGCGTGCACGAATAAAAAATCCGTGAATCCGCTCGCCAACGTAGGCTCGAAGCAGCCCGACAAAGTCCTGTTCGACCGGGCCATGGACGCGATGAAGCACAACCGCTTCGACGTGGCTCGCATGACTCTGCAGACCTTGATCAATACTTACCCCGATTCCGAGTTCATCGCGCGCGCCAAACTGGCGGTCGGCGACTCCTGGTACGCCGAGGGTGGAACCGCGTCGCTGGCGCAGGCCGAGCAGGAATATCGCGACTTCGAGACTTTCTTTCCCAACATGCCGGAAGCTGCCGAGGCGCAGTTGAAGATCGCCAACATTCAATATCAGCAGATGGAGAAAGCCGACCGCGACTTTACTCACGCCAAGCGCGCGGAAGACGAATACCGCAACCTGATCATGCAGTACCCGGACAATCCCAAACTGGTGAAAGAAGGCAAAGAGCGTCTGCTGGAAGTACAGGAAGTGCTGGCCGAGCGTGAGTTCGAAATCGGAAAGTTCTACTACTTGCGGATGTCCTATCCCGCATCCATTGCCCGCCTGAAGACGCTCGTTGAAGAATATCCTTTGTACAGCCGCGCCGATGAAGCGCTTTTTACCCTCGGACAGGACTACGAAGGCCAAATTGCTCAGCTGCGCCTCCGTCCCACTTGCGTTAAGACTAGCCCTAAACCCGGCTGTGTCGGCGAGCAGATTAAAGCGAACATGATCGAAGAACTCACGAAGCAGGCTGCGGGAGCCTATTCCCAGATCATTACGCGGTATCCGGTTATGGACCGGGATGATGATGCCAAGAAACGGCTCGTGGCTCTGCATCAGCCAGTCCCGCGACCCACAAAGGCGGCGCTGGCGCAGAACCGCAAAGAAGACGAAAGCCGGCGCGAAAGCACCACTGTAACCAGATTGATGAGTGTGGTGAAGAAAGGTCCCGACGTAGATATGGCAGCCAAGGTGGGCGATCCCACTCTGGTTGATCCCACGCCGGTTGCAGCCAATCAGGAGACAATCAGAACCACTCGCGAAGCCATGGGTTTGCCCACCGGCGACCACAGCTTGAGCGTGGAAACGGTAGGCACCGGAACTCCCGCGGCCAATGAGCCAGCTCCGCGGTCCGATACGCCGGCGCCCGCCAGCACCGATCCTTTTGCCCGGTCAAACACTGCCGCCGATCCCAACGAACTCAAGCCCAATACGCCGGCCAACGAAGCGAAACCCAGTGGTCCGCCCGATCCCAACGAATTAACTCCAACTGCCGGCGCTCAGACTGCCGCAGCCAGCAATCAACCTGTGGCTCCGCCGGTCCAGGTCAACGAGATCCAGTCAGGTCAGGCGAATTCGAACAGTTCTCAAGCTTCAAGTGCGGATGCCAGCTCCAGTCTCGCCACCGACAAAGATATTTCCAGCAGCAAGAAAAAGAAGAAGAAGGGATTGAAGAAAATCTTGACCTTCTGAGGCGCCTGTCCCGTCGTCAGGAATTTGTTTGAGGATTTCTCTCGATCTTTCAAAGAGATTTCCCCCGAACTCAAGTCCCGGTGGACGGAAATTCCTTTCGTCCCTTTCGCCCAGCGGATTTTTGCAGCTTCTCGAGAGCGGCACGCAGTTCTTCCAGGCGATCGCGTCTGCGCTGATGCTCAGCTCTCGCTTCCAAAGTGACAGCTTCGCCAAGCTCCCAATACAAAGAGTTGGCGGAGTGGATGGAATTCATCTCCGACACCAATGCTGCGATGTTGGTCTGTATAGGCTTGGATTCCATAGGCCCCGCCCCCGGGCTGGATCGGCCGATTTCCCATGACCTTTATTCGCTCCATCCTACTCCTTGTTCCAACTCCGAAGTGAAAGTTTTGTAATACCGAAGATTAGCTCACTTTTACCAAGTCCGAGAGCGTCGGGCCATTCCCCTCTTGCAGCCCTTTACGTCCAGCCGCCTGAGGAACGCACTAGACGCTGACCCCTAGTAACCGGGTAACCTCCCGTCTGATCGTTGACTTACATCTTCAGGCAGGTTACCTTCGCGATATCTCCCCTCAGAAGAGGAAAAATTTCCTTGGCCCGGAAGATACTGCTCGCCGACGACAGCGTGACCGCCCAGAATATGGGGCGCAAAATCCTCGCGGATGCGGGCTACGAGGTCATTACCGTCAATAACGGCTCCGCCGCCCTGAAAAAGATCGCCGAGTTGAAGCCCGATCTTGTGATTCTCGACGTTTACATGCCAGGCTACAGCGGCCTCGAAGTTTGCCAGCGCCTCAAGGAATCGCAGGACTCGGCTCGCATTCCCGTTCTGCTCACCGTCGGAAAATTGGAGCCTTTCAAGCCCGAGGAAGCCCACCGCGTGCGGGCTGAAGGTTTTATCGTCAAGCCATTTGAAGCCAGCGAACTGCTCAGCGCTTTGTCGAAGCTCGAAGATAAGGTTGTGCCGCGCGCCGAGCCCTCCAAGCCTGGACGTTTCGCTCGCGCCATCGCTGCCGTTGAGGAGTCTTCACGATTCGTTCGCAATGACGCTTCTGGTGACGACGGCTGGAAGAGCCGTATCGCTTTTCCCCATGAGAAAACGGCGGAAGAAAAAGCTCCCGAGGAAGATTCCACCTATAATCCTGTGAATCGTGATCTCCGTACGGTAGTGGCGCGCTCCGCGGAGAAAGCTGCAGAACAACCCACCGCCGCGCCGCACCCAACCGCCAATGCCAGCTTGGATGTCGCAGCCCTGGCTCCGCCTGGTTTTCCCCAGGATGTCACTCCGGAGGAAGTTGCCGCAATCGCCGCAGCCGCTGCTCAGATCCAGATGGCTACCGCCATCCGCGATGAGCAATCGCCTTCTGCCGCGGAAGCTTCGACAGAGAGCTCGGCCACCAACCCGGAGAGAAGTTCACCCGAAAGTTTGCCAACAACAGACCAGCCTGCCTCAGTTCCCGCCTTAAGTACGGAAGCGCAGGCGAACGCAGCTACGGAGAACGCTGCTTCTGAAGAATCGCAGGATGTGCCAGTAACCATGGCGGCGACAACTCAATCCGTCGCCGCAGCAGATGGCAACCCTTCGCGATGGACCGCCGTTGCAGTCGCGCTGGAAGCCGACGAAGCCATGCTTTCTCTCGAGCAGGAAATGCAGAAAGTATATGCCGTTTTCGTGGCCGAGGAAGCTGCGCCCGCGAATGAAACAGCCGAAATTGCGTTCTCGCAGAATCTCCCTGCAGCAGCGCAAGCTCCCGCAGAATCGCAAGCGCAAGCGATTTCCAGTTCAGAATCCATTCCGCAACTCGAGCCAGTCGTAACTGCGTATACATCAAGCGTCGAAAACGCGCCCGTCTTGCGACCCAATCCTGACGTAACGGCCTCTATCACCGATTCCGACGCTGCTAAGGTTCCCGAGTCAACTGCTTTCGTTTCGCAGCCGGAACCTACTTTGGTTGAGCCCGCGGAACCTACGTCCGTAGAAGCCCAAGCCGCGCCGCATTCCCAATTCTCAGAGCCGAATTCAGGGACCTCTTCTGATCCTGTGGGCGCAGTTGCGGATACCGCCGCTGCTCCGGAGGAATTGCCGCCAGCGCCGCAATCCGAACCCGTAATGGCTGAGACGGCCGCGTCCACTAACGCTTTTGCGCCGATCACTCACAGCGACCCGGTCGAGGAACAAAAAGTCGAAGATCGACGCAAAGAAGATCAGCCCAACGATCAGCCCAACGATGATCAACCCAGGCAAGATTCCGAAACCGTGAAGAGCACCGCGGCCGCATGGGCCAGCTGGCGGCAAGTCCGCGATACGAGTGATTCCGGACCCGAGACTGCCGAGCCCGTTCGCGGGGAATTTAGTATCTCCGAGCCGGCTCTCGCGGAATCCGCTGCCATGGCTGTCGCGGCCGGCGCCGAACAGAATGTACAGGAATCCGCTGCTCCGCCGCCCGAGAATCCCCACGATGTCGCCAGCATCGTCGATAGCGTTCTCGCCGATCTTCGTCCCCGCCTCATGGCCGAGATTACCCGCAAAATGTCCGAAAAAAAATAACGTACTGCGCCCGCAATTCCCTCCAACCTCCCGCACACCGCTTTATACTTCCCGCTTTTTTAGAACTACCTAATCCTCCATTCGAGCTATTGCCACACTCCTCATAAACTGAGTACATTCGTCCTATCGCCTCCAGGCTGGAGTATTGCGCGTCATGAACGACCGGATTGTCTCTCACTACCGCATCCAGGAAAAACTCGGAGCGGGTGGTATGGGAGTGGTCTACAAAGCCGAAGACATTCGTCTGGGCCGTCTGGTCGCGTTGAAATTCCTTCCAGAAAACTCCGCCATCGATGCCCACGCTCTGGAGCGCTTCAAACGCGAGGCCCGTACCGCATCCGCACTCGATCATCCCAACATCTGCACCATCTACGAAATCGACGAAGACCAGGGCCGTCCCTTCATTGCCATGCAACTGCTCGAGGGAAAAACCCTGGCCGACCGCATCGGCGACCAGCCCGTTCCCCTCGCCACCCTGCTCGACTGGGCCTTGCAGATTTGCGACGCCCTGCAGGCGGCGCATGCCAAGGGAATCATCCACCGCGATATAAAGCCAGCCAACATTTTCGTTACTACGCGAGATCAGGCGAAGATCCTCGACTTCGGTCTGGCAAAACTCGAGCTGCCGGATTTGACGAGTTCGAACGCCCCCACCCGCTCAATGAACGCTCCTCTCACCCACACCGGCGCCACCATCGGCACCGTAGCCTACATGTCCCCTGAGCAGGCGCGCGGCGAGCCGCTCGATGCTCGCACCGATCTTTTTTCGTTTGGCATCCTGCTCTACGAAATGGCTACGGGCAAGCAAGCCTTTTCCGGACCAACCTGGGCCGTAACAGTTCACGCAATCCTTGGCCAGGCGCCGGTTTCGCTGAATGAATCCATGCCCGGCCTGCCCCACCGGCTGCAGGAGATCATCGACAAGGCGCTGGTGAAGAATCGGGATCTGCGCTACCAGACCGCCGCCGAAATTCACCGCGATTTGCTGCAACTAAAAAAGGATTTCGAGGCAGGGAAAAGCCTGAGGTCGAGTCGTACCGCAGCCATATGGTCGCGCAAGCGCAAACTCCAACTTACCCTCGCCGCGTGCTGTGTCGCATTGCTCGCCGCAGCAGCAGTCTGGCTTCCGCAACTCGCGCACCGCGTCCGCTCGACTGCGGCTGGCTTCGCCGCAACCGCAGTTCCGGCAAAGAAAAGCATCGCCATATTGCCCCTCGCTGCCATTGCCGATGATCCCAAGCTCACGGCCTTCGGGAAGGGCCTGCTCGAAGACGTCAGCGCGAAGCTTTCGGAATTGGGCGCCAATCACGATCTGGAGGTCGTTTCTCCGCGCGCCCTCGAAGACAAGAAAATCGCCGCGCTTGCCGACGCAAAAAAAGAATTCGGCGTCAACCTCGGCCTCGCCGTTTCTCTCAAACAAGATGGCGACCTGGTTCGCGCCTCCTACAACTTGATCGACACCAGCACGGATAAAAATCTGTCCGGCGACTCCATCACCGCGCCAGTCTCGGACCTGTTCACCATCGAAGATAAGCTCACCAGTGGCGTAGCCGATGCGCTGCATATCAACCTCCGCACTGACGAGCGCCAGGCACTCGGCGCCCATGCCACCACCATGCCGGAAGCCTATCAATACTACGTGCAAGGTCTGGGCTATCTTCAACATAGCGCCGAGCGGGAATCGCTCACCAGCGCCGAAATTGTTTTCAAGCAAGCGCTTAAGCTCGATCCCAACTACGGCCCGGCGCAAGCCGGACTGGGAGAAACCTATTTGTCTCTCTACCACAATACCCAGCAGAAACGCTGGATCGAGCCCGCGCAACAAGCCTGCGCCAAGGCAATTCAACTGGGCAACGCCGGTGCCGAGGGCCACACCTGTTTGGGAACGCTGGAAAACGCGACCGGACAATTTGAAAAAGCCGCCGCGCAATTCCAGCAGGCCGTCGAACTCGATCCCGTCAACGATCAGGCCTACTGGCACCTTGCCGAGGTCTACCAGAATCTCAACCAGCTCGATAAAGCCGAAGAAACTTTCCAGCGAAGAATCAGCGTTCGTCCGAACTACTGGCGCGGATACAGTGCTCTCGGTGTCTTCTATATCAGTCAGGCCGAGTACGACAAAGCGCAAGTCATGTTCGAGAAGGCTGCCTCGCTCAAACCAAACGACTATCGCGACTATAGCAATCTCGGCGCCGCGTTGCTCTATGAGGGCAAAGACGAAGAGGCAACCCGTGCATTCGAGACGTCCATTGCCCTCCGCCCCTCCCACATGGCATACGACAATCTCGGAGTTGCTTACTTGAGGCTGCGAAAATTCGATCAGGCCGCGCGCAGTACGCAAGAAGCTCTCAAGATGGAAGACGGCGACTACCAGGCTTGGGGAAATCTTGGCGATGCTTACTACTATGGCGGCAATCATTCGGCGGCGACGCAGTCCTACCAGAAAGCAGTCTCTCTCGCCGACCAGAAACTGAAAACCAATCCTCGCGATACAGAAGTTCTCAGTGATCTGGCGAACTACTTGGCCATGCTCGGCGACCGTAACCGCGCCCTTGATTACCTTGACCGCTCGCTGGTCGGCAACAAAGACAAAGAGTTGCTTTTCCAGGCCGCCCTGGTGTACAACCAGTTGCACGAAACTGGGACCGCCTTGGAGTGGTTAAGCAAGGCTCTGGCTGCGGGATACTCGAAATCGGTGGTAAGCAAGACTCCGAACCTGGATAATCTGCATGACAACCCGCGCTATCTGGCCCTGATGCAGTAGAACGAAAAATCGAAAATCCAGTCAAAATTTAGGAGGTCTACAATGCCAACGCCATCAGTCGATGTGGTAACCGGAGCTGTAACGAACGGTCCCATTAAAGCTGGTAACGAATTTCAATGGACGTGTTCCGAAGATTCCGGCGACATCAAGGTGACCGCCCAGAACATGCCCGGCGGAAAACCATGGTTCAGCCCCAGTCCCGCTTCCTTCACCGCCCCCGATGGAAGCGCCACCGTAACCGCCGAGGGAGTCAGCCTGCTGGGATGGACTTACACCGCGAACGTAGCAACGGATGACGCGCGCATTCAGGTCGATTCATCCATGGGAACGCACCAGAAGGCCAGCTAGCTAAATTCTGTTTCAGAAAATAATTATCATCCTGAGGCCGCCGCGGTTGCGGCCTCAGAATTTATCCAATCCTCTCCAGCGACCTGCACGTTACGCAACCAAAAATACATAGAAGGAAAGATTTACCCCGTGCTCCCTCCGTGTCCCCTGTGTTTAAGCCTTTTGGCCGTCGGCCCGGGCTGCTGACCCACTAGCACCCACAACCCCGGAAGCGGAAAGAAAAATACCGAAAACCGGGCCATGCGCACAAGAGGTCGACCGGCAACATCGCCAACATGGTCCGTTCTTCTGCCAGCGCGACACTCGGGAAATGTACGACCTTCACATTCGTCGGAAAAACCGTGGGCAACTCCTTCCCGTGGACTAATGGACTGAAGCAAAACACCGCCATCACTGTGGCGCACACATCGCGAATTAGCCGACGCACACGGATCCTGCGAACGTCCACAGCGAACGAAAACCGCTTTCCCTTCACCGGCCTTTTCCTCGTTTCTGCGAAAATGACAGCACCAATTCTACGTCGCGCCCAATGCGTGCTTCCGGGAGCCGAGCGTAGAGCAAGCCATGAACTAGCAAGGCAAGCCAGAAACCGAGACGCTTCATACACACCTCCCCCAAAGCTCTGTACGAGGAATTGGCGAATGAAGGTTCCGGGACAAGTCAGTTGAGATCAGGTGAAGTACCGCAAATTAGGTGATCACACTCGTTGAGAGCCGTTTCCGGTCAACGAGTGTAATCGCGATTTATCAACAGTTACGGATTAGAATGGTCGTTTTGGGAGAAAAATCCGTGAGACGAATAGCAATGTTGGTCTTGATGGCCGGGAGTCTGTGTGGCAGTGCGCTGTCTCAGTACTCCGCCGAATTCAGCAGCTACTATTCGGGCAATCGTTACGACTTTCGTTTAACCCATGAGCAGGTCGCTAACACTCCCGCGTGGCTCGAAGATGAACCGAATCCGCCTCTCTCCCCTCGCGCTGCGAAGAACGCCGCTCTGACTTACTTGAGAACGTTATTTAATGGTGCCAGCAAGTGGAGAGTCCACGAAATCAAGTTGGTTCCGCTGACCGAACGTTGGGTCTACGTGGTCTCTTTCACTCCGCCTCTGCCACGCGATTGCCAAGACTGTTTGACTACGCCCTTCAGCGTCGTTGTGACCATGGACGGCAACGCCATAACCGCAGTCGTGTCGCGCTGGAAACCCCCGCACCCTCAGGTCAATGAGTGATATCGCGATATTTCAACAGTTAGGATCTGACTCCTTGGCCGTCACCTTCCCGCCAGTTGCGTAGCTGCTCCTCCGCCCTGCGGGACTCTGCGCAGGGACTGGACGATGCGATTAATTTCAGGCTGCGTCACACCTGCTGAATTCTGGTAGTACTTCTGCAGGAAAATTATCTCGACGCTGCCCTCGCCCGAATAGAGATTAACAGCGATCCCGTCCTGCCGGACTTCAGGGTTGCCTTGTTGAAATCCCCTGTAGCTTTGATTTTGCAGGTTGAAGATTCCACTTTCGGCCGCCTTCGATAGTGAGATGGACTTGATCGTCAGCAGGAACTCTTCTCGAACGTGAGCGCCTTGCGATGGGGCCCAGTGGTTCATTTTGTCGGGAGTGAACTCGTAGAGGGTCTTGAGAAAACTGTAGTCGGACTTCATGGTCTCATGTCCGAAAAGTGCCTCGGTGGCTTGTGGAGTGCCCGTAAACGTTTCGGATAGACCCATTGCCCATTCTCGGGGAGGGACAGCTTTCATCTCCAGGCGCAATCCCGAACGGAAACGGAGATCGACTCCATTTTTCTCGGAACTGTTAATCGGATATAGCTTGGTTTGAGTCTCGTCGAGGTCGCTCCACGGAACCTCGAATTCGTACCCGAAGTACGATAGCTGTTTTCCCGGAGCGTCCGAAACGGACTTGTCTTTCAAGTCGATTGGGATGATTCTAACGACCGGACGAGCTTTTCTCACTGTGTAAAAGGAGAGAGCTACCGGAGCAATCCATTGCACGCTCACGAAGATAAGCGTCAACGTGATGACCACCGTTAGCACAATACGCCCCAGCAATCTCAAAGCTGTTCTCCTTGGGCGGCTCGGTGGTTCTGGCAAATGCAGCACCGCACCTAGCACCATGCTACTTCGCTCTCA
The DNA here is from genome assembly GCA_049589695.1 of Candidatus Sulfotelmatobacter sp. Taxonomy (GTDB): domain Bacteria; phylum Acidobacteriota; class Terriglobia; order Terriglobales; family Acidobacteriaceae; genus Sulfotelmatobacter. Next base: position 668 of record JBAWBG010000370.1, on the reverse strand, counting down.
ACGCAGCGCCCAAGTTACGTTGGTCAGGATGATTGATGTAAACAGGCGGTTTCACTCATTGACAGGGCGGCCCGGGGTCAATGAGCGATATCGGGATATTTCACCAGCTGAACTTCGTAAATCGGTAGATGTCGTGACCTGTCCGGCAAACAAACGCGGCAAACGAGAACAGTCCTGCTAACACTATTCGTATGCCTGCCTTGGACCGAGCTTGAGAGCCGAGCCAAATTACCAGTGCGAGAGCTAGAGCTGTTAGAAATATCAGCAATAAAGGCAAGAAAACGTCGCTTCTCGTGTAGCCCTGACCGAATACAAGACCGTAATGAATCGCGAAAATCGAAATCGCAACGGGAACGTGCTTGTCCGTGGAGTTTCGTTCAAATCGAAAATACAGGTACGCTGCGTTTGCAGCATACACGAACCCCGCCGCTGCAAGAAGAACGAAGACGATAGCCAGCGCTAATTCAAAATCCAGCAAGTGCTTTCCCTCCCAGCCTATTGTGCGGGCAAGGAGACACCTTATCTAGATGACTGTCGTTATCAGGCGTCTCTGACAATGTCGGCGGTGTCAAGCGTTTTTGAGCGTACTGCTCCTTGCACTCCGAAGAGCGCGCCATTTCGCTCTAGTTGAAACAGTGCCAATCCAACCACGGCTCGCTCGCAATCAG
>JBAWBG010000369.1:0-4947 GCA_049589695.1 Candidatus Sulfotelmatobacter sp. | reverse complement strand
TCCCCGAAAAACAGCCTCAAATTTGGGGATGGAAAATGTCTACACGCATCGAGAAAGTCGCTTGTAAGTCATCCTGACGCAATCTAGTTTTCGCGGATTTCAGGAAAAAGAGTTTTTCAACAGCCACGACTGATTTCATCAACGCCGAGGCTCAGTTCGGTTTGGGGGCTTCGGAGGCGTGGAATGAAACTACTTGCCACGTGTGCCCATAGCGGGTGTACACCTTCGTGAACCGCCAGTCATCCGAAAGCTCCTGCCCGTTCAGTGTTCGAGTTCGTTGCAGCCGACCGGTCACAACGGCAGCATCTCCGTACACACGTATGTTTATGTCGGAAGTCGCGTAGCGGAGGAACTTCATGCGTCCTGAACGCGCAAAGGCCATTACTTCTGTTTTGCTCATCACAGGCATTTTCGGCACATCAACTTCAAGATCATCTGCCCATAAACTCTGCAAAACATCGGCGTCTCCTTGCTCGTGGGCCTCATTCCACACTTTTTCGAGCCTTTTCAGATCCTGTTTATCATGTTCACTCGATGACTGGGCCGATACCTGTTTCGCGGCCGCAAACACAGAAAGAGCAAACATGACGGTTATGCCGAGCGAGAGAAACCTCACGGAAGCACCTCCGAATCGAACCCCAAGAGCTTATCACTCAAGACGGTTGACGATAGATCCCGTTAGCACTCATTTACTTTCAAAAAAGGCGAACCAAAAGCGCACGCTTGTGCGAACGCCTGGTTTCGACAAAGTACTTGCCGATTCTGAAAAAGCAGACCGCATTCACGGATGAAACTCTCTTGGTATCGGGCACAGAACCGTTGATGAGCGTAGCGAGGTCTCTTGCTTTTCCCGATTTGGCGGTTACTTCAACTCGAAAACCTCGAATGGCGAGTCTCGACCACTCGCCATTGTTTTTGCGTCAGAAAATTTCGACCGGACCCCCGGGTGCCCAATACATTCGTGTTCTTTGCGAATGTGTGCGCGTGCCCACCACCCCCAATCTTCAGGGTGGCCTAGTGGCCTAAGGGTGGGCTGGCGCTAATGGGAATCTGCCGCGTGGCCCGCGCCGAGAGTCGAAGATGACGGGAGAAGCGCCTTCGATTCGTGTCCGGCATCGCCGGGCGGGCGCATGGGAATAACTGCCGACGATGCCCATTCGAGCCGCCCATCGCTATTTGCGACTTCCTCTACGATTTTCGTGAACAACTGATCTTTCATAGCGGTTCGTTTCGTGTAGTCGACCACGTAGCTGACGGTAAATTCCAGCGATCCGGCATTTACGACGAGTGCGATGGTAGGTTCCAACGGAGGATTTGCGCTCTGATAATTGTCACTCATCACTTTCCATGAGCTCTGCGCCTCGACCAGGTACTCGCCAATCGCCTCGTTGGCTGCCCGCAAAAGCATCGCTTTGGCAAGCTGGCAATCGCTGGTGATTTTAAACAGCACGTTAATCTCGTCCCAAACAAACCGGAATCCTTGCGAGTAGTTAAAAACGGACCCGCGCAAGACGGTGCTGTTGGGGATGCGAGCAATGCGGCCGTTGTACAAGTCCCGGCTGACCCAGTTCCCCGTTTCCATCAAGGTGGTGCGCAGCAGCCCGATGTCGATCACGTCCCCTTGAGTGTCGCCGATCTGCACTCTGTCTCCCACGGCATACAGCTTTGAAAAACCGATGGAGAAAGCGCCGGCAATGCTGGCCACCACGTCCTGCAGGGCGACTGCCACACCCGCGCCGACGACACCAATGGCAAAGCTGAGGCGGCCCAGGCGATCTTCAAAGAGGATGGCGAGGAAAAGGAGAATCGAAAGGTACCCGGAAAAGACGAGGAACTTGCGAACCTTATACCGCGCATCGGCCCGTCCAAAGCGCCGGGGCAGTGTTTGTTCGAGCACGCGAAACGTGCCTTGAATAAAAAGGATTCCGACAACTGCGGCAACGCACTTCCCGAGGAGCGAAAGCGAAACAGCGTGTTTGAAGAGATCATTCATCCAGCCACGTGTTTCGAGGCCGCAAGCACAGCAAGAGCAAACATGATGGTTATGCCGAGCGAGAGAAACCTCACCGGAAGCACCTCCGAATTGAACCCCAAGAGCTTAGCACTTAAGATGGTTGGCGAAAAATCGCGATTACACTCAACACATGAACACGGTCGTCATAAGCGCAACGAGGGAGATTTCGCTTGACGATGTACGGGCACTGCTCGCACGCCACTGGTCGCTGCTGAAAACCCCACCCGACCGTCTAGCGATCGAGGAATCTAACAGCCGCGTTTACCTATATCATCCTCGATTGGACTCGGGAGCAACAGACCCTAAGCAGCTTTTTCTGGACTATTCGTCACAAGAGCTTGTCAAAAGCGTGATCCTAGCGATCGGCGATCACGCGGATTATGTAATAAACAACGAATACGGCACTGTGTTGCCGGGCGATGAGTTTGTGGCTCGGCTCCGCAACGGAAAGACTTGGGAGTGGGCGGTTGGTTCTAAGCCGGGCGTTCCGCGTCCGCTACAACAGGTGATTGTGCAAACAGTTCATTTCCTCGGGGAACAGGACGGGACGCCCGAGCAAGAACTGAAAGACAAACTGGTGATCCTCTTTGGTCAACTCCGGCTGGTGAACGTCGCGTATTTAGCGGTAGTTCGATACGGGAATGCGGTATCCCCGAATGTAGCGTTGTGTGTTCGCGGTCAGCCCGGCCAGAATCGGATGTTTGCCGAACGTGTCAGCAGGGTTTTTGGCCCGATTTTCGGCAGCCATGAACACCTCGACGTAATTTGGCTAACGCCGGAGCAGGAGACCAACCTCGCAAAGGTGTGTCGTCCGTTCTACGGAGCAAAGTGACATTCCTTTCCCCGCAGGCGCGTCAGTTGGTGAAAAATCCCCATTGCACTCATTGACCCCAAGCTCTAGCGGCAGCCAACAAACCGCAGATTATTCCAGCCTTATTGCACTTGGTAGCGGCTTTCCCACTCTCCCGAATCCCGCGTTACGCTTTTTCCATCACATTTTTCCCGTACCGCCATCACAGACCTGAACCAAAATCAGTGCGATGATTCTTCGACATTTGACCATCGATAACTGCGCCCGTCTCCAGAGGCGGAGCGTTCCAACGCATTGTCTCGGCTCTTTGAAAACCGAACGAAACGATACCCAGGGCAAACGCCGAGAACACTCAAAACAGCGCGCTCGGCGGCAAAGTCTCGCTTTTTTCGATCTCTAAGCCCAATCTTTTGAAGATTGTACATATAACTTATTTATTATCATCAACTTAGCTGTTTTGGATAGGGAAGTACCCACATTTTTCCAATTCCTAGTCCGCTGAGAACCACTCATCTATTGTTAATCATAGCCTTAGGAGCAATCATAATAGTTTCATCGCACCAGTAAATACTCCGACCAAATTCGTACCCAGCGCAAACCCCATCGCCACTCGCCTCGGCTGTCCAAGATAATGCAACCGCCCCGCGCGAGCTGTTGTCGTACCCTTGTGGACGGAATTCTGTTGCCAGGGCGATGACCATAGCTGACGACCAGATCGCAGTCGACCGCGTGCTCAAAGGCGAAATTTCCGCCTTCGAGGAAATCGTCCGCCGCTGGCAGTCGCCGCTCGTCAATCTCGCCTATCGTTTTTGTCATGATCGCGGCCGCGCCGAGGAGCTGGCGCAGGAGGCGTTCTTGCGCGCTTACCGCAATCTGAAGCAGTGGCGGAAGGAAGCTGCGTTTTCAACGTGGCTGTTCGCGCTTGCGACTAATTTCTATCGCTCCGAACTGCGGCGGATTCCGGTGTATGTTCCGATCGACGATGTGCGCGAGCCTGCCGATCCGCGTGCGCAAGATGGCGGATTGGAAAAGGAAGATCGCGATCGGGCGGTGCGGCGCGCGGTTTTTGCGCTTCCGGAAAAGTATCGTGAGGCTTTGATCCTCTTTTATTTTCACGAAATGGATGTTCCAGCGGCTGCTGGCAGCCTGGGCGTTCCCGAGGGAACATTCAAGGCTCGCCTGTTTCGCGGACGGGAAATACTGCGCGGCAAACTGCCGCAGTTTCTTTCCCCATCGCGGCTGAGGGAAGCGTGATGGCGGACTCGCCGATCACCAAAGCGATGGTGCCAATAGCAATGACGCCACTGGTGTTGCGGCCGCAAGCGGTGATGTCCGCGAGCGGCTCGACATTCGAAGGAGAACTCGAAGAAGAGCTCGAAAGAAAACTTGAAAGAGATAAGATGAAGCCTGGAGGGAGCATGAATAACGACGAAGTGGATCGCATTCTCGCCAAACGCGACGACATTCAACCCTCCTCGGGCTTCGCGGCCTCGGTGATGGAGGCGGTCCGCGAGGAAGCTGCCGCGCCGCCGCCCATACCTTTTCCATGGAAGCGCGCGCTTCCGGTGCTGGTGTTTGCGGCGCTGGCGCTGGTGGTGGTCGTTGCCGCAGGAGCGCTATCCATCGTTCAACTCAGCCGCGGAGAGGTGACTTCGCAGATCGCATCCTCTTCTTCTTTATGGGACTGGTTGCCCGCATCTGCGCGCGGCTCGACCGGCACAAGCATGGCTTGGACGGCAGCGGCGCTGCTTGCCGCTTTCGTGTCCGTGAGGCTATCAATGCGTCTTGGCGCTGGGCGCGCGTGACCTGGACTTACACTCGGAGCCATTGCTTCCCACATAACATCTGCGCCCTGTAAATCCGCGCCAATTTGCATAATGCTGCTAAACTCAGCAAGAGTCAGACGCCAGGCGGCAACCGCCAAACGCCGTCCCCATGCACCTCGCCGAAGCCATCAAAATCGCGCTGCAATCGCTCTGGGCTAACAAGCTGCGCTCTGCGCTCACCCTGCTCGGAGTCGTGATCGGTGTCGCCGCCGTCATCGCTGTGGTCACCTTCGTCAGCGGCATCAAGGGCTACGTCGGGGAAAAGATCCTCAACCTCGGCGCGGACGCTTTCATCA
>JBAWBG010000368.1:0-14306 GCA_049589695.1 Candidatus Sulfotelmatobacter sp. | reverse complement strand
TGTAATTCTTTGCAGCTTCCTCCACGGATCCGATCCGGCGCAATAAATCGGCCCGGACCGCATGCAGCAGATGATAGTTGTCGAGAGCTCCGGTTTCACCAATGGCGTCGACGAGAGCAAGTGCCGAACGAGGACCAGACGCCATTGCGACCGCAACCGCGCGGTTCAACGATACAACTGGCGATGGTTGCAGACGATCGAGAAGATCGTAGAGCGCTACGATGCCGGGCCAGTCCGTATCTTCGGTGCGTGACGCTCGACAATGCTGGGCGGCTATCGCCGCTTGCACGGCATAGGGACCGGGCTGGTCGCGAAAAGCTTCATCGACCAGCGGCAGCGCCTCGGCGATCTGACGATGATCCCAACGGCTTCGATCTTGCTCTTCAAGAACAATCAGGTCGCCGGCTTCGTTGATGCGCGCGTTGCGCCGCGCATCATGAAGAAGCATGAGAGCTACCAGAGCCGTCACTTCCGGCGGAGGGTGTGGCGCCATCAATAATCTTAGGAGCCGGCCCATGCGGATGGCCTCGGCGCAAAGATCCGTCCTCAGCAGCGGGCCACCACGGGTGGCAGCGTAGCCTTCGTTGAAGACCAGATAGATCACAGTGAGCACGGCATCTAGCCGCGCTGCCATGTCTTTCGTATCAGGCACAACGTACGGAATGCCGGCATCGCGAATCTTTCGCTTGGCGCGAACTAACCGCTGTGCCATTGTTGTCGCGGGCACGAGGAAGGCCCGCGCAATCTCGTCTGTTTCGAGACCGCAAAGGGTGCGGAGGGTCAGTGCTACTTGCGCCTCCGGAGCGAGCGCAGGATGGCAGCAGGTGAAGATCAGGCGAAGGCGGTCGTCGGGAATTTCGCTGCTGTCATAGTCGGGCTCATCGATGGTGCGGACTAACCCGCTGGTCACATACGCTTCGAGTTTCTCCTCAAATCTCGCTTTGCGTCGAATGCGGTCGATGGCCTTGTGCCGGGCCGTTTGGATCAGCCATGCGCGGGGGAACTCCGGGACGCCAGATACCCTCCACTGATCGACCGCAGCCGTAAACGCCTCCTGGGCACACTCCTCGGCAAGATCGAAATCACCAACCAGCCCAATCAAGGTAGCAACGATCCTTCCCCAATCGGAGCGATAAACTGCATCAACGGCCTCAGAGGCGTCACGCACCATGCCTGATTTTAGATTTTTTCGGATCGATGTGTCGATGTGCTCACCTGTAGTTTGTGGGATCGATCGAGTCACCTGACTGCTAAACTCTCAGCGCCTGTCGATTCTTATGTTCGCCATTCGATTTACTCATGGAGGCAGCGATGAAATATATGTTATTGATTTACGCTGACGAGCAAGTCTGGACAGAAACGGAGCGGGAGCAGTGCTACGGGGAATCGACTCAACTGGCACATCGGCTGCAGGCAAAAGGGCAGTTTCTTGCCGCTAATCCGCTGCAATCGGTGACGCTGGCGACCAGCGTCCAAGTACGCAACGGCAAGCAGCTCGTCACTGACGGTCCCTTCGCGGAGACTCGCGAGCAACTTGGCGGCTACTTTCTGGTGGAAGCGAAGAATCTCGACGAGGCGATCGAAATAGCCGGCCAAATTCCCGGTGCGAGAAAGGGTACTGTCGAAATTCGTCCCTTGGTGGAGATACACGGCCTTCCCGCAGGTTAGTCGGCTATCAGGATCAACGTCAGTTTTTCGAGACTATAGCGGATCGAGAGCGCCACCCACTATGAGGCCTGAAAGAACACTCCTCCTCATGCATCGAAGAGGTCCATGCCTATTGCGGGCGCAAAGCGGAGACAACTCGCTACGCACACAGCTTTAACCGTGAACCTTACAACGCTGTTTCTTTCAATTTGCTTCTGGCGCCTTTGGATTAATCCACGGTCCATCGCTCGCGATGAGTTGTTGAGCCTCATCGGGCCCCCAGGTTCCCGGATCATAATGGTAGAACGGCGTTACATTACCGAGAATTGGTTCGACGGCGCGCCATTGCGCTTCCACCAGGTCCTGACGGGCAAAGAGTTCACTCTGCCCCCTCATGGCGTCGCCCAGCAACCGTTCGTAGGGAGGCATGTCGTCCGCGGCCTGCTCAGTGAGAGTGAGTTCTACGTCGCTGCCCGTCATACGCTCGCCTGGAATCTTGACTCGCACTCCCATGCCGATGGCGATGTCCGGACTAACGCGCATACGTAGATGCGCCGAGGAGGCAGGTACGATTTCCCCAAAGGTTTCGATCGGCGGTCGCTTGAATTCAACCACAATCTCCGTCGCGGTTATTGGCAGCATCTTGCCGGCGCGAATGTAGACAGGAACGCCTGCCCAGCGCCAGGTTTCGATGAATAGCTTGAGAGCAACGAATGTTTCAACCGTGGAAGCCGTATTCACACCTGGCACCGATCGGTAACCTTTGTATTGACCTCGAACCACATCAGCCGGGACAATCGGCCGGACCGCCTTCAGCAATGCGGCTTTTTGATCACGAAGCGCCTCATGGTCTTCGCCGGTCGGCGGATCCATCATAAGGTTCGTAAGGATCTGCAGTAGGTGATTCTCTACCACATCGCGAAGCGCACCGGTTTCGTCATAGAACTTGCCGCGATCTTCGACCCCGAACTTTTCCGCCATAGTGATCTGAATACTTCGAACGTAGTTGCGATTCCAGATCGGCTCGAACATCGGGTTGGCGAATCGGGTGTAGAGAATGTTCTGCACCGGTTCTTTCCCCAGAAAATGATCGATTCGGAAGATTCGTTCCTCGGGGAAATAGCGGTGCAGAATACGGTCGAGTTCCTGGGCCGAAGCCAGATCATGACCAAACGGCTTCTCCACCACGACACGCGCATTGTCAGCACAACCTGATTCGGCAAGGCCCTCGGCGACAGTACCGAATAAACTCGGCGGAATCGCCAGGTAGTGCAGCGGCTGTTTCGCTCCTCCTAACTGCTTGCGGAGTTCTATAAAAGTGTTAGGGTTGTTGTAATCCCCATCCACATACCGCAAAAGAGCAATCAACTTGCCGAAAGCATCCTGATCCAGACCACCGTTTTTTTCCAGGCTATCCTTGGCTCGCGCTTTGAGTTGATCAAGATTCCAGCCTGCCTTGGCCACACCAATGATCGGCAGATTGAGACCTTGATCACGGATCAGTCCTTGCAGAGATGGAAAAATCTGCTTGTGCGCGAGATCGCCGGTGGCGCCAAAAAACACAAAGGCGTCAGACTGGAAATCTGGCATCAGGCTGCCTCCGGTTTCTCGGCCGCCTTTTCTTTGTGGCCGCCGAACTCGTAGCGCATCGCCGAAAGCAGCTTGGCGGCATACTCTTCACTGCCGCGGGAAGCGAAGCGAGAGAAGAGCGCCGCGCTGATTACCGGCGATGGAATACCTTCGTCCACCGCCGCCTGCACCGTCCACCGTCCTTCTCCGGAATCCGAAACTCGTCCCGCGAAGTTTGAGAGATCGGGATTCTCGCGCAAAGCCGCGGCGGTCAGGTCCAGAAGCCATGAGCCGATGACGCTGCCGCGCCGCCAAACTTCTGCGACCTCAGGCATATTCATGTCGTATTGATAAAGCTCAGGATGGCGCAGCGGCGTGGTCTCGGCGTCGTCCTCGCTCTTCTCCTTGCCGACGTTGGCATTCTTGATAATATTCAGTCCCTCGGCCAAGGCAGCCATCATGCCGTATTCGATGCCGTTGTGGACCATCTTGACGAAATGTCCCGCGCCGTTCGCGCCGCAGCGCAGGTAACCGTTTTCTGACGTCGACGGCTCACCCGTTCGTCCCGGAGTCCGCACCGCGGAGCCAACACCTGGGGCGAGCGATTTAAAAATCGGGTTAAGATGACTCACAATCGCTTCGTCACCGCCGATCATCAGGCAGTATCCGCGCTCGAGTCCCCAGACGCCACCGCTGGTTCCGCAATCTACATAGTGAATCCCCTTGCCCTTCAACTGCTCCGCGCGGCGGATATCGTCATGGTAATAAGAGTTTCCGCCGTCGATCACAACGTCGCCCGGTTCGAGTACTTGTACCAGCGAGGCCAGCACCGAATCGACAGCGGCCGCCGGAACCATCATCCACACGGCTCGTGGCTTGCTCATTTTCTTTGCGAAATCATCGAGACTCGCAGACGACTGAGCGCCTTTCTCAACCAACTCTTGCGCGCCCTGTGGATGCCTTGCATATACCACGCACTGATGACCTGCTCTCATAAGCCGCTGCACCATATTCGAACCCATTCGGCCCAGACCAATCATTCCGAGTTGCATTTTGCTTTCCTCCTTCACAAAAACTTTTCTTGTTCCGTCAACGTCCGGTGTGCGTGAATTTGAATAATGCTACCTCTTTGTCCCTTGCTCCACTTTCAAGAGCAGGGGCAGCATCTCGGAAACGACGGCGGCGTTTCCTTTGGCCAAATCCGCCGTAATCTGGTCACGTAACTCTAGAATCTCTCGCAGCACATTACGAAGAGCCACATCCTGTGTGCTGCTCGCGAGGCGTTGAGCTTGATCGAAAAAACGGCTGGCGTCATCTCCCGAGGTTCGTAATTCCTTTGCGTTGCCTCCAGATACATAAGCATGGCCGCATCTCGAAGGTGCGACAGTTGTTCAGCAACCTGACACGTTTCAAGCTGAGCCCTAAACGTTGCCACTCCTTGCTCGAACCGGTGTGCTCGCGAACATTGCGGGAAGAACCCATAAGAAAACCTACAACGAATAGACATAACCAGAGAATAAGGTTATTTCGCATCAGTCTTCCTCGCCATGGCGGGACGTCGTGGAAAAGGGCTTCTACCAGAGACAATACCACCGACGAACCTGCTCTGTATTGTGTCGTTCTTCTGCAACAAAGCAGACTCCCGCGGGACCAGCGACCCGCGGACACTCGAGAATTATCGGACGTATACAGCATCTAACTCAAGAGCTCTGCTGGACCGGCGCCGGCCCTTAATCTCTGGCGCGATCGGACTCGGTCAACAATGTAATTGTGAGCAGCGCCCAAAATGAAAATTGAGCTTAAACATTGAGGTCGGATGGAGCGGTTATGACGGGACACCGGCAATCCTTCTTTGATAAATGGGCGCCTGCCCACAACCTTACAGTGGAGGACGCAATTAAGAGATTTCCGGAGCAGTCTGGCATCACCTGTTTCGGAAAGCCGGAAGAGATTGCCGACTTAATGAGTTATCTCGTATCCCCGGCGGCGAAGTGGATGACAGGTGCTTCCGTGCGCATAGACGGCGGCGAGATCAAGGGCGTCTAGGGCGAAACTTGTGGAGGAAACAATGGAGCGTCGTGGTTTTCTTGGTGGCTTTACAGCCGCATCTTTCGGTGTTCTGCTGGAGAACTCTTTCGCAGAGCCGGCACGAGCAACTGGGGCAAGTTTAGCTGGCCGGGACTCCTTCGAGACCTCTCAGATCGCGCTTTTAGAAAACACCATTTTCGTGCGCCGTTACGGAAGCAGGCCTGCCATTCTGTTGGTACACGGCTTCCCACGCACAAGCCTGATGTGGCGATTTCTCGCACCGAAGCTTGCTGAGAACCACACCGTGATCTGCGTGGACTTGCGCGCCCACGGGCGTAGCGGGATGCCGGCTTCCACCGACGATCACTTTCTTATTCAAAGCGCGCGATGGAGAAGGAATTAGTCGAAGTGATGGACAAGCTCGGCTTTCCAACCTTTACCCTGATCACTCCCGGAGAAATATCTTCTCGGTGCGCACGATGCCGTCTTCCACAATCCCTTTGGGCAAGGTTCCTTGGGTCCAGAAATTCTCCAAGAATACGCTTCAACTTATCGCGAGCCAGCCCGTGTTCATGGAATCTGCGAGGAGTATCGAGCGGCAGCGACGATTGATGTCGAACACGATCGTGCGGATAAGGAATCGTCCAGGCGAATCGAGTGTCCCATGCTACATCTATGGGCGGAGGGTGGTCCGCTCGACACTTTCTATGCGAAAGACGGAGGCCCGCCGGGCATTTGGCGGCAATGGGGGCCGACTTCACAGTCTTGCACCACACACTATCAACAACTTCCAGCACCACCCGCGCCGCGAAGTGATTGCAATGATCGATTCTCTTACTTACGATGTGTGCCTCTCATTTCAGGCATTTCCGCCGATTGCATCGAGATCGGCAATCGATTTAGGGGGAATTTGAAGCATCGAAGACTGAAGATTCTCGCGAAGATGCTCGATGGAAGATGTTCCCGGGATCAGCAGAATATTGGGCGAGCGCTGGAGAAGCCAGGCAAGCGCAAGCTGCATCGGCGTGACCTTAAGCGACGCAGCGGCTGCGTCAAGTACCGACGACTGTACTGGAGTGAAACCTCCCAGCGGGAAAAACGGAACGTACGCTATCCCTTGCGCGGCCAGGTCGTCGATGAAGGCATCGTCGCTCCTATGTGCTATGTTGTAAAAATTCTGCACGCAAAGTATCTCTGTGATGGTCTGAGCTTCAGCCAACTGCTTGGGAGTGATGTTGCTCAGGCCGATGTGGCGGATCAGTCCCTGGCGCTTGAGTTCGGCGAGCACGGTCAACGGTTCCTCGATCGATTCCTGCCCTGGTTCTGAGAATCCGCCGACCCGAAGATTCACGACATGCAGATGGTCAAGGCCAAGATTTCTCAGATTGTCATGAGCGGCATCCACTAGCTCCTGCCGGGAAAGAGCGTGGGGCCAGGATTTGTCAGGATCTCGACGAGCCCCCACCTTGGTGACGATCACGAGATCTTTGGCATAAGGATGGAGCGCCTGCTTGATAAGCTGATTGGTCACATGAGGTCCATAGTAGTCGCTGGTGTCAATGTGATTCACGCCCGACTCTACTGCCTCTCGCAGAACAGCAATGGCGGCGTTCACATCACGCGGCGGTCCCCAGACGCCCGGGCCAGCCAGTTGCATAGCGCCGTAGCCCATGCGGTTTAATGTCATCGATTTGCCGGGCAGCGTGAAACTGCCGGCAAGGTCTTTTTGTTGGATCATTTTCATTGCTCCTGGTGCGGTCTTCTTCAGTAATTATGAAGAAGTTAGAACGACTCTCCAACCATTTCTTCGCTTTTTTTCCAGAGTGCCTCGGCAGTTTTTGCATCCACCGCATATCCGCGCACACCTTCGCTTATGCCGACAGGCAAGTCGTCCGGCACGATATGGCCCACGCGACAGTCCTCGCAGTATTGGCCCCCGATCTCGTCAGCAGAAGCGACGACAGCCGCCCACACCGAAGTTGCGGCTCCCTGAGGAATCGTCTTCCACTGGTAGGGCCCTTTGCCTTGAGCTGCACGCTGCTGATTTATCTGGTCGATCATCTTTTCTATACGGCCTGGATCCTGGTATCGACCCAGTTCTGTCTGAATACCGCCTGGGTGCACAGCGGCTGCGCGTACGCTACGGTCCCGGTGCCGTTTGTCGAAGGCAACTGCGAAGAGGATGTTCGCGGTTTTTGACCTGCCGTAGGCAACGAACGGGTCATAAGGCGTGCGTTCAAAGTTAGGATCGTCGAGGTCCACATTCGCGTAGCGATGACCGGCAGAAGACAGATTGATGAGCCGCCCGCCATCGCGGATAAGAGACGCAATCCGATTGACCAGGACAAAGTGGCCCAGGTGATTCGTGCCGAATTGCGTTTCGAAGCCATCATCCGTATGGCCAAATGGTGTGGCCATTACTCCTGCATTGGCGATGACCACGTCGAACGGTTCCCCTTTCGCCAGCAACTGGTCGGCGCAGGCACGCACGCTTTTCAGGCTGGCAAGATCGAGTTCAACCAGCTCGAAGCTTCCGCCATTGGCCGCAGCATCCTTTTGCACTTGTTTGGTTGCAGCCTTGGCCTTGTTCAAATCCCGCGCCGCTCCTACAACCTGAGCGCGGTGCGCGGCCAGGGACCGCGCCGTTTCCACACCGAGGCCGGCCGAAACACCGGTTACGAGGATCCGCTTTCCCTTCAGATTCACGCCGGACAAAACGTCATCTGTGGTCGAAGTTGCCCCAAATAAAGTTGCCTCAACTATGTTCGTCATTCCCTTCCTCCTTGTACTGACATCTTTAAGTAAGTGTTTGCTATCGCTCAAGCGTTAGCCACGCGAAACCACGGCGTCAGCCGCGTGTTCGAAATAGTGCTGCGCGTTTAGATCGGCAATGAGCCCAGGTTGAACCGGTCGCCATCCTAGCTGTTGCTGCGTGTGCGCGCTGGAAGCCGGGCCGTCGATGCCAAAGAAGCGAGCAACCCAGCCAAAATGATCAGCTGCTTCCTCGCTGGACTTGTTGACGACCGGTACGTTCAGGCCTCGGCCGATTGCCTCAGCGATCTCTCGAGTCGGTATACCCTCGTCGGCCACTCCGTGATAGCTCGCTCCCACGGAACTCTTTTCGAGCATGAGCCTATAGAGATGAGCAGCATCGAGCCTATGCACCGCGGGCCAACGGTTAAGCCCGTCCCCTATAAATGCGGAAACGCCTTTTTCGCGTGCGATGCTAATCAAGCGCGGTACAAAGCCGTGATCACCGTTGCCGTGGACCGAAGGGGGTAGCCGCAGTACAGATGCCCGGACTCCGCGTGCCGCCAGCGCAAGCGCCGCCTCCTCCGACTTGCGCGGAAAGTCGGGATTGTGCGCATCCCGTTCTTTTGCAAGCGAGCCTTGGCGTTGAACGAGCAAGGTCCCGGAAGTGACGATCAACGGGCGGTCGGAGCTCGCGAGCGCAGAGCCGAGAGTCTCGATGGCGCGCCGATCCACCTCGGCGGCAGGCCCATAGTTTGAGAAATCGTGGATAAAAGCGGTGTGGATCACGCCGTCGGCAGCCGCTGCACCGCTGCGAAGGCTTTCGAGATCTTCGAGCGAACCACGATGCGCGTCGGCTCCTGTTGAGATTAGTGATTTGGCTGCAGCGTCGGAGCGCGCAAGACCGAGCACCTGATGACCAGCGTCGATCAGTTCTCGGACGACCGCCGTACCAATGAAGCCTGTAGCGCCGGTAACAAAAACACGCATATTCTTTTCCTCCTAAGCAATTTGTGGTTCAGTCGATAGAGAAGAAGCGTTCATTCGACTCGCGAGTCGAGCCGATACCTTCGTAGTGATTAATCGCCATTCGCGGACTGAAGTGGGCAGACCCTGGATCTCGATCAACTCCTGCAGCCAGTCTTCTGCTGAGAACTCCGCCTGTTGTGATCCGAATAATTGAGTGATGGCATTGAAAAATGCTGATAACTCCCGCTCCGCCATCGTCATAAGGTCGGAGCAACGAGGATCGGAAGTTTTGAACGATTTGTAACGGGCTAGTGGATTCATATTCCTTAACCTCTCGAACCCGGAGAACGGATCCCCAGGAACCCCGGAACCGCTATTGACAGTCCGCCAGGTTCCGGATAAAACGGAGAGTGTCTCCGAATCAATAGATAAGATATACGGAGACTGTCTCCGGTTGCAACTTTTTTTTTGTTATGCCGATCAAGAATCGGAAAACTGCACCGCGAAAACCGCGCACTGACGCGCAGCGGAACCGCGAGCGCATTCTGGAGGTCGCGAAGGACGCGTTTACTCGCTCCGGCGCGAACGCCAGCCTTGACGACATCGCTAAAGAGGCAAGTGTTGGAGCAGGAACTCTGTATCGCCATTTTCCCACGCGCGATGCACTGATCGAAGCGGTCTATCGGACTGAAGTGGAAAAACTGGCCGCAGCCGAGAAGAAGTTCTCCGCAAGCCTTCCTCCCATCGAGGCCTTGCGAGCATGGATGTTGCTATTCGTCGACTACATCGCGACAAAGCAAATTATCGGTCCTGCTCTTAATTCGCTCGTCGGAGGGCCTTCGAAGCTCTATGAAGGTTCACGCAATCAGATTCAAGGGGCGATTGGTGCGCTGGTGAAGCGCACAATCAAGAGCCGCGACATTCGTAGAGATCTGGAGCCATTCGATCTGCTCCGCGCACTGATCGGCGTCTCCCATGTAGCGTCCGGTCCTGAGTGGCAGCAAAGCGCCAGGAGACTCGTGGACATTCTCATCACAGGTTCGCGGCCAATCAAGTAGACGTGCTTAGGCTCTTTTACAGCGCAAACCCGGAGTCAAATCCCGCCGGGGACAAATAAGACCTTGCAGGAGAACTATCTCTCTCTCAATTCTGCCGGGCGCGTGATTCCCTTCTGCTCGTTCCCTTCCGTTAGAGATGAACGCTCAATTTCGGGTTTTCAACAGCCTCATCTCTTCGACGGCGGCTCCGGCCTTTTCAATCATATAAACTGCTTTTTAGGCTGCTAGAAGAGTAAGGACTCGTCCAGAGGGGGAAGCCCGGTTGCCACTTAGTCAGGATGTGCTTTGGTATAAGGACGCCATCATTTACCAGGTACACGTGCGCACTTTTTACGACAGCAATGGCGACGGCATCGGAGATTTTCAGGGGCTTGAGCAGAAACTTGGTTATCTGCAAGAACTTGGGATCAATGCGATCTGGCTCATGCCGTTTTTTCCGTCGCCCCTGCGCGACGATGGCTACGATATTGCGGATTACGAGACGGTTCATTCCAGCTACGGGACGCTGGAGGATTTCCGGAAGCTGCTGGAATCCGCCCACAACCGTGGAATCCGAATCATCATTGAAATGGTTTTGAACCACACTTCCGATCAGCATCCATGGTTTCAGGAGTCGCGCAGTTCGCGGGATAATCCGCGTCGCGACTGGTACGTGTGGAGCGATACAGACGAGCGCTACAAAGGCACCCGCATTATTTTTCTCGATACGGAAAAATCCAACTGGGCCTGGGATCCGATTTCGAAGGCCTATTATTGGCATCGATTCTTCAGTCACCAGCCAGATCTTAACTATGACAACCCGGCGGTTCGGGAACAGATGTGGAAGGTGATGAGTTTCTGGCTGGCGATGGGCGTCGACGGATTTCGACTGGACGCGGTGCCGTACTTATTAGAGCGCGAAGGCACAAATTGTGAGAACTTGCCTGAGACTCACTTAGTCTTGAAGGAATTCCGACGCAGACTGGACGAACAATTTCCTGGCAGAATGCTTCTGGCGGAAGCAAACCAATGGCCCGCCGATCTTCGTCCGTACTTCGGCGATGGCGATGAGTTCCACATGGCATTTCATTTTCCACTAATGCCCCGGATGTTCATGGGGCTGAAGCTGGAGGATCGCAAACCCATCACGGAGATACTGCAGCAGACTCCGGAAATTCCTCCGGCCTGCCAATGGTCGCTGTTTCTGCGCAACCATGATGAACTGACGCTGGAAATGGTCACCGACATGGAACGCGACTACATGTACGACACGTATGCCGAAAATAAGACGATGCGGTTGAACCTGGGCATCCGGCGGCGGCTCGCGCCGCTTCTCGACAATGACCGCAGGCGGATCGAGTTGATGAATGGGTTGCTGATGTCGTTGCCCGGAACTCCGATCATCTATTACGGTGACGAAATCGGAATGGGAGATAACATTAATCTTGGAGATCGAAATGGAGTACGAACTCCGATGCAGTGGAGCGGAGGGTGGAACGCCGGCTTTTCTACCGCGGAACCGGATCGCTTGTATGCTCCGTTGATACAGAATCCGGTCTATGGTTATCCAGCGGTCAATGTGTTGTCGCAACTTGGAAGCGAGCACTCTCTGCTGCACTGGATGCAGCGAATTATCGCGGTACGCACCTCGATTTCTGTATTCGGAAGGGGATCGATCGAGTTTTTGCGTCCAGCCAATCACAGAATACTTGCTTACGTTCGTCGCCTGGGCAACGAAGCCGTGCTGGCGGTCAATAACCTTTCGGGAGCGGCGCAAGCGGTTGAGCTCGACCTGAAAAGGTATAAGGGGAACATTCTGATCGAGATGTCCGGGAAAAACATTTTTCCACGGGTGGGCGATCAGCCCTATCTGTTAACTCTGGGCCCGTACCAGTTTTTCTGGTTCCGGCTACGGCGAATCTGATTGAACAGAGATCGTGGAAACGATGTCGCATGACGCCTTGGCATTGCCGCCGCTTCGCACGGAGATAAAATTGGCCGAAGAAACATTTCTAACGGATGATTTTCTTCGCCAGTTGATCAATGTGGGCGAAGTGGACATTCTGGTGGGCTTGGCCACGCACAATAACGCCAAGACAATCGGGGCGATCGTCCAATCCATTCAGAGTTGTATCCTGCGCTCCTACACACGGGATCGGGTCGTCATCATTAATGCGGATGGCGGCTCGCGCGATGGTACTCCGGAGCTGGTGACCGGCATCTCTATCGACGATCTTCGCCCGATATCCAATCTTCATTCGCTTCGCACCCTGCACTCGATCAGCACGCAATACGCCACCACTCCATCGAATGCCGTCGCATTGCATACGATTCTCGCTGCCGCCGAACTGCTTCGAGCGAAAGCCTGTGTTGTGATCTCTCCCGAGTCTCCGAGCATTGACGCTGAATGGATCTCGAAACTTCTGCACCCGGTTCGTTACGACGGCTTCGATCTGGCGGCGCCCACTTATCGCCGGCATAAGTTTGAAGGCCTGCTCATCACCAATCTGCTTTATCCAATGACGCGAGCACTCTATGGGCTCCGCATTCGCGAGCCGTATATGCAGGACTTCGCATTTTCCGGCCGCCTAAGCAGCGAATTCCTTGCGCAGAATGCATGGGCTGATGGAAGCGGCGACGATGGTATCGAACTCCGCTTAACCTTAGCGGCAATTACGGGGCAGCGGCGCATTTGCCAGTCGTTCCTGGGACAAAAGGAACATATTGAACGTCGTTCTGCTGATCTGGTTCCGGCGTTGCGACAAACGGTGGGGACGATGTTCTCCACGCTGGAGTCAACTTTTTCGACATGGAGTTCTATTACCGGCTCGCAACCGGTTCCTACTTTCGGGCCTGAGCATGACGTGTCCCTGGGGCCTCTGCGGGTGAATCGAAAGCGGCTGCGACAGATGTTTTCCACCGGAGTCTCCGAATTGGAAACGGTGTTTCATTCCATACTGTCCCCGTCTACCCTTGCGGAACTGCAGCGAATCGCTCGCCTGGAAGAGGAAGATTTTGCCTATCCGGCGGACTTGTGGGTAAGAACGGTGTATGAGTTTGCCGCTTCCTACAAAAAATCTGTGATCAACCGCGATCACATCATTCAAGCTTTGGCGCCGCTATTTCGTGGAAGAGTTCTGACCTTTCTGACGGAAAATCGCAACGGTACCGCGGAAGATGTCGAAAATAATATCGAAGGCTTATGCCTCGAATTCGAGCGCTTGAAACCTTATCTTCTGCAAATGTGGGACACGAGAGAGTGAGGTAATTATGAAAGAAATGATCATCAGTGAACTCAGTCAGGCGCTGCACGAACTGGCCAGAGGATTCGCCCACTACCTTCCTCGTCTCATCGTGATGTTGATCCTGGCCTTGGCGGGATGGGCGGTGGCATATGTCGCGAAAGTGATTCTGCGCAGCCTGCTCCGGCTTCTGCGATTCGATAAGCTTTCAGAAAACACGGGAGCCTCGCAACTGCTGAACAAAGCCGCTCTGCCTCCGGCTTCCGAGGTGATGAGCCGGTTTGTTTTTTGGCTGGTCTGGCTCGGGTTCATTCTGGTGGGCGTGAGTGTGCTGGGAATTCTTGGGCTGCAGGAGCAGGTCGCAAAGTTTTTCTTTTTCCTGCCGCGACTGTTCGCAGCTTTGTTCATCCTGTTTTTCGGGTTGCTGGCGGCCGGCTTCTTCTCGCGCGCCGCACTGCTGGCCGCGGTGAATGCAAATGTGCCATCTCCGCGGGTGCTTAGTTTTGCCGTCCGCAGCATCATTATTATTTTTGTGTTATCGATTGTTTTTGAAGAACTTGGTTTGGCTGAGCAGACGATGCTGGTCGCCTTTGGCATTGTATTTGGAGCGCTGATGCTGGGACTTGCGATCGCCTTCGGACTTGGTGGAAGGGATTTGGCTCAGGGGTTTCTGGAGAGAAGGTTTCTGCGCCCGAAGAAGGAAGAGGGTGAAGATGAACTATCGCCGCTGTAGATTGGCATTCCGTGCAGGTTCCGGCAGCTTCTGGTGCGGGCTACTTCTCAGTGCAGTAATGACGGTTCCCTGCTACTGCGTTGGGATTCGAAATCTACACCTCGATGAACTCGTTCGCTCTTCAGACGTAATTATCATCGCCGATGTCACCAACGTTGAGGAGACTGGTCCCGTACCGCCGATACTTCACTACGATCAACAATTGCAAGCCGACGCGTACTCTGCAAATCTCACTTTAAGAAGAACAATTAAAGGCACGGCACCCGCCCAAATAACCCTGACATACGTTCTTCCGGTTCAATTCGCTGGGTATAGGGGCTTGCGTACGGG
>JBAWBG010000367.1:0-4679 GCA_049589695.1 Candidatus Sulfotelmatobacter sp. | reverse complement strand
CATGACAATGTCGGCTCCTGCAGCCGAGTAGACTTTGGTGGCTACCAAACCAACCAAGAGCGCTCGGGAGAGAGAAGCCGAACATGATGATTATAGGTTGTGATTATCACCCGGGCTTCCAACAAATTGCTTTTGTAGATACCGAGACTGGGGAACTGCAAGAGCGGCGACTGGAGCAGCGCGAGGAAGCGGAGAAGTTCTACCGTGATCTGGCGGCACAAGGAATAAAGGTGCGCGTGGGGATGGAGGGGAGCGGGCACGCGCGCTGGTTTGAACGACTGCTCTCCGAGCTGCAGTGTGAGCTGTGGATCGGGGATGCAGCGGCGATCCATGCGAAGCGGGTGCGCAAGCAGAAGCCGGATCGCCAGGATGCGCAGTTGATATTGCGCTTGATGTTGAAAGATGACTTTCCCCACATCTGGGTCCCGAGCTGGGAGAATCGCGATCTGCGACAACTGTTGTGGCATCGGCATCGCATGGTGCAGGCGCGGACGCGGATCATCAACCAGTTGCAGTCGGTGGCGCTCAACGAAGGACTGCGTTGTAGGAAGCGGTTGTGGCGAGAGGCCAGACGAGAACAACTAGAGGCGTTCAAGTTAGCGCCGTGGGCGAGCCGGCGACGGCGCGATCTGCTGGAGTTGCTCGACCGACTGACGCCGACGATAGCCGAGCTGACGGCGTTGGCGTTCGTGCTGATCATTGGGCAAGCGGAGCGGTTTCAGTGTGGGAAGCAGATCGCGTGCTATCTGGGACTGGTGCCGTTGGAAGATTCAAGTGGACAGCGGCGGCGACTCGGGCACATCACGAAACAAGGCAACTCGCTGCTACGTTTTCTGTTGGTGGAAGCGGCGCAAGTGACCGTGCGGAGCGTTCCGGAATGGCGGAGTAAGTACTGCCACATGGCGCTGCGGCGAGGTCGGAAGATCGCCAAAGTGGCGTTGGCACGAAAACTAGCGGTTCGTTTGTACTGGATGATGCGCAAGGGATGGGATTACGAGCAGTTGAGAAAGTTCGGTTCGTACGCGGGAAAGCCCGGATATCGCGATGGTGTGCAGCAAAACATCGAGTAATTGATTGGGTATCCCGCTCCCCTTCACGGGGAGTTCGAAGTAGTAATCATGATCGAACATATGACCGAAGAGATGCATGGGTCGGACTGATTGTCCTGACCTGAAACAGATTACGAGCGAGCCTTGGTTGGTATGGCAGAACCTTCAACGAGAGCGAAATGGCGCGCTCTTCCGAGTGCACGGAACAGTACGCTCAAAAAGTGTTTGACAGCGCCGGCATTGTCAGAGATGCGATATTTCAACAGAAACTCGATTCGGTAGCTTCGAACGGTTTCGTTATTTTTGCGAGTGTTGATGTACCGGTTAGATGTGCTCAAGCAAAGGCCGAGCACAGGATCGGGCGAATTGTGCTCCCTCCCCCGAAAGCGCACAATCCAAGGCTGGAGGCTCGGCCAGAGTCTTGCACGGTGCATCATATGGCCGCTGCTAAGGTTGTCAAGTGTATTTACGTTTCAAGTTAGTGAAATGGGGATTTTTCACCAACTGACGGAGCGAGGCCCAACTTTGCTAAAGCGGTTAATAGATGAATAACTTCCGGATTGCCGGCTACAGGGAAGTTGTCCGGTTGTGGTGAATTCGAGTCGCTGCCACGGCTCAAACGTCACGATGCGAACGTTAACAAAACCGGCCCTACGAAGACGGGCAGATCGGCTATCGGCGGTTTACTCACGGGTGCCAACGACGACCCTAGGGCGAAGCCGCCGGAACAGCTTCACGATTCCGGCAAGGGTGATTGCTCGGGTTGCGGTTGCGGCTTTCTCCTCAGGACCAACGCGGAGAACAGCGTGATGACGAGCCCAATCGGAAAGGGATGAATGAACGTGAGCACTGCATTGAAGAATGGGTTATTGTACAGCTCTTTGTATTTTCTGACCTGCTGAAGTTTTTCCTGGACGGCTGCGGGGCTCGCCCCTGAGGCAGTGAGCTTCTGAACCAAATGAGCGCCATATGCGTCCCAGAAACCAGGCAGGAAGTTGTAGTAGATCACTTCCCAGGTTACGACATAGATGATGCAGGATATCAGCGTAATGGAGAGGCCGACGGCAAGAGCCTTTAAAAACGTAATCTGGCCATCGCCGATGGTGTCCCGGTAGGTTCGGATGCCGACAAACACCATCAAGAACGAGAGCACGATCGAGGTGTTGCCGATGATCGCGCCGCGGTCGAAGCCAATCCTACCGCCGAAGGTCACCAGCGCTATCATCATCAGCGAGGAGATAGCGCCGGAGATCAGCCCGAAGGTGACGACGATCTTTCTCATATCGTTAGTAATGTCTTTTATCCGATCCTGACCTTTCCACGTATGCTGCCGTCCCCATGCTCATGCGGGCTCAGCGACCAGCCACGTCAGCTGCCGACTTGGGTGCCGTTGGGATGACTACGATAAGGTTATCGCCCGCTCCGGGGTGAGTCATCCCAAGATAATCGAGCTTCGCCAGCGATTGGGCGTCGAACCCGATGTCTTTCGTTGTCATGTTCGGCGCATAAAACATCAAGTGAGGAGGGAAAATGCCAGTGCCATGTTCGGGGATCGCGCTCAAGCGGTTCCGGCTGGACATCATGTAGAGGAACCCCGGTTTGCTCGGATACTTGTAACGGCCTTCCTTATATCCGTCGGCGACGTCTGCCTTGATTTCGGCCTCGGACTTGCCGTTTGTGCGCAGCTCTTCGCCGTGCATGTAGACAAGCAAGAGAGTGCGGCTGCCTTCGGCGTCGAAGCACTGCGGCTCAATGGTTGTTTCTGCGGGCTTTACGAAATGCCGGCCAACAAAACAGCTGAAGGCGTTGGTGCCTTCGCGCGCTTTCTCGTAGCCTTTGGGGCCGAGAACATAAACTGTGGCGTTACTGGATACCTCGGCCGGGGCTGCGCTTTCAGCGAGTGTGATCTGCTGGTCACGTGGCATGGAGGCGTCGTAGACCCGAGGGAGTTCCTGGGCGGTTGCGGGGATGAGCGCAGTACTTGAAAACAAGCCGATCGACAGAGTACCCACGAAAAAGACCTTCATCGAATTCAGAGACTTCATGTTCGCTCCTTCTTTCAAGAAGTTCATGTTTTCACAAACTTCATGTTCGCGCGTATTGAGCGGCTCAACATACCGCATGAGGCGGGGTCGGTGTCGTCATCCTTTTGGCTGATTTTGGCGGCGGAGAGAAAAATCATTCTTTTGGGGGATGGTTATTGGCGCGAATGATGCTCGTGCACGAGTAAATCAGGGGAGAAGGCCGAATTCCTTGCCGAGTTGAACCGCTTGCGTTCTTCGTTTCGCCCCGAGTTTGTCGAAAACACGGCTGGAATGGGTCTTCACCGTGCTCGCGCTCACAAAAAGCTTCTCGGCGATTTCGCGGTTGCTCAAGCCCTGGGCGATCAGTTCAAGGATCTCAAGCTCACGGCGAGTGATATGGAGGCCCTCACGTTTTCTTTCGTCAGGTATGAACGGTCCCTCGGCAGCGACGGAAACCTCCCTCTCAACAATTGTCTGGCGTTTTGCTGTCAGCTTGAGGCCAAGCCAGATGCCAAGAACGGCAAAGGTCGCGGCGATCAGTCCGCCGTAGATTTCAATGGAATGTTCGACGACCAGGAACTGATACTGGGTCCACTGGAGCAGAGCAATCAAAATTCCACCGATCAACCCGTACATGAGGACGTGGCGCTTCATAAGTTGCAGGAGGATTTGTTACCGAAATTATCGCACCCATGGTGGGGTAGGTCCTACTGCTTGCCGGGCAAGATCAGCAGTCACGGGCTAACCGGAACTTGACCAAGAAGAGCCAAGCGGGCTCGAAGTCCTCTTCTGGGAAATTTGCCGGGATCGATACTGATAAACGCGCTTCTCGTCAGTTGGCAGTTCCTGACAAGAAGCCGACAAGTGTTTACTAAAGTGAACTCGGACCGGGATATCGACTGGTGCCCGCGTGCTCATTTCTCCGCAACGGTTGCGTACTTCCGAGGCTCACCACAGTGGGCGTTCAACTACTTCGAAAGGATTGCAGAAACACCATTGCCGAGATCGTGGAATACGATTGCATCCCCATCTTCTCAGGGAGTTGCTTGTCATCCGGAGAGCGCATGATAAAGGACGTTATCATTTCGCGGCCTCAGTGGTTTATGGGCGCCGGTCGTAAAGCTTCGTGGTGCTGGGACTTGCGCACCTACATGTCGTTTCACCTGCGATCAACCTTCGGGGTGGAGCTTTTTTGCGCTTTTGAGAGCCTCCGACCTTAGAATGGACACCATGATTTGGAATGTGCGCGGTTCGGTTTGGAATCGTCCGGACAGCGGTGGCACCTTGGATTATTGAAAGTTGGCATGCTATACGGCACCTGATTGTGATCTACTCTCATGAGCCGCGAGCTGCCGGCAGTTATTGTCCAAAAATCGCGGCGACTCTTACGTAAACCCTTTGGCATCTCTTTCGATTCTTTTCCTGGCAAAAGGAATCGCGGTTTCCCTTGGAGTGGTTCTTGTCTGGACTCAAGACGATTTTGTTCACGGAGTGCGGGGCGAGTTGGATTCCCGATGCCCGCGCTGCCTCCTTGGCGAGCGCGAGCATCGGGTGTTTACTTCACGGAACCGGAACTGGAACGGCGGATGAGCTGACATTCGTCAAC
>JBAWBG010000366.1:0-29116 GCA_049589695.1 Candidatus Sulfotelmatobacter sp. | reverse complement strand
GCAGGCGCAAAAGCCGGCGGATATGGACCGAATTGTGCGGAACGAAGAAGCGTCGGTGATGACGGAACCCGACCCGGAAGCCTGGTACCACGTAGGAGCGCTGATGGCGTATTGCGGACAGAAAGATGCCGCGTTGCGTTTGTTGAAGGCAGCCGTTCAGCAGAATTACTGCGCGTATTCCGCATTATTGGAAGATCCTTTATTGAAGAGCTTGCGGAAAGAAACAGCGTTTGACGTCGTGCTTACAGCCGCCAGCACTTGTCAGGAAACTCTGAAGGAAGGACGAGGGCAGTAAGGCCGTTTGGATAAAAGTCAAATTGCGCCACTGTCAAACAATTTGCGTCCGATCGAGGTTAGGCCCCATCCTTGTAGGGTGAAATATTTGGCGCCTTCCCATCTCGTGAGCCGGTTGCAGCGACTCTTCTCGCATTTCTCAGAACCCGTATCGCTTCAGACTTCATTCTGGCTATTCGTTGTTGCGGCATGTCCTCTGCTGCTAGTGGCTTCGCCGCGGCAGACCGGGGAAACTGGGCACCCTTCGACTGCGGCACAGCCTGGCGAAAATCAACCGTGGTCGGTAGCGGATTTTCCCCAACTCCCCTACCGGGGAAGCCCTCCCGAGCTTCCGCAGGATCGAGGAACTCTGGGCTTGCGGTTGATGCTGCGGCGGCTGGGCACGACTGCACAACTGATGCAGACCGTGGCGCACCCGGATGATGAAGATGGTGGGATGCTGACGCTGGAATCGCGTGGTCGCGGCGACTGCGTGCTATTGATGACGCTGAATCGCGGTGAAGGTGGGCAGAATAAAGTTGGCAGCAATTTGTCGGATGTGCTGGGAGTGCTGCGCACTTTGGAACTGCTGGCGGCGGATGAGTATTACGGAGTGCAAGAGCGTTTTTCCCGCGTGGCAGATTTCGGCTTCTCAAAAAGCGCGGAGGAGACTTTTTCCAAGTGGGGTGGTCACGATATTGCGCTAGGCGATATGGTGCGGGTGATTCGAACATTCCGTCCCGATGTGCTGGTCGCGCGATTTTCGGGTACGCCGCGGGATGGGCACGGACATCACCAGGCTTCGAGCATCCTGACCCAAGAGGCGTTTCGAGCGGCAGCGGATCCAAAGCGCTTTCCTGCGCAGATCGCCGAAGGATTGCTGCCCTGGCAGGCAAAGAAACTATATATCGGGAATGTGTGCGGGTTCGGGGCGATGACCTGTCCGGATGCGAACTGGACGGTGAAGTTGAACACCGGCGAACGTGACGCCGACTTGGGCATGTCATACATACAGTTCGCCATGGAGGGGTTGCGGCACCAACTCTCGCAGGGGTCCGGAAGCTGGACTGTTGAACCCGGAGACCGGTTTACGTTTTACAAGCTGGTGGATTCGATCGTATCTGCGAAATTGGATAAAGATGGACATGAAAAAGATTTCTTCGACGGGATCGATATCAGTTTGCCCGGACTGGCGGTGCGATTGGGGACGGAGGAAGCCAAGGTTCCACAATTGCGACGAGAATTGACGAAAATTGCGAGTGAGGTTTCCGCAGCCAGCGCTGATGCGAACCATAAAGACTCGCTGGCTGCCGCAGCACCGCTCATCAGGGTTATCGCGAGCTTTAAGCAGCTTAGACGGGAGGTTGAACAATCCGGGCTGAATGCGGTGTCAAAGGCTGACCTGAGCGCTCGGCTGGAAGAAAAGACAGAGCAAGCGCAGGCTGCGCTGAACGACGCTTTGAATGTAAATCTTGCGGCAACAGTGGTTTCGCGCGCGGAACCGTCGAAAACATTGCCGAAGGAATCGGAGGCAAGGACGGCGGTTTCGCCGGGTCAGGATTTCATGGTTGCCGTGGATTTTCGTAATGGATCGAAGGAACGGCTCCTGCTCGACGGATTGAAATTACAAGTGCCGGAAGGATGGAGCACGATTTCGGATAAGACGAAGCAAGTTGTCGTCAAACCCGGAGATAACGTCCACGCGGTGTTTCGGTTGAAGGTTCCTGATGACGCGGCCTACACCCGTCCATACTGGCATCGGGATAATCCGTTTACCGAAAGCATCAATCATATCGATGACGAGAAATATGCGACGCTTCCCTTCCCGCCTGCGGTGCTGCGAGCGCGGGTGGAATATTCGATTGCGGGCGCGGAGCGAGGAGAGAGCGCCATTGGTGCCACGGTCGTAGCGACATTTTTGGATGATGGTGGAGAGGAACGAGCGCGTCCGCTGGCTGTGGTTCCTGCATTCTCAGTTGCGCTGGAACCCGGAACACACGTGATCTCGACCCACAACGGCGCGAGTTCGATGGTGACGGTAGGGGTAACCAGCAATCTGAATCACGAAATGGCGGGCGTGCTGCGCCTTGAATTGCCGCAGGGTTGGCGGTCGGAACCGGGGCAGCAGGACGTGAAATTTGCGAGGCGCGGGGAGAAGCAGGATTTTCACTTCAAGGTCTTTCCGGCTGGCCTGCAGGAGGGACGAGACCAGGTGCGGGCGACGCTGGATGTAGAAGGCAAGCAATTCAGCGAAGGCTACACACTGGTAACACGCGAAGACCTGGGCAGCTTTTATTATTATCAACCTTCGCTTCAGCGCGTGAGCATAGTGGATGTGCAAGTCCCGCACGATTTGAAGGTCGGTTACATTATGGGCGCGGGGGATGACATTCCCACAGTGCTGCAGCAGCTTGGAATGAACGTGACTTTGATCTCGCCGGAGAAACTCGGCGGCGAAGATTTGAGCAGTTACGGAACGATTGTGTTGGGCATTCGCGCCTACGATACTCAGAAAGAAGTTGCTGAGAATAATAAAAAGCTGCTGGACTTTGTTTCCGCGGGCGGAACGCTGGTCGTGCAATACAACAGCGGCGTGGCGGATTTTAATAGCGGACATTTCACCCCATATCCCGCCGAGCTAAGCCGGGCGCGGGTTTCGGTGGAGGAATCTCCGGTTGATATCCTGGCGCCCGAAGATGAAGTTTTTCATTATCCCAACGCGATTGCAGCGCGAGACTTTGATGGATGGGTGCAGGAGCGAGGGCTGTACTTCATGGACAAGTGGGATGAGCATTTCAAACCACTGTTGGCGTGTCATGATCCCGGCGAGGAGCCGCAGAAGGGCGGATTGCTGCAGGCGCAGCATGGAAAGGGAACTTATATCTACACGGGCTATGCGTTCTTCCGGCAGTTGCCGGCGGGCGTGCCGGGTGCGGTGCGGCTGTATGTGAATCTGTTGAGCGCGGGGCATGAGAAGCGATAGTCCGTCGCCCTAGTAGTTCTCGAAGAGGCCAGGCAAAACTTAATGCTCGCTATTCGCATTCATTCCTATGGCAGCCCGGAAGTTATGAAGTTGGAAGAACTGGCCACGCCGACTCCGGGACAGGGACAGGCTTTGGTACAGGTGAAAGCTGCGAGCGTTAACTTTCTCGATGTTCAAAAGCGGCGCGGGGAGCTAGTCGGGCAGGGCTTCTACCGTCGCGCCAATCCGAGCGAGCCCGAACTTCCCACAACCCTAGGCAGCCAGGGAGTTGGGGTCGTCGAGGCGCTCGGCGCCGGCGTAGACAATGTTCAAGTGGGAGATCGCGTTGTGTTCGTAGGAAATTCTTATGCGACACATGCGCTGGCCCCAGCCGCGTGGCTCATCCGCGTTCCAGATGGTGTCGGCATCGACCAAGCAGCAGCAGGTATGAATCAGGGATTCCTGGCTTACGCGTTCACGCATTTCGCCTACCCAATAAGATCCGGAGACTGGTGCTTGATTCACGCTGCAGCTGGAGGCATCGGTCTTTTGCTCTGCCAGATGGCGAAGATACGTGAGGGAAAGGTGATTGGCGTCACATCGAGTGAGGAGAAATCTTTGTTCGTAAAGGACGCTGCGGATGAGGTTATCATCTCCAAGCAAACCGATATTGCAAAGGAAGCGCGACGGATTACGGGAGGCCGCGGAGTCAGCGTAGTCTATGACGGCGTTGGTAAGGATACTTTTGAGGCGAGCCTCGACAGTCTGGCTCCCGGCGGATATCTTGTGATCTACGGCCAGTCCAGCGGGTACGTGCCTCCGTTTGATCTTATGAAGCTGCAGGAAAAGGGATCGCTGTTTTTGACCCGCACAAATGGCAGCCCTTATTTCAAGGAATATCCTCGTTACCTCGAACACTTCGTCGATTGGGTCAGGCAAGGTAAGCTTTCTATCCGGATTGATCGCACGTATCCCCTTGCGGAAGCTGCCCAGGCGCATGCGGCATTCGAACAGCGAAAAATAAGCGGAAGAGTATTGCTTCATCCGTAACGCCCGAAACTCGCCTTACAAGAAATGCACGCGCCCCCGCAAAGTAATTCGAGTTCACCCGGTCTGATCCGCGGCATGGGCCTGGGCAGCGCGACTGCGCTCAACATGATCGACATGATCGGCGTGGGCCCGTTCATTACCATGCCGCTGGTTTTGAGCGCAATGGGCGGTCCGCAGGCCATGCTGGGATGGATTGCAGGCGCTCTATTGGCTGTGTGCGATGGGCTGGTTTCGGCGGAACTGGGCGCGGCGATGCCGGGATCGGGTGGACCGTATCGTTACCTGAATGAAATTTATGGGCCGCGAAAATGGGGACGGCTGATTTCGTTTTTGTTTATCTGGCAACTTTCCTTCAGCGCGCCACTGTCGATCGCCACGGGTTGCATCGGACTCGCCGGGTACGCAGCTTACTACTGGCCCAGCCTTGAAACGGTTTACGCCGCCCACACTGCATCATTGTCAATCCCGTGGGCGGGCCCTTTGCAGGTCAGCTGGATTGTGACCCAGGGGACTGCTGTCGCAGTCATAATCTGCTTTCTGACAGTTTTCCTTCTTTATCGGCGCATCACGGTAATCGGGCGGCTTTCGAACATACTTTGGGTCGGCGTGATGGGAACGATTGGATGGATCATTTTCGCCGGGCTTACCCACTTCAATGCGGCTCGCGCTTTTGATTTTCCTCCGGGAGCATTCACGCTTTCTCATGGATTCTTTACCGGCTTGGGCGGGGCCATGCTTGTGGCCACTTACGATTATTGGGGCTACTACAACGTTTGTTACCTGGGGGACGAAATAAAAGATCCCACGCGGAATATTCCGCGAGCTTTGCTGCTTTCCATTTTGCTGGTGGCTTGTCTATATCTAGCGATGAACTTGTGCATTCTAGCCGTGGTTCCGTGGCGGGAAATGCTGCAAGCGGGGCATAACAACAACGGTTTGTACGTTGTGTCGTTGTTTATGCAGCGGATTTATGGGCCGTGGGCGGCGCGGGTGGTAACTGGTCTGATCATCGTAGCTGCGTTCGCGTCGGTCTTCTCGCTAATGCTGGGTTATTCGCGGGTTCCGTACGCGGCGGCTCTGGACGGAAATTATTTTAAGGCATTTGCCAAAGTGCATCCCGTGTATCGCTTCCCGTATGTTTCACTGCTGGCGCTGGGAGTAGTGGCGGCGGCGTTCTGCTTTTTGCGGCTGCGGGACGCAATTGCGGCACTGGTGGTCATCCGGCTGATTCTGCAATTTCTGGTGCAGGCGGTTGGAGTGATCGTGTTTCGAGTGACGCGTCCGGATTTCCCGCGACCGTTTCGCATGTGGCTGTATCCGGTGCCAGCATTGGCCGCGATTGCGGGATTTCTGTTTATCCTGTTCAATCGGGCGAACTGGCAGAAGGAAATACGGTATGCAGTAGTAATCTTATTGGCGGGGTTGACGATTTATATGATTCGGGCCTGGAGAGGCGCGGAATGGCCTTTTGCGGTCGGGAAATCTTGACAGAGAAAAACTTTTAACACAGAGGACACAGAGGCACACTGGGTAGTTCAAAGGGAGAATCGATGATTAACAGGAAGGTTGGGTGGGTTGTATTTTGCGCGCTACTGCTTGCGGGGCTCACTGCGGCACAGGTCAACAAGAAGCATGAGCAGCATAGGACGGTCACTGAAGTGCTCGACCGGGCGGTCACAAATATGGAACATGAATTTGTTTCCGCGGCCGAAGCTATGCCCGAGGACAAATTTGGATTCGCGCCCAGCAATGGTGAATTCAAGGGCGTTCGCACATTCGGCGAGCAGATAAAGCACGTGGCAGCGGTGAATTATATTTTTGGGGCGGCAATATTAAGTGAAAAGGTTCCGGTAGATGTGGGCGATGAATCAGGACCAGCCTCGATCAAAACCAAGGAGGAGATCCTAGACTATTTGAAAGATTCGTTTACCTATGTTCACAAGGCGATTCAGACCATCAACGAAAACAATCTGGTCGTTCCATTGAAAAGCCCGTTCGGAGAGGGATCAGTGACGCGACTGGGAGTGGCGACTAGCGTGACTGCTCACGGATTTGACCACTACGGGCAAATGGTGGAATATCTGCGCATGAACGGTATCGTGCCTCCGGCGAGCCGATAGAAATTGCTGACTGCTAATTAGTGCCGCCGGGGTTCATCTGTGTCCTTACGTGACGCCTTAAAGAGGCTGGACAGGTGCTGGCGGAAAGAAACGCCTGGTTCCTTGGCCACGCGATCAGGATAGGATTCTAGGGCCCGAAAAAACTTTTGGATTTCTTCCGAGGCTGGCTCATTGCACAGCGGTTCGCCCTCACGTGGCTGGACGTGATGATGCATTTTTGGCTTCATCCTGCACACCCCAAATACTTACTAAGCTCTTGTGAAGCGGCGACCCTATGGTTGAAATTAACACGTGCGGATGAGGAAAGTTTCTGCTTGAGGAAATCACTAGTTCATTTCAAATCAGATGATTCGGCGGATTTTATCTGTGCGCTCCGCCCGGCGCAATCGAGGTGAGAAGCAACTCAGCGAGCAGTCTATTGTTGGCGAGGTGAGCGGCAATAATTTTTCGAGTATTCTGAACCGAGGAACGGGGATCGAGAAATACAACAACCGACGGACCGGCGCCGCTGAGAACGGCTCCGAGAATTCCTGAGTTCGCGTCGAGTCCCTGCAGGCACGGCAACAAAGGACAGAGTGCGGAGCGGTAAGGTTGATGCATGCGATCATCCAGCGCAGATGCTAACAATGCGTGATTTCCCTGCAAAAAAGCGGCGAGCAGCATCATCGAGTTCTGAATGTTGATTACCGCGTCAGCGCGGGAATACTGCGCCGGGAGCACGCGGCGGGCTTCCTCGGTAGAAAGAGCCTGCTCTGGGAGCGCAAGCAACAAAGGCCAGTTCCCTTTCGGCTTGATGCTGACCACTTGAGCTTCTGCTACTCCAGACATGCGCGCGACCGTAAAACCTCCCATCCAGCAGGCGGCAGCATTATCCGGATGGTGTTCGCGGCGGGATGCTTCGCCGATGATTTGCGCGTCGGTCCAGCGCAAATTTCCGAAATGATTTGCCAATGCGATGCCAGCCAGGCGCGACGCCGCGGACGAGCCGCAGCCTTTGCCGATTGGAATATCGTTTCGAATACGAAGAGATAGCGGAATAATCTGTTTGCTATGCGACTGAAGAATCTCTCGGTAGGTGGTGAGGATAAGGTGGTTTTCTAAAGTCTCGCAGATTTCCAGGTCGCGGCCTGTGGCGCGAATCGAAAAATCGGCGGCGGGTCGCGCATCGATCGTGATGTATAAATCCATCGCGAGGGCGGCGGCATCGAAGGCTGGCCCTAGATTGGCTGAGGTCGCGGGCAGAGCCAGATGCAGCGGCGCCGCAAGTGATTTCTTTCTCTTCTTAGGCATTGGCGTGAGCAGGATCGGATTTCTCGGCTCGTTCCAGGGTCTGGAGGATCGCGTCCAGATCGGCATCGAGCACAATGGGAGGATGGCGTAGAGAGTTTAACGCGGCGTTATCGAGCTTGTTCACGGCCTTGGGAAAAAGCTCGCCACGATGGAACTCCATGGTGAAGTCGGGATCTTTGAGCAGGTTTCCAGTGAGCACCAGAATGACGGTTTCTTCTGGCTTTACGAAGCCCTGCTTCAGGAATTTCTTCAGACCGGCAAGCGTCACAGCCGAAGCCGGCTCACAGCCGATTCCTTCAGCGCTGATTTCAGCTTTCGCTATCGCGATCTCAATCTCGCTTACCTCTTCACAAGCTCCGCCGGTAGCTTGAATCACTTTGACCGCCTTTTCCCACGATGCAGGATTGCCGATGCGGATAGCAGTGGCGCGAGTTTCGGGCTGCACACTGATGAGCTGCTTGCCCCCGGCTTCACGCAAAGTGCGAACTAGAGCATTCGCGCCTTCGGCTTGAATTACAGACAATTTCGGAAGACGCGGAATCAATCCAAGGTCGAGCATTTCCAGCAGCGCCTTGCCGATCGCCGAACTATTACCAAGATTTCCTCCGGGCACGATAACGTGGTCGGGCGGTTGCCAGTTCAACTGCTCCAGCAATTCAATCGCGAGAGTTTTCTGGCCTTCCAATCGAAATGGATTAATCGAGTTAAGTTGATAGACCGGAGCGCGCTGTACCAGTTCCTGAAGCAGACGCAGGCAGCCGTCGAAATCAGTTCGGAGCTGGCAGGTGAGAGCGCCGTAATCCAGAGCTTGCGATAATTTGCTCCACGAAATTTTCCCGTCAGGCACGAGCACCAGGCTGCGCATGCCGCCCCGTGCGGCATAGGCCGCCATTGATGCTGACGTGTTTCCGGTGGAAGCGCAGGCGACCCAACGATATCCGGCTTCACGGGCAAACGTGGCGGCCACGGTCATACCCGCATCCTTAAATGAGCCAGTCGGATTCATCCCTTGATGTTTGCCGTAGAGCTGTGGAACGCCGGTGCGGCGGGAGGCTTGCGGGAGTTCATAGAGCGGGGTGTTTCCTTCGCGCAGGGAAATTATTTGCTCGGCCGATTTTGGCCTCGGCAGAAGTTCGCGGAACCGCCAAACGCCACTGAGGTCGAGCGGTGAGTTGGAGCAACGGCGCTCGCGCCAAGTGGTTTTTAAAGCATTAGCATTCACGCTGGGCGATTTCCAGGTTGGATCCGTCACCTCCAGCAAATTATCGCAATCCGCACAGCGAAAATGCTGAGCAGCGTCTGGAGTGACCGCGCCGCAGCCGATGCAGCGGAACATGAACGTAGCCTTGCGCTGGCTCAGTGGAGAACCTTGCTTATCGAACTTCCGGCCAGGAGTGGCGGAGGGCGGCATGAGGTAAATGGCTATTTCTCGCCGCGCAGGTATTGATCAGTTCTGTTGATCCAATCCGCGCGCGGAGGATTGAATACGTCAAGATCCACCGTGTCTTCCAACGCTTCGGCTTTGTGCGGCATGTTCGCCGGGATGCAAAGAACCTCTCCGGCGTGGACAACAATTTCCCGACCGTCGATCCAGAATTTCAGCGAACCATCCAATATGTAAGTCAGTTGCTCGTTGTGATGGCTGTGCTCTGGGACGATGCATCCCTTTTTCAGTAGGACTCGCGCCACCATAATTTCCTGGCCGACCACGAATTGGCGCTGCAGAAGCGGATTTAATTCCTCCAGCGGGATGGTGTGCCACGGAACGTACTGCAAAGCCATCTCAGTGGCAGCATGTTTAGTGACGGCACGTTGCGCGCGAGAATGCGGCTCGGCACTGCGGGTTTTTGTTTTTGCGTTCTTAGCAGACGACCGGCTGATTTTGATTTTTTTCGCCATGATTAATGAACTCTGCCACCGTATAACTTTACCGCATTATCGTGTAGATAACCGTGGGCAAGTTCCAGAGCCCGGTCTTCGCTGATTTCATTTTCCGAGATCATTTCGGCGAGAGCGGCCGCCAACGCCGTCCGCGCTGATTTCGCGCCCAGCCAATAACTCTCTTCCGCGCCCAGGACTTCATTGTAAGGGAAAGCGTCCGTGCCGAAGGTGACCTTATCGGGGAAAGTCTCGAGCCACATCTTGAGTACGTCTTTGAAGGCAGAAGGATATTGCACAAGTTCTTCGAACGAGGAATCAAAATAAACATTCTTCAGGGCGGCGAGCCAGATAGCCTCACGCTCGAGCGGATATCCGCCGTGGAGCATTACAAAGGTTATGTTGCGGTAGCGCGGATCGCGCAGCACGCTTTCGAAGTTCATGATGTTGCTCTGTGACAAACTAAAGTAGTCGCCGATGCCGACCGCGGAGTGGATGTGTACGGGAAGATGCAAGCGGCCACCTTCCAGAATGAGATAGCGGAAGATGTAATCCTGGAAGGTGCGGTAGTTCTTCTCGCTGGGGATCCCGCCGGTAACGTAGCGCTGGTAAAGGTCTGCAGCCTGATCGCGCGTGGGGTTGCCGAAAGTTGTGGGGCGGAAGTAGGCTACTTCAAACTTTATCGCGATCCCACCTCTGTTTTGATTGTCTTCCAGCACCTGGGTGATGAACTTCAGATAGTCATCGAGATCCGGAGGAAGCTTGGTGACGTTTTCCTGCTGCATCCAGCGGTGCAGCATTTTTTCCTGCAGCGGGATGTAAACTTCTTCATCGGGATTACGCGCGGTCTCGCGTTGGTTGTTGAAGGGCCACATGAAAGAGTCGACGAAGAAAACCCAGGGAAAGCGCTTGGGGTCGAGATAATCCGGCATCATGGCGCGGTTGGCGGCAGAGCTTTCGGTGTTGATCTTGTCGAGGATCATGTCGAAGTAGGCGGTGCCGGGATATTGTTTTTTCAGCTCGGCTTTTTTCGCGATCAGCCACTTGGCGTGTTCCGGCGAAAGATCTGTGTAGGGATATCCGAACAAGGCTTTGGCGGCGGCGATGAGTTCGGGATTATCAGCGCGAGTGCGTACAGCTTCGCTGAAATCGGGAGGCGCGGCCATGGCATCGACATCGGGATCATCGGAAAATCCGGGATGCGCGTGATGATCGAAAGCTGGAATTTTATCGATTTGTGGCAGCAGACGCTGGTAGATCTGCTGGACATCCGGACCGGGAAGAGGACGGGCCTGAGCGTGGGAAAGAACTGCCGGAAAGGCGGTGACGCAGAGCAGGAAACAGGGTAAGACTCGAG
Source organism: Candidatus Sulfotelmatobacter sp. (assembly GCA_049589695.1). Classification (GTDB taxonomy): domain Bacteria; phylum Acidobacteriota; class Terriglobia; order Terriglobales; family Acidobacteriaceae; genus Sulfotelmatobacter. The sequence continues at coordinate 18,186 of JBAWBG010000366.1, read as the reverse complement.
GTGCCAATTTCATATTTCCCTCAGGGGCTGAAGCCCCTACTCATTGCAGCAATCTATCGCAGCAATCTATCGCAGAGCTGAAGCGCTGCGCCATTCAAACCTCGAAACACAATATCTTTGTACCGGCGGCTAGCTTTCGACCAGGGTTCCTTGCCATGCGATCGAGACTTTCATGATGCGAGCCGCAGCATCTTTTAGATTTTCCACCGAAGAGGCGAATGAGAATCGCACGAAATGCTTGCCGGATGGACCAAACGCCGATCCAGGAATTGCAGCGACGCCGGCATCGTCCAAAAGAACTCGGCAGACTTCTTCGGCGCTGGAACCGGTACCGCGAATGTCGACCCAGGCGTAGAACGCGCCCTCGGGAGGTTCGCAACGGAAGCCCGGCACTCTATTCAGGTCGTCCACAAACTGCGTTCGCCGCCGGGCAAACTCGGCGACCATTCTCGGAGTATTGCTCTCGCGATCGCGCAGGGCATCGATGGCAGCGTATTGCGTGAATTCGGCCACGCAGGTGTAGCTGTTGATCGCCATCATCGACAGTGCAGCGGCCACCTCTGGCGGCGCGATGGCATAGCCCAGGCGCCACCCCGTCATGGCAAAGCTTTTCGAAAAGCCGTCAATGATTACGGTGCGCTCTTTCATCCCGGGATAACGCAGCATCGACAAATATTCGTCGCCGTAAATGATGCGCGCGTAGATTTCATCGGAGAGCACCCAGAGATCGTGCTTGACCGCGAGTTCTGCCAGATCTCGCTGCACCGCGTCCGTATAGACAGTTCCCGTGGGATTGCCCGGAGAGTTCGTAATCAGCATGCGAGTTCGGCGTGTGATCTTCGAAGCGATCTCTGACACGTCAGGCTGAAAGTGATTGCGCGATGAGAGTTCGAATGGCACAGGAACTGCGCCAAGGCCAAGTGTGATTGAGGGATATCCCGGAAAGCCGGGATCGGGATAAAGAACTTCGTCGCCCGGCTCGAGCAGCGACATCATGGCAAAAAACAGCGCCGCCTTGCAGCCGGGCGCGATCACAATGTCCGCCGGGGTGACGCTGATATTCCGGGTGCGCTGCAAATACGCCGCAATTTCTTCACGCAGAGCGGGAACCCCGGCAACGGCGCAATAACGGTCTTTGCCATCCGCAAGAGCCTTGGCGGCAGATTCGACCACCGATGCACCCGGATGAAAATCTGGCTCGCCCAATTCGAGATGAATAATCGAACGGCCCTGGCTTTCAAGTTCCTTGGCGTGAGCAAAGACTGAGAGCGCGCCTTCGCCGCTCATGACTGACATCCGGGATGCTATCGAACGCATGCACTCTCCACGGACCTGAGAAATTTATAAACCTTTATACACACCGCCATCGACGAGAATGGTTTGGCCTGTGATGTAGGAAGCAGCCTCTGAGGCCAACCAAACAATCGTCTCCGCAACCTCGCGCGGCTCGCCTAAGCGCTTGAGTGGCGCATCGGCTGCCCAGGCATCGAAAAGTTCCTGCTGGTTTTTTCCGGACGAGGAAGACCGCGCTGCGGCCAACTCTTTCAGGCGATCCGTCGCAGTGAAGCCGGGGCCAACGTTATTCACGAGGATTCCGTCCTTGCCGAATTCGTTTGCCAAGCTTTTTACCAGACCCACAACAGCGGCGCGCACGGCATTGGAGAGTACGAGATCGGCAACTGGCTGCTTGGTCGTAATCGATGTCAGCGTGATGATGCGGCCCCAGTGCTTGCGCTGCATGTGCGGGATGACTTCGCGGGCGAAATAAACGGTACTGAGAAAATTCAGTTCGATGGCGCGGTGCCATTCGTCGAGAGTCGCTGCAAGAAAACCCTTTGCCGGCGGCCCTCCCGCATTGGTTACGCAAACATCGACACCACCGAATTTCTGGGCTACATCGGCAACGAAACGCTTAACAAGTGCGGCGTCGGTGACGTCGAAGGCTTCGGCAAGGACCTCGACGTTATATCGCTTTCTGATGTTCTCCTCAGCATCCCGGAGGGTTTGCTGATTTCTGGCGCACATGGCAACACGGCAACCTTCCGCGGCGAACGCTTCCGCAGTGGCACGGCCAATTCCCTGGCTGGATGCCGCGACGAGGGCGACACGATCTTTCAGGCCGAGATTCATGAACTTGGAATTATAAATGGTACCGGGAAGAACGCCGCGCTTGCTGGACATCTCTGCTGCAATTAATCTGAAGGAGCGAGGCACACATGAAACGGGACAAACAGCACGCCGAGACGAAGGCCGTGCGCGGCGCGGCTGATCTAAAAAAGAAAAACGGACCGCTAGCTACGCCGATTTTCCAGACATCCACATTTGAAGTCACCGACAACGACGAGCAGTTACAGGCTACACGCACCGACCACTTCTATACCCGCTACGGGAATCCGACAAACACCGTTGCGGAGAAAACAATCGCCGCACTGGAGGGCGTAGACGCGGCGCTTACATTCGCCTCGGGTATGGGCGCGGTCACAACTACGCTGATGGCTCTGCTCAAGAGCGGCGACCATGTCGTGGCGCAACGCGATATCTATGGAGGCGTAAACAAGTTTCTCTCGCAGTGGCTACCGAAGATGGGCATCGAGACCACTTTCGTCGACACGATCGACTATGAGCAGCACGCCTGCGCTATTCGTCCTACTACAAAGTTGCTTTATCTGGAGTCGCCCACCAATCCAACTTTGCGCGTGGTGGATTTCAAGAAAGCGGCAGCGCTGGCCAGGCAGCACAAGCTGCTCAGCATGGTGGATGCAACCTTCGGAACGCCGATCAATCAACGTCCGGCAGAGTTTGGCATCGATCTGGTGATGCATTCAGGAACGAAATACCTCGCCGGCCATACTGACTTGATTTGTGGTGTCGTGGCCGGGCGGCACGAACTAATAGAGAGAATTTGGGAAACGCGGACAACGTTGGGGAATTGCATGGATCCACACGCCTCGTGGATGCTGGTGCGCGGACTGAAGACGTTAGCGGTGCGTGTGGCGCGGCAGAATGAGAATGCACAACGGGTTGCGGAATTTTTGGTCGACCATGCCAAGGTTCGGAGCGTGAATTATCCGTTTCTCGAACAGCATCCGCAATATGCTTTGGCGCGCACGCAGATGAGCGGTGGAGGCGGCATGGTCAGCTTCGAGGTCGAAGGTACGGCCGAGGACGCGCGCCGGGTGAGCGAGGCCATGAGGCTGTTCACGCTGGCGCCCAGCCTGGGCGGAGTGGAATCGTTGGTATCGATTCCAGTGCTGACTTCGCACGCGATGATTCCCGCTCCGGAGCGCGCCAAGATGGGAGTAACTGAGCAGATGATCCGTCTCTCGGTGGGCATTGAGAATGCAGATGATTTGATCGCGGATTTGGAGCATGGTCTGGAGGTTGTGGCGGCACCGCAGCAGGCGCAGGTAGGCTAGCAATCGCAGCTTCGCGGCGCTGCGATTGCAGTTGCGCCGTAGGTTAGAAAATAAATTTCAGCGCGAGTTGCATAATGCGCGGCAGGTGCGTCCCGGCGGAACGCAGGTAGCTGCTACCCCCACAAGTAGGATCTCCAGCCGAGTTGTTGGCACCGCCGTAACAAGCTATTTCATTCGAATCTGTTCCCCTGCCCGAATTATCGGCTGCTGATCCGGCATCGCCGCCGAGCCAGGTGTATTCCACGTGATTGAATACGTTAAAGGCTTCCGCACGGAATTCGAAATACTTGCCTTCAGTCACCGGGAAATGCTTGATCAAGGCCATATCGAAATTCGTGCGCCAGGGATTGCGCAGAATGTTTCTTCCGGCATCGCCGAAAGTGAGTCCGGTCGGCAGCACGAACACATCCGGATTGTAAAGAAGAGGACCAAATCCCGAGAGTGGGCCTGCCAGCGGACTGCTCGACACTCCCTGCTTCGGATTGCCTACAAGGTCGGGATACGAGCCAGCAGTAGAAAAGCCGTTGCCCACGCCGGCATTATCGGCAGTCGCGTTGAACCCTTCGTTGTAAACGCTAAACGGGGAGCCACTTTGAATCAGGGTAATGCCAGACCATTGCCAGGCTCCCAAAAGCGTGTGGGTCAATCCTTTTCCTTTGAAGAACGGGAGGTCGTAGACGTACGCAATCGTGATGTTATGGCGCTGATCGAAGTTGGAGCTGGCGCGATACGCGTTCAGGTTGTAAGAATTTACGAATCCCGTGTCGTTGTAGTCGGAAGAATCGTCGATGGAATGGCTATAAGTATAGGCGGCGTTCAATTCCAGGCCGCCGATGGCATGACGCAGCGAGAGTTCCAAGGCGTTGTAGTTTGAAGATCCAGTTTGGTCCTTGCGCTGGATGCTCCCGATACCGAGGTAGGGACGGTAGAAATTGGCGCTATTCCCGCAGGCCACGGCAAGGTTATTCGCCCAGCCGCCAGTCATCGGACTGGTATAGGTCGTGTTACCTGTTGCGGTGGTGCCGTTTGGAAGAGTGACAGTGTATGGGCCCGGACTTGCCGTAGCCGCTCCGCCAGATCCGGGTGCCGTGCTTTGCGTGACTCCTGGGCAATCGAACGGCGAGATCGGCTGGCCCGGCTTGTACGGATTCTGGCTCGGCGCGACCGGATAAATCTGGTTGTATTCATAAGACCGCGTTAAATGCACGCCCGCACTGCCCACGTAGGAAACGGTAGCAATTGTGCTCTTACCAATATCGTGCTGCACGTCGACATGCCACTGTTGCATGTAGGGCCAAATCGCCTTATTCGGAAGCGATACAAACTGCAATGGGGTCGTCGTGGCGCCAGAGACGCCGAGGAGACTCGAATTCAAGCAGGCATAGCCCGAAGTGGCGCCACAGCTCGCGCCTGACAATGGATTGGGGATGCTGGTGATAGGAGTGCTCTTGCTTTCGTACTCCAGAGATTCCGTATTGGATTCGTTCCCGTTCGTGTGCTCGAAGAAAATTCCGTAGCCGCCGCGAATGGCCCACTTCCCGTCGCCTTTGGGATCAAATGCGAATCCTATGCGCGGCGCGGGATTAAACCATTTGTTCTTCAGGCAGCCGGCCGGTACGCCTGGCGTAACTCCACAGTCGACCCATCCGTTGTAAGGATTACCAACTACCAGGCCGGTCACAGGATCGACACTGCTGGCACCTGCCACATAAAACGAAGGATCGAAATTCCACGCCAAATTGTTTTTCTCGCGATAGGTGCCGAAGAAGCTGAGCCGCAAACCCAGATTCAGAGTCAGCCGCTTGGTCGCGTGCCAATCATCCTGAAGGTAGGTTTCGTAGATGTTGTATTCCTCGTGCATCTTAAGCGCCGCACCCTCTTGCGTAAATCCGCCAATGTTGCCGAGAAGAAGATCGGCAAAGGCATTCCCACTGGTAACCGTACTAGTATTGCTAAATGTCAACAGACCATTCACACCGTACCCCGGCTGCGGGATTTCATTTTTATGCGCATTCACGATGTAGCCGCCGAACTGCAGGTTGTGTGCGCCAATGATTTTGGTGACGTTATCGCGGTAAGTGAACGTAGGATTTGAGTTCAGCGGTCCCTGCGGAACATAGCCGGGATCTTCAGAGAAGCCGCCACCGTACTCTCCGCCGGAAATGCTAATTCCTGGAACTTTGCCGCCGTACCCATTGTTATAGAGGCCAATCGCAGGAAATCCGCTGGGACGCTGCCAAGCGCCGGTAAGGTTCGTGCTGATGTGGTCGGTTGTGTAACTGGCGACAAATTCGTTTAAAAGAGTCGGGGAAATATTCGCTGTGATACGCGCCACCATGCTGACGCCCGGGTTATTGAAGTTCGTCTGAACCGTAGGAAAACTCGTGCCGCTGGTCCAGAGAGGAACAGGATACTGCTGATTCCAGGAGTCGTGGATGTAACGGAAGCTGGCGCGAACTTTTTCCCCGATATTCTGATCGACTTTAAACAGTTCCTGGCGCCAGTGCGTGGGCAGCGTGGGTGTCGCAAACCAGGTATCCAGAACACCTGCCCCTAGAGCACCCGAGGAGATATTTGGTTCGGGAATCATCGCCAAAAGGGCTTGATTGATCGAAGCATTCGCAGCATAACCCGGGACAACGTTGAGGTTCGGGGTGTAGCCCTGACTGTTTTTATAACCCGGAACAATAGGGCAGTCGCTGAAGGACGCCGGGCTGGTAGAAGCGTTTGGGCAGTCGTCCGAAAAATCTCCTCCGCGTTCCGCCATAGTGGGAACTGCCGTCGAGGAGAAGAATCCAGATGCAGGGGTCAATTCCCGGCGCCATTCCTCCGACCAGAAGAAAAATGTCTTCTGCTTGTCAGCGTTGTAGTGTCCGGGAATGTAGACGGGACCTCCGATGGTGAAACCGAAATCGTTTTTCTTATAGGCAGGAACGGAACTCAGGAATTCCGGAGTGGCATTGAAAGCGTCATTACGGAGAAACTCGTATAGATTCCCGTGAAATTGATTCGTGCCCGATTTGGTTTCCACTTCAACTGTGCCGGAACCATTGCGGCCATACTGCGCGCCATATTCGGAGGTGAGTACTTTGACTTCGGCGATCGCATCGATGCTGGGATAAACGTTCAGGGTGGAGTTGCTGCCGTTGTCGAGGGCGTCGCCGCCATCGATTTCAAAGTTGTTGTATTCCGTACGGCCTCCGTTAATACTGAAAGCGACCGTGGAAGCGCCTGGCTCACCTTCATCCGCGCCCGACTGGTCTGTAACGCCGGGCGAGAGCGCAACCAGTTGGGTGAAATCGCGCCCGTTGAGCTCAAGCTGGCTAATCTCTTTGCCGGTAACGGTGTTGCCTAAGTCGGAGGATTGGGTTTCCACCTGGGCGACCTCCGAGCCTTGAACCACAACTTCTGTACTGATCGTGCCCACTTCCAGCGCCACGTTCACGCGTGCTTTCTCCGCAACCCGCAGCACGACCCCCTTCGCTTCGTATTTTTTGAAACCCGGCGCAGTCACTATCAAGTCATAGGAACCGATGGGCAATGAACTGAACAGGAAGTCACCTGTGTCATTACTGGCGCCGGTGCGATTAATGCCGTGCTCGGAATCTTTCACGGCGACTTGCGCCTTGGGCACGGCGGCTCCGCTCGCATCCGTGACGGTACCGGTGATGGAGGCCGTGTCCTGAGCCCAAGCTGAGGCGCCCAAGGCGATTATCAACAACAGAATTCGCACCAGCGCACGATTAGATTTCATGGTCGAATCTTCCCCTTGCACGCGCATCGTTCACGCTCCCACAGCTTTTTTGCCCGGTTCCCGGACCCGGTTGAAGGTTCTGCCTGAACGCAGCAATTGACCTACGGAGTTTATTAAAACGTATGAATAGTGCTTTTATATGACAACCACTGTCAAGAAAAAAACGAAGGGCGTGGCGATTCGGATTCTAAGGCAGGCTACGGGTCGACTCGCGAACCACCAACTCGGGAGCGACTTTTCGGTGGTGGGCTGCGACTTCGCGTTTTTCCAGCACGGCCTTGATGCCTTCGATCACAATGTCGACAGCTCCCGAGCCCATGGCAGCCATCGGCTGGCGCACCGTGGTCAGCGGAGGAGTGCACAAAGCGGATGCCGCGACATCATCGAAACCGATTACCGAGCAGTGTTCCGGAACTCGGAGACCACTTTTGCTCAAGGCGCGGATAGCGCCGAAGGCGGTCATGTCATCGAAAGCAAGGATTGCCGTAAAATGGCGCTTTTGCTTCAGCAGATCGTCAGTCAGTTTTTGGCCCATTTCAAAGCTGGAGAGAGGATCGCGCGATTCTGGCAGGTCGACGATCAGGCGCGAATCGAGCTCGAGACCGCATGTCTTGGCGCAGTTGCGGATTCCCCGCCAACGCGGCGAACTATCACCAAGAGTTTTCGGGCCGCGGATGAATGCAATTTTGCGATGACCCAGGGACTGCAAATATTCGAGCGCGAGGCAACCGCCAACTTCATTGTCGACGATGACCGAACTCATGGCGTCGCCCTTAAGTTCGCAGCCGATGATTGCGGTCGGAATGCTGCTTTTCTCCAGGTCAGCCAGCAAGTTGATATCGAGAAAAAGCCAGTTGGCCAGAACAACCAGGCCTTCGATGCGACGGTCGAGAAGCATTTCGAGATAACGTTCGAAACGGCTGCGCTCGTTATGCACATCAGTAAGAATTGGCAGATACGAGGCTTGATAGAGTGTGTTTTCGATGCCGCGCAGTACCAGCGTGCAGTAAGGATCGGTCATGTCAAATACCATGACGCCAACCGTGTGGCTGCGCTTGCTGCGCAGCGCGCGGGCGAACTGGTTGGGACGATACCCTAGCTTTTCTGCAGCGCGCTCAATGCGTTTCTTAGTCACCGCCGGGATATAGCGCGCCAGCGGTGCATCGTTCAACACAATCGAAACTGTGGTGGAGGAGAAACCGCTCTCTTTCGCTACATCACGAATGGTAACCATCGACGAGTTGACCTTGGAATGGCGCACAACAAAATCCTAACCGCATTCCGTCCGCTTGAATTCACGCGGGGGTTGGCGGACACTACAGCAGAGAGTGAGACCAGTGTCAAGCGCCCGACCCCGATCGGCTGTTTTTACCAAGCTTTGGCTCGGCTGCGCCATCGCCGCTTTATCGAGCCAAATTCTGTGGCCGCAAGCGGCGGCGCAGCGAAACTCCTGGCCATTGGCCTCGTCTGACGCGGCCGCTGATCCGGCGCAGATTTTTCTGTTGGGCCAGGAAGCCCTGAAGCAAAACCGTCTGGCCGACGCGGAGAGCGACTTCCGGCAGGTGCTGGCGGCAAATCCTGAAGTGGGCGGCGCTTATGCGAACCTTGGTGTGGTCTATATGCGGCGCAAGCAATGGTCGAAGGCCTTAGAAGCGTTGAGTCAAGCCGAGCGCTTGATGCCTCAAATGGCGGGAATCCGGCTGAATATTGGCCTCGTCTATTTCCGACAAAACGAATTCCTACAAGCTATACCTTCTTTCGAATCGGCAGTGCGCGATCAGCCGGATGCGCCGCAGCCGCGCCATCTGCTGGGGCTCTGTTACTTTTTCACGGAGCGCTGGGCCGATGCGGCAAATACGCTCGAACCCCTGTGGGAGCAGGAGTCGAGCCAGTTGAGTTACCTGTATGTGCTTTCGATCGCGGCGCACCGCGCCGGGCAAAAAGAGTGGGATGAAAAGGCCACGGCTCGGCTTATTAAGACTGGCGAAGGTTCGCCTGAGTTTCATTTATTTATGGGCAAAGCTCACCTTAACCTTGAGCAATACGACTTGGCGCTGGCCGACTTTCGAGCCGCAGAGAAGGCGAATCCAAACTTGACCTTCGTTCACTTCAATCTGGGATTAACTTATTTGAAGAAACAAGACTATGAACATGCTCGCGATGAATTTCTGAAAGACGCCGCTGTGGAGCCGGATCTTGCATTTAATTACGACGAACTCGGAGATGTCTACAGTCTGATGCAACAATATAGAGACGCGGAAAGTGCCTATCGGGAAGCTTTACGGCGCGATCCGCGGCTTTTGAATTCCTACGTGGGTCTGGCCAAAGCGTACCAGCATACGCAAAACTACCCGGCAGCTTTGAGCGCAATTGAGTCCGCTGGAAAACTTGATCCTATCCGCACCGATATCCATTACCTCAGAGGACAAATATTGATCCACCTGGGACGTAAAGAAGAGGGGCGGAAGGAACTGGAAACTTCGGTTCGCATCGATAACGAACGCCGGACCGAGCGCCAGAAACAGGTGGAAAGTGGAACGGTTCCTTCGCCTGAGTTGCTGGGCGACGACCAATAAAACCGGAGCTAAAGCGGCTTAGGGAAGCAACTTTCCTGTCTCTCGCGCCAACCAATCTTTTGTAAAGCAAAACCCCCGCCCGGAGGTATCGGTTATGAATCCCAAAGTTGTGAATCCCAAACTTATAAATCCCAAACTGAAGATCGCGGCCATCGTGATCGGCGTATTGATTCTCATCGCGATTATCATTCCGCTCTTCGTCAATGCGAATTCCTTCCGGCCGAAATTGGAATCTGAGTTGAGCACTGCCCTGGGACGTCAGGTGAAGGTTGGCAACCTGTCACTGTCGCTATTTTCGGGGTCGGTGAAGGCAGACGACATCTCGATCGCTGACGATCCCGCCTTCAGCCAAACTCCGTTTGTGCAGGCAAAATCGTTGAAGGTGGGCGTAGAGCTGATGCCGCTGATTTTTTCCAAGGCGCTGAATGTCACTGACCTCACGCTCAACCAGCCGGAGATTAATTTGGTGCGCTCGCAGGATGGCGAGAAGTGGAATTTCTCCAGCCTGGGCAATCAAAGCGCTGCGGCCAGCAATAGCCAGCCATCTGGTAGCAACACCTCGGTCTCGAGCAATCCGAACCTGTCGATCGAAAAGCTCGACGTGAGCGACGGACAGATGACCGTAAGCCGTGCCGGCTCTTCGGAGAAGCCGCGGGTTTACGACAAAGTAAATATCACAATGAAGAAATTTTCTTTCACGAGTTCCTTCCCCTTTACCATGACCGCTAACCTGCCCGCTGGAGGGACTCTGAAACTCGATGGCACCGCCGGACCGATCAACGCGGGAAACGCGGCACAGACCCCGCTGCAGGCTAAGGTCGAGGTGCGCAACATGAATCTGGCATCATCCGGTTTTATTGATCCGGCGTCAGGTATTTCGGGCATCGCGGATTTTTTTGGCACGATTACATCGGACGGTCATGAAGTAAAAACGAGCGGCACGCTTACCGCCAACAAGTTACAGGTGGTGCCGAAGGGGGCGCCGGCGGGAAAGCCACTGCAGGTGAATTACGCCGTAACGTATGATCTCGCGAAGCAAACCGGCACCTTAACGCAGGGCGACGTTACCGCGGGGAAGGCTGTAGCGCACCTATCAGGAACTTATGATACCCGCGGAACAACGACCACAGTTAATCTGAAATTGGATGGCGAGAATATGCCGGTTGACGATCTCGAGGCCATACTGCCGGCTGTGGGCGTGGTCCTGCCGCCTAGCTCCAAGCTGAAAGGCGGCACTCTCGCTGTCGATTTTACGATTGTGGGGCCGGTGGATAAGCTGGCCGAGACGGGAACCGTTCGCATGCAGAACTCAGCGCTGGCCGGCTTTAGCCTGGGTTCGAAGATGTCGGCTATTTCTGCGCTCGGTGGCAAGGGGGCAGGAGAAAAAGACACAACCATTCAGAATTTCAGCGCGAACTTGCACGCGACTCCGGAGAGCACGCGAGCCGACAACATCGACCTCGTCGTTCCCTCGCTGGGCACGGTCACCGGAGCGGGGACGGTAAGCGCCAGCAGCGCTCTCGATTTCAAAATGAAAGCCGACGCTATCCCTTTTTTAGTCCAGGGAACCACCTCTGATCCCAAAATCGTTCCGGACATGAAGGGCATCGCCGGCAGTGTAGTGAACGGCGCGCTCGGAGGGGTGAAGAAGGGCGCGAAGAATCCTTTGGGCGGGGCTACAGGCCTGCTGGGGAAAAAACCCTAACAAACCGTCAGAGCGGTTTTTCCTTGACGGAGCATGAAGTGTCTTCTTCAATCCGCCGCGCTTTTCGGCGGACGTTCGTCCATGCTAATTCCCTCTTCTGCACATCGATGGTCACCTTAGTAACTTGCCTGCAACGGTATCTAAGTTGCTATCTTGGAGTTCGTTGACAACCCCAGGGTTCCATAACATACTCGCGAACAAGCTGAACAAAGTTTCAAATTTATTCGACCTCATTCGCACGAGTGAGTTTTGTCAGCGTAAATCGCGTCGGGACCGAGATTTTTGCGCCGAGCCGGGTTTCACTGTGTCATCACAGGAGGATTTTGTGTTAAAACCATCTGCCTCTAAAAGACGGATCTATGCTGTCTGTGTACCAGTTATCGTTGCGATAGCCATTGCTCTGCTGGTCGTTCCTCACCAATCGAGAGTAGCGAAATCAGCTTCGTCGGCAAGTTCCCTGTCGAGGACAGTCCCTCCAGCCGCGCGCGATCGCCTGCAAGCCGCCTACGCCGCTCTTCCCCTCGCCTTCGAACCGAATCAAGGCCAGACCGATGCGCAAGTCAAGTACATGGCTCGGGCCAACGGGTACACGCTCTTTTTGATGAATCAGGACGCGGTGTTCGCATTTCACTCCAAGACTTCTACAAACCGATTGCGAATTCGCGGACGAGCGGCGATCGAGCATGCCGGCAGTGCACGGGTCGCAAAAGAAAAGTCTCCTGCGGTGATTCGTATGCGGTTGGTTGGGGAAAATTCCTCCGCTGAAATTACAGCGGCGAATCAGTTACCCGGAAAGTCGAATTACTATTTGGGAAACGATCCGAAAAAGTGGCAGACCAATGTTTCTCAATATGCCCGCGTCACTTATAAGAACGTCTATCCGGGTATCGACCTCGCTTACTACGGCGGGCAAAGTAAGCTGGAATTCGATTTCATCATCGCTCCGGAATCGAGCCCAGTTCCTATCGATTTCGCCTTCAGCGGAGCTAGACAGTTGGCGACTGACGCATTTGGCAATCTGATTATCTCTTCCGCCGCTGGGGATGTGGTGCTTCACAAGCCCGTCGCTTATCAGCAGCAAAATGGCAGCCGCCAACTTGTAGACGCGCGCTTTGTTCTTAGAGGCAAGAATCAGGTCAGTTTCGATCTCGGCAGCTATGACCACGGCCGCGAGCTGGTGATTGATCCGACGGTGACATATGCCACGTACCTGGGAGGAGCAGCCGAAGACGACGGATATGGCATCGCTTTTGACAGCAGCGGCGCTGCCTATGTAACAGGGCAGACGGAATCCACGAATTTCCCGACCGTTGGAGGCGTAGCGCCTAACACCAACGCTGGCGAGTTTGACGTCTTCGTGACTAAGATCGCTGCCACTGGATCTAGTCTTGTTTACTCCACGTATGTGGGTGGCAGCGGAAATGACAGCGGAAATGCTCTGGCTGTAGATTCTTCCGGCGACGTGTTCGTGGCTGGCGGAACTACGTCATCAAATTTCCCCACTACAGCCGGAAGCTTTCAGAAGAATTTCGGTGGAAACCTCGACGCATTTGTATTCGAGCTAAACCCCAGCGGAACGGCTCTAACTTACAGCACGTATTTGGGCGGCACGGGCGAGGACGTGGCTAACGGCATTGCCATCGACTCCTCCGGAGCGTACGTCGTTGGGTCGACCAGTTCGACTGACTTCCCCGTTCAGAATCCGATCCAGTCTGCTATTCACGGGAGCAGCAACGGCTTTGTCACAAAACTGGACTCCTCCGGTAGCACTCTCTTGTATTCAACCTATCTTGGCGGAGGAACGGGTGACGTCGCCTCAGCTGTTGCCGTTGCCTCCGGCGCCGCATATGTGACCGGAGCGACTCAGAATTTCTCTTTCCCAACCACGCTCGGGGCTTTTCAAACTAAATGCGGAACCGACGGAACCTGCAACGGTGGGCTACCCGATGCCTTTGTAACCGTGGTCAACGCGGCTGGCAGCACTTACACTTACTCGACGTTCCTCGGCGGTTCGGGAGTAGACCAAGGGGCCGGTATTTCGGTTGATGCCGCCGGAGCCGTCTTTGTGACAGGGCTAACCCAGTCCACGGATTTTCCTTTGCAGTCGGCCTGGCAGAAGACGCTCGGTGGCACGCAGAACGCGTTCGTCAGTCAACTCAATCCGGCGGGCAGCGCCCTCACCTATTCGACCTTCCTCGGCGGGAACGCGAGCGATGCCGCCAATAGCGTAGCGCTTGACCAAAACCAGAACGCCTACGTGACCGGCCAAACAGAATCGGCTAATTTTCCGCTCGTGAACCCTACTCAGGCGAAAATAGGCGGAGGTAATGACGCTTTCGTAAGTGAGCTCAACTCCGCGGGTTCTGTCGTATTCTCGACTTACCTCGGTGGCTCGCTAAATGAAAATACCAATTCTTCCGGCGCAGAGCTAGCCGCCACGGGGTCGATCGCGGTAGACCCAACTGGTGCCAACGTTTACGTAACCGGCAACACCCTCTCCACGGATTTCCCAACGCAAGCCCCCGAACAAAAGTCTTTAGCGGGGGGGATTGACGCATTCGTCGTGAAATATGCCTTTCCAACGGCCCCCGACTTCGCCATTTCCGCCACTGCTCCCGCTACAGTAGCACCCGGCAGCAGCGGTACGTCGACAGTCACGTTGACGGCAGTCAACGGGTATAGCTCATCGGTAAACCTGGGTTGCAGCGTAGCCGGCACAGGTTCACCCGCGCCCGCCTGTAGCGCTACTAGCTTTTCTACTAATCCGGTTACTCCGAGCGGCGCCGGCGCGACTTCAACCCTCACCATCATCACGACCGGGGCCAGTGCAGCGATAGTGCGCCCGTCAAAGTTTTTCTACGCGATGTGGCTGCCGATTGCGGGCATGTCTCTCATCGGCGTGGGGTTCAGTTCTGCGGTATCCCGACGAAAAAAAGTCTTGGGCTTCTTGATGGTTGCGATGGTGATGGCTGCTCTTTTTCTAATGCCCGCCTGCGGCGGCAGCAGCAATAACGGCGGAGGTGGCGGAGGCGGAGGCTGTACCGGCTGCACTCCTGCTGGCAGCTATACTGTCACCATCACCGGCACGGGTACGGATGCCTCCGCCACGACTCATTCGACCGCTGTCACGTTAACCGTCAATTGATCCACACTCGAGCATAGGGGCCGCTTCTCACGAGGCGGCTCTTGTTTTTTCCGGTACCTGCGATTGGCGCGATGGGCCACTCTAGTCTAAGATTCTTCTCGGGCGCATTCGGCAAGACGATTCGGATAACATTCGCTTTTGCTGCTATCGTTTATAAATCCAGGATCTAGACGGCGATTTTGGCGGGGTCGTCGGCGGGAAGAGATACTTTGGTCCCGTCTCGGGCAGCGTTTGCGCCGTTGGAGGAATCGAAGGTAGTGAGTTCCTATCAATTCATGTTTAATATCAGGCAACTGCTACGCGGAGCCGTCTTCGCTGTTTTTGTATGTTTATTCGTCGCAGCGCAGGGCACCTTTGCCCAGGCGCAGAACTTCACTCTGACCCCTTCGGCATTTTCCCCGTCCGCGGGCGTGGACCCGGGTGGCCAGGCAACCGCCACGATCGCACTCAATACGACCACCGGTTTTACGGGTTCAGTCTCATTCACTTGCACGGTCACCTCCAGTCAAACGACCACCGCTCTTCCGGTCTGCACTGCGCCCAGCCCGGATCCGGCCATCCCGAACGCCATTGTGTCGCTTACAGTGACAACGATCGGTGCGACGCCGGCAGGTCAATACACGATAACGGTCACTGGCACCAGTGGCGCGGAGACGGAGACCGCAACTTTGGTCCTCAACGTCGTAAACGTCCCGCAGGATTACACGCTGACGGTCACAACGCCGATTAGTCCGGGCACGGTTTCAGCCGGAGACGGCGCGCAAGCGACTCTATCCGTGACGCCCATCGCCAGTTATATCGGAACGGTCACGCTCTCCTGTTTCTCGATTAGCCCGGTCGTGACGGCGGCGCCGATATGCGCATTCAATCCTCCCAGCGTCAAGGTAACCACTGGTGCCGCGCCCACTTCGGTGCTGACCATCAGCACCTACGGCCCCACGGGAACCGTTACCAAGCTTCAGACTCCGCGCATGCTTTATGGCTTGGCGCTGGCGCTGCCCGCGCTCGCGCTCATCGGAGCAGGCGCCAGTCGCGGCGGCAGAAAGAAGTGGCTGGGGCTATTCCTGCTCATGACCGTTGCTGGCAGCATTCTCTTTTTGCCCTCTTGCGGCCAGAATAACGTGATGCTTAACAATCCCAATAGCCTGATCACTCCGAAAAATACTTACACGTTTACGCTGTCGGGAGTGGATACGAATGGCGAGGGGCCAAGTAACGCTGCTTCCACCTCCGCGCAGGCGAGTATCATGCTGACAGTCAACTGAAAGAGCGCACAGCGATGATGAATGGGACGCCACCGCGATTCTACGTGGTGTGGTCTCAGGCTGCTGTGCGCCCAGGCTTCGATCTGACACTCAGGGCTTCGGTGATCGCAGCGGTGCTGTGCGCCATTTCATTCGGAGCGTCCGTCCCGAATACTGCCAGAATTGTCAAGATTAAAGACAAACCAGGGCCACCCACGGTGCGTTGGAGCGAGTCTCAGGCGGGCTGCACGTTCTCTACAAGTGATGACGGCAAGTACCTTTATGGACTGTGGTCGGGCGATGTTGGCGTCATACTGGCGGTCGACGCGCGTGAAGTACAAATCATTCGCCACCGGATCGAACCGATCTTCGGAGTCCTGTTAACGATCCGGTATCGAGGAACCGGCGGGGTGGACGAGAGTCCCGATGCAATCACACTGCAGTTTCTCAAACACTACAAGGTAGTGCGTATGTCCATCGATCCCGACGATTACTCGCAAAAAATTCAGGAGGATGCAGACGCGCTCGACGATGAAACCCGGCGCATCGTGGCAAAGCACCCGGAACAGAAACAGGCGCGCGAAGTGCAGTTGCAGGAGTATCAGAAATCGGTTAGCGAACTGATCGAATTTCTCGGAAAAAACAGCTTGCGGGCGGGACATTTGGATCGAGGAAATCCTCAAGCAAGCGGCTGGGTTTTTTTCAACACCGATAACAAGTGGCTGGGAGGATGGAAGGCGCAAGAAGAATTCGTCCTGCGCATGCCGCTGGATGGAAAAATCTTTGAGTTTCCCTTTAAACTTCCGCCGAAGCCTGGGGAGCTATTGCTGAGAAAGCGTGAGTAAGCCTTTGGACCTTTGGTTGCCCGAACCGGAATCTTACGACGCTCGCCGGCCTTGGCGGCTAAGTTCGGCGGCCTGGCGCTTCACAATGTCACGCAGCGATACCAACCCCCGCAACTGTTTTCCTTCCACAATAGGCAGGTGGCGAAAGCCAAACTCCTGCATGATGAAAAGGCATTCCTCTACAGTTTCATCCACATTCACGGCGCGTGGATTTGGAGTCATCACCTCCGCGACGGCGGTATGGCCGGGCGTGCGACCAACTGCCACCACACGGTTCATGATATCGCGCTCGGAAAAGATGCCAGCCAGTTCGCCGTTTCGAAGTACGGGCAAGGCACCAATATTGTTCTCCATCATCAAGCGGGCAGCTTCCAGCACGGTACCTGCAGCATCGATCGAATAAACTTTGCGGTCTTTCACTAGCTCGCGGAGCGTAAGCATAAACTTCTCCTTAAGAATTTCAAGCGAGTGCGGGAGTAGCGCTACTAATGCCCGGAGAACCGATGCCCGGCATTTCAAAGATGGGGACTACTCTAGCACAAATATTAAAATGAGGCGCCTGTACAGGGCTTGGGATCAGAGGTTTGCAATAATTATTAATTCTTTGGAGGCATGAACGATGAGCACGCCAGCTAGAGCTCTCGGCTGCATATCGGTTCCGGCCTGAGCGATGGGGCGCGGTCACATGGACTCAAGGCAGACTATCTGTGTTTTTCTGGAGGCTTCTCTTGGCTGGTATTTCCAAAATCTCTCCCGCACTGAGGAAACGCGCCGCTCAAATAAAACTGCTGCTCATGGACGTGGACGGCACGATGACAGACGGCGGAGTGACACTGCTCTCGCAAACTGACGGCACCGCGCTCGAAATAAAAACTTTCGATGCGCACGACGGGCAGGGATTAACGTTGGCGCAGACGGCGGGACTACGCACGGGCTGCATTACCGGCCGCGAGAGTGCAGCGCTTCTCCGCCGCGCTCACGAAATGAAGATGGAATTTATTTATATGAAGCAGCCTTTGAAGATGCCCGCTTACGAGGAAATCCTTCAAAAAGCAGGCGTGACCGACGCGGCTGTCGCCTACATTGGCGACGATTTGCCGGATATTCCTTTATTGCGGCGCGCCGGCCTCGCCGTTGCCGTCGGCGACGCGGTCCCTGAGGTCAAAGACGCTGCGCATTACACGACCAAGGCGAATGCAGGCCGTGGCGCAGTTCGCGAAGCCGTTGAACTCATTCTCAAGTCCAAGGGCATCTGGAACCAGATGATCGACAAGGCACGCGCGTGATCTGCTCCAGTTCGTAGACACAGATGCTGCAGATGCACAGATTCGGCGAAGTATGTAGCACTAAAATTATCGATTTGCGGAGGTGCATTGGTGGAGCTAGTCGGGATCGAACCGACGGCCTCGTCGTTGCGAACGACGCGCTCTCCCAGCTGAGCTATAGCCCCACGTTGCCGCGATTACCGGATCACTACGGTATTTTACCAGCGTTCCAGAAT
>JBAWBG010000365.1:0-40878 GCA_049589695.1 Candidatus Sulfotelmatobacter sp. | reverse complement strand
GGAACCAGTTCGCCCTTCACGGTTGAAACCTACGGACGCCCGCGGCGGATCTCGCTCGATCCCGACCACCATGTGCTTACCAACAATTCGGATGTGAAACTGCGCGCATCGATTCTCCGGGGCCAGGCACTGCAGCAGCAGGGCGATCTTGCCGGGGCGTTGGCTGAGTTTAACAAGGCGCTGGATCAGAACAAGAACAGTTCACTGGCCCATTACCGCATTGCGGAGATTTTCTTCCTGCAGAGGAACTACCAATCTTCGGCAAATTCTTACCGCTCGGCCATTAACGGTAACGGCGATCCGCGCTGGACGGAAGTTTGGAGCCACATCCAGCTGGGCAAGATTTTCGATATTACCGGCCAGCGCGAACGAGCCATTAATGAGTATCGGCAAGCCATCCAGACCAATGACGATACTTTCGGCGCTCTGGAAGAAGCGCGCAAATATCTGAAGAAGGCCTTCGAACGGCCGAAGAATAAGGAATAGGCGAAGGCTCGTCAGCCTTTCTTTGTACCCGCACCTAGCGCTTTGACTTTAGCTCCGCTGGCCAGCAAACGCGGAGCGCGATTAGAATGTCGCGGCGTGGCGAAGGGTAGAACCTCACAGGGCAAGACTTTCTCATGGCGGTCGCGGCCGACCGCCACTATGATTCGCCCGGTTTGACCCAGCAATCTGCGAGTCTCTGCTGACGCCTCGAACCGAACTTTATACAGTTCGTCCCGTTGCCAGGCATGAGGTCCTGGCCGGTCATGGATTCCATCCATATTGTCGCTACTGTCGCCGTCGCGCAGCTGCCTGATTCGCGCGACGGCTTGCTGGACTATCCGCGCGAACTCTTCTCCGTCGTCATTCTTTCGACCCTCCCGCAAGCGTTGCTTGGCATCATCGATCGAAAACCAGGTTCGATTCCGGTTGGACTCCTTGGGATTGGCGAGACGGCGCACTTCACAGAGGTGAGCGCTGACCTGCAGCGACCGTCGAGCATTCAGCCGGTCGCCCGGTTTCCGGGTGATATATCGGGCGAATGGAATCTCTTCGATGCGGCCATGAACTCCAGCTTCCTCAAAGGCTTCAATCGCCGCCGCTTGGGCGTGCGTGAGTCCTGGTTCGGCGCTGCCTTTGGGAAATATCCAGCGTCCGCTGCCACGGGTTTGGACCAGCAGGAATTCGACGACTTCCTTCCGGACCCGGTAGCAAACAGCGGCAACCTGTTCGCATTCGCGCATCTTCTTGATTTGCCGCAATCGGACGCTTTTTCCCAGGGGCCGGTTGATACGCAGACCAGAAGAAATCATGGTGAGACGCGAGGCGCGAGCGCTTGTGGCACCAAGACCCATTGCCACAGAGTGCACGACAGGAACTATCCCTGCCTAGAGCACATCTTGGTTCTCGCTGCGCGAGTCCATGATTCCGTCTGCGATTCCACCTCCCCGGAATCTTCCTGCGTACTTGAATCCCACATGAGGGAAAGACACTATCAGTGCTTAGGGGTATTGAGAATAGGAGATTGCCTTGGAAAATATGTATTGTCTGCGCTGCAATCGGGAGCTTGGGCCGGGACAGAAATCGGTGGCGGTTTACTTGTTTGCGCAGACGGTGGGAGTAAAACCGCGGCAAAAATCGGCCGCGCAGCGGATTTGCTTCTGCCCGCAGTGCTCAGTCTCTCTGGCTATGGGACCTCCGCCGGAGGGTGCGCTGAATCTGGCCGCGTGGGAGATGATCCGCGATTTGGTTGGTTCCGATCCAGCTCTGAATCATGCAGCCTGGGATAACTTGAGTGCAATGCTAGGTGGACTGCCGGCAACTGGGACCGCTGGCGCCAGCCTATCGGCTGCCTCGGGCGGATATATTGAGTTCTGATGAACGTGGTATGAAGAACCTGGCTCTGATGAACCTTATTCTGATGAACCTGGCTCAGAAGCACCTCCGCTGACCCTTGCAACCGCAGATTTCCCTGCATGTGGCTAACCTTTTTTGTCAAGTTGCGGTCTAAGCAATTAACGACAGCAGGGAACATTGCATAGCTCGGCTGCGTACTACTGATCAGATGGTTAGGCGGGATTGAGACCCCTCGCCCGAACGTTACTGGGGGCCCTCGTGCCCCTCCCCGGAGGCGCGAGGGCACATTTACTTCCATGCGGATGCTTCTCGATATCGTTCGGCAGTCGCTTTCCACATTGTGGGCGCACAAACTGCGTTCCTTTCTCACTATGTTTGGAATCGCATGGGGCGTAGGGTCTTTGCTTCTGCTGGTGGGATTGGGCGAAGGCTTCCGCAGCGGTCAGGATAAAAATCTCGCCGAACTAGGCCAGGATATTATGTTTCTATTCCCGGGCCGCATCCCAGCTATCGCGGGCAGTTTCCAATCAGGACAGCCCTACTACCTGACCTACGGCGATTACTTTGCGATTCGCGACCAATCCAGATTTCTGCGCGCGGTTTCTCCTGTGCTGGAGCGCGATGACATTCGCGCCGTGAGCGACTACGGATCTACGAGCGGGCAGGTCTTCGGAGTGGCTCCGGAATATAGCCAGATCCGCAACACCCCGATCGAACCGGGACGCTGGTTCAATGACGAGGACAACACGCAGCATCGCCGGGTCGCCGTGGTTGGATGGGAATTGCTGAAGAATATGTTTCCCGGTGAGCCCGCCGTGGGCAGCACCATTCTGCTCAACGACATGGATTTTAAAGTGATCGGCGTAATCCCGAAGATTGGTAAAGAGGGAGAAAACGGAACCAATCACCGCATCTTTGTCCCCTTCGACACCATGCGAATGCTTTTTCCGCTGAAGGCGCAAAACTCAGAGAACGCAATTTCGTTCATCAATTACCGGCCCATCAGAAAAGACTTGCACGTCGAGGCCATGAACGAAGTTCATGCCATCATCGGACGTCGGCATGGGTTTGATCCGAAGATCGATGACGCGTTCATGGACTGGGACACGATCGACGGCGCCATCCGGGTGGCCAAGATTTTTGATGCGATGGATTGGTTCCTGGGCGTGGTGGGAGTAGTTACGCTGGGCCTGGGAGCAATCGGCGTGATCAACATCATGCTGGTCTCGGTCACCGAACGGACGCGGGAGATCGGCCTGCGTAAAGCCTTGGGTGCTACGCATCGTAACATCATGACGCAGTTTTTTATCGAAGGAGCATTCCTTACGGCGTTCAGTGGCGGCATCGGATTGGCGATCTGTACGGCTTTCGTGACGCTGTTGGCACAGTTGCCCGCGCCGGAAGGATTCGATACGCCGCGTATCGTTCCCGCTTCCGCGGTAGTTGCCATCCTTTCGCTGTCGCTGGCAGGCATTGTCGCGGGGCTTTATCCAGCGCGTAAAGCGGCGTTGCTTCCTCCGGTGGAAGCTTTGCGGCAAGAATAAGTAACCCTTTGGACGAGTAAGCTGGGAGCAAGTATGTTTGGCGACTTAGGCAAGCAGGCGTTTAACACGTTGCGACATAATCGGCGGCGCTCCGTGCTCACTATGCTGGGCATGGCATGGGGGATTGCCACTGTAGTCTTGCTGCTCGCCTATGGCGCCGGTTTTGAAAACGCGTTGATGATCGCCTTCCGTACCTTCGGAGGCAATCTGGTTGCCATTTTCCCAGGACACACTTCCGTCCAGGCAGGCGGCACCAAAGCGGGGGTGCAAATTCGTCTGACTCGGGACGATCTTGATTACCTTCGGGCAGAATGCCCCATGCTTACGCGTATTTCTCCTGAAGTGGATAAGCAAAGCCTGGTCGCTTTTGGCACGCGCAGTGCAACCTACGGCGTACACGGAATTTATTCCAGCTACGCAAAAATTCGCGCGCTTGATGTGGGGGAAGGCTCATTCTTTGGCGAGCGCGAGGATTTCACTCATACCCGCGTGGCGGTGATTGGTTCCACGGTGAAGAAGAAACTGTTCTCGGGGCA
Source organism: Candidatus Sulfotelmatobacter sp. (assembly GCA_049589695.1). Classification (GTDB taxonomy): domain Bacteria; phylum Acidobacteriota; class Terriglobia; order Terriglobales; family Acidobacteriaceae; genus Sulfotelmatobacter. The sequence continues at coordinate 36,959 of JBAWBG010000365.1, read as the reverse complement.
AAACGCCCTGGGCGAAAGCATTCGCGTCGACGGCATCTCCTACAAAGTCGTCGCTGTGCTGCGGCACACGATTTCAAACGGCGACGAGGACATGAACTCATTGGTGTATGTGCCTTATAGCGCCATGAGCGACCTGAAGAATAGTTATTATCTTGACGGCATCATGATGGATTACGAAGGTGACCACATCAAGATGGTGCAGGCCGTGCGCAATTCCATGGCGTTTCATCACAACTTCAGCCCTAAGGATGATCGCGCAATTTTCGTTTTTGACGCCGTCAAGGATCTCGCAGATCTCAACGTGATTACCGTTGGAATCAAGGTTCTGCTGGGCCTTATCGGACTGCTGACGCTTGGTATCGGCGGGGTGGGGCTGATGAACATCATGCTGGTTTCCGTAACCCAGCGTACCCGGGAGATCGGCGTAGAGAAGGCCCTTGGTGCGCGGCGCTGGCATATTCTGTTTCAGTTTCTGGCCGAAGCTCTGGTGATTACCGCGCTGGGCGGACTGTTGGGGGTGGTGCTCGCTTATCTGGTTTCCTGGAGCGTAGGGTCGCTAACCCTGTGGAGCGCCTTCATCGATGACGCAAGTGAAGGTGACATTCATTTGTATATCAACTCCGCAACGCTGATCTGGTCGACGGTAATTCTCAGCTTTGTCGGCATTATCAGCGGGATGTTGCCGGCCATCAAAGCGGCGAGGCTGAATCCGATCGAAGCGCTGCATTACGAGTAAATTCTTAATGACGTCCTGAGCGAAGTGGTTGCTTCAGGAAGCGAAGCAACCACGAAGTCGAAGGATCCCTTGCAGCTCATCCGATTTCAGGCCAAGGGTGCTGCCCGCGGCCTTGGCGACGGTCATCGATTCTGAAAACCGCCGGCCGCCTGCTTTACAATCCCCCTGTGCCCGAAACCACCAGCGCCCGCCTCGACCGAGTGCTCGCTCAACTCAGTCTGTACGAGCATCCCCTGCTGACTTTTTCCGCTCGCGCCAAAGGCGAAGGCGTGGAAGTGATCATTCAGTTCAAAGACGCATCCGTTCCCGTGCACACGTATTATTTCGAACTACACCCCCGCGATCTCGACCATCCGCAGTTCGAATGGAGCTTTCAGCGCCAGCTTTACGACGCTCTGCACGATTACTTTGTCGAAATGTTCATTCGAACGCCGCAGGATCGGGTGGAACGGCGGCAGAGGGAATCGTGAATCTGCTGCGCCGCAAGATCGAGGAGCAGATTCGCGCACACGGTCCAATTCCCTTCTCCCATTACATGGAACTTTGTTTGTACGACCCCGAACTCGGCTACTATTCGCGAAACGCGGAGCAGTTCGGCAAAGCGGGCGACTTTTACACATCGAGCGATGTGCATGCGGTTTTCGGTCGCCTTCTGGCACGGCAATTTGAGGAGATGTGGCGAGCGCTGGGCTCGCCGGCAAGCATCGAATTGGTCGAACTGGGGCCTGGCCGGGGCTTGTCCGCCCAGGATGTGCTCAGTTGGTCGGAGAAAAAGTTTCCCAGTTTCTTTCGCGCTCTGCACTATGTTCTGGCGGAACGTTCACTGGAGTTGGGCGAGCGAATGCGGGGGACTTTAAAGCGTTACCTCGATTCCGGAAAAGCTGAATTGACGCTGGTCTTTCCTCCAGCCGAAAGATCGCGAACCGACGTTCCAACCATTATCTTTGCCAACGAATTCTTTGACGCGCTGCCGATCGACATTGTCTGCATGCGGGGTTCGTTACGCATCGACGCACGCGACGGCCACTTCATCGAGAGCTGGCTACCGTCGTCACCCGAAGAACTGGAATTTCTGGATCGCCACGCTGTCCATCCAGAGTCTGACGAACGCATCGAGGTGTCGCTGCCTGCACAACGATGCATGCATCGCCTGGCCGCGGGCATCGAGCGCGGATTCATCATTGCGATCGATTACGGTTACACGCGTGAGGAACAGCTCGCCGGCCGGCATCGCGGGACGCTGAAAACGATTCGACAGCACTCCGTCGGCGCGAATCCGTACGAAGCTCCCGGTGAACAGGACATTACTGCCGACGTCAACTTCACGGCGCTCGCGGCTGTAGCGGAAAAGCATGGCATGCAAACGCACAAGCTGGTCACGCAATCTCAATTCCTGATGGGAATTGGCGAAGCGAACCAGTTTGCCGACGCTTTCGAAGAATGCCGCTTGTCGCAGGAGCGAGCGAAAGTCGCATTGCATCTCAAGCATCTGGTCACGCCCGCAGGCATGGGCGAGAGCTTTCACGTGCTGGTAGCAAGCAAGGGATTGGAGCAAGCAACAATCGAATCCTTATCTGGTTTGAGTTTTGGCCGCGGGATGATCGCGCGCTGAAGGAATTTCTAGGGCTTAACACCGGCGAGCGTTGTGGAGTTGTCGAGCTTCGCGGCGGTGGTTTTCTTTTCTGCAGCCGCGACTTCAGGATATTCATAAACTCCGCGCCCTGATTTGCGTCCTAGTCGTCCCGCCTTCACGTACTGCACCAGAAGCGGCGCCGGACGATATTTCTCTCCCAGCGACTTGTGCAGATACTCGAGAATATTGAGGCGCGTGTCGAGGCCTACGAGATCGACCAGCTCAAACGGTCCCATGGGATGATTCAACCCCAGCTTCAGCGCTTTATCGATGTCTGCCGCCGAGGCGATTCCTTCCTGCAGCATATAAAACGCCTCGTTGCCAATCATGGCATTGATGCGGCTTGTAATAAAACCCGGCGCTTCCTTAATCACCACAACTTCCTTGCCCATGCGCTTGCCTACATCGACCGCAGTGGCCAGCGTTTCGTCGTCAGTTTCGAGAGCGCGCACCACTTCGAGCAACTTCATTTTGTGCACGGGATTGAAGAAGTGCATCCCTACGCATTTCTTCGCGCGATAAGTAACGCTAGCTATTTCGGTGATACTGAGAGAAGAAGTGTTCGAGGCCAGCATTGTCTCGGGGCGGCAGATTTTGTCGAGCAGCGTGAAAATCTCGATTTTCGACTCCATCTCTTCGGGAACGGCTTCAATCACCACATCGGCTTCGCGGGCGGCCTCTTCCACCGAACCGGCGTATTCGACACGCCGGAAAGCCGCGTCGGCTTCGGGCCGCGATACTTTTCCTAACTCAACCGCCTTATCGAGATTCGTCCGAATTTCACTTTCGGCTCGCCGCAGCGCGCCCGGCAATAAGTCTTCAAGAATTGTGCGATAGCCGCCAATAGCGGCGGCATGTGCGATGCCCCGGCCCATGATGCCGGCGCCAATCACTGCGATGGTGTTTACCCGTGCCACTACTGCGCCGCCACCTTCTCTTTTTCCAAATCTTTGATCGCGTCATTCAACGCGCCGCCTGCGGTGCGCAAACTGTCCGCCAGACGCTTACGCTCTTCGACGTTCATCGCGGGAATTGCAATGCAGATGCGGCGCAGCGTAGTTGTAATGTCTTCCACGTAATTCATCGAACGAATAAGTTCACCGGATGCAAGCATGAGGGCTCCTGTAGTTTATGTTTTCAATGGGCTACGTTACTGCCCGTCCCGCACACTCCATATCGCGAGCGGAACTTCTATTCTGGACGTGTCGGCGAATTTAGTAAAGGTTGCGCGCCAGAGTGGCATCGAGCCTCGCCGCGACAGCCAATGTCTTTTTGTTTGACAACAACTTAACTTGTTTAACAACAACTTAACCAACGCAGCTTATAATTCCTATCGATTCTTTAAATGGGCCCTCTGATCTCACCGCGAATCTAAGGATCATATGGCAGACAAGCCCTTGAAACGCTACATTTTTGCGAGCGACTTCGATCAGACGCTGACGTTTAACGATTCCGGCTACGTGCTGGCGGAGCTGGTTGGCATTCCCACAGCGGATTTCGAACGCAAAGCCAAAGGCATGGCGAAGATCAACCTGGTGCAGCAGGGTGCGGAGCTCGCCTATCTTCTGCTGCACGATCCCGAATTTAGGGCGAAGGTTCGGAAAGAACACCTTCACGAGGTCGGCAAACGCATTCGCCTGAAGGGCGACATCAAACTGCTTTATCAGATTCTTGAAACTGGCGTGGATGGCCACTTTTTTGATTTTTATATTTTGTCGGCCGCACCGGTTGAGGTGATCTATTCGGCGCTGGAGGGAATCGTCCCGCAGGATCACATTTTCGGCACGCAGTTTCACTACAAGGCTTCGGGGGAAATCGACACTATTATTCGCGCCACCGCCGGGTACGGCAAGGTTGCCGTGCTCAACCAGTTGCTGGCGCAGCACGTTACGGGTCCTGACCACGTGATCTATTCGGGAGATGGCAGCTCCGATATTCACGTGATGTTGCAACTGAATGCGCGCGATGGGCTAACCATCGCAGTATCGGAATCGCCTCATGTTTCGCAAATCGCAAAGCGCACCGTACTAAGCACCAGCGCTTTGGCGGTGCTGGCGCCCATTCTTGAAGAGATCGTGGGATGGGAGAGAGCGCGCATCCGCAGTTTTTTCGAAACTAACGGCATGTTGATTCAAGAGTGGGAGCGAGTTCGCACCGATTGGCTGACGCTGCGTCCGGTCGTCACCGAGACTGAAGAACCGGTGAGCCTGACCTGACAATGCGGTAGCATGGAAGGAGAACCTGTCTTAAACCATGCTGCGCGACAAAAATCTGATTCCGCTTTCCCACCAGCATCAGCGAGCACTCGCGCTATGCGTGCGCATCGATCGTGCGCAGCCCATCCCACCGACGGATTTGCAGGCCTGGCAAGTCGAGATCGGTCAACTCTTCGAACAGGAGATCGAGATTCATTTTGCCGCCGAGGAAGATGTAATTTTTCCCGCTGCTCGAGAATTCACTGAGTTAATTCCGCTGGCGGAAGAGCTAATTGCGGAACACAATTCCTTACGCAGATCGTTTTGTCAGGCGGGGGAAGGCAGCATGTTACCGGAAGACCTGATTGCCTTCGGGCAGCGGCTCTCCAACCACATTCGTAAAGAAGAACGAAGTCTCTTTGAACGCATGCAGCAATTACTGAAGCCTGCAGAACTTATAAGCCTTGGAATAAAATTGGACGCTGCTCTGAAGAATGCGACTCAATCCTGCGTCCTGACGAACGAGGCTACGAAGCTGAAGTCTAAATAATCAGTCCGCTGCTAAGAGATACACCCGTGCCGTTGCCTGAACATGAGTGCGGCTTCGCTTCCCATATACCGTTCCAGCATTGCCGGTTCCGTTTTGCGTAGGTCAACCACGATCAGTCCATCGAGTGTGTTGGAAAATTTTCGATCCACGTTGAATCCCAGCAGTCTGCCGCCAACTCTGGCGTATTGCCGTAGCAAGATCGGCAGGCCCTTGCCATCCGTCTCCACGTCGGTAATCGGCCGCGAGAGTTCCTCCAGATCGCGCAGAGCAGCACACATGGCGCGACAATCCCAAGGCCGCAAGCCTGCGGGACGAAAAGCACGTCGCGGCTGAATCATCCCCGCCAGCTCGTCTTCGCGCATGCGTGCTTCGAAAAATCGGTAGATCATTTCGCGCGAGGCCCGGCTGTAATCGTTGCTGATGCTGACGGCCCCGAACAATACGGGCGTGTGCATAGGAGAAGCCAACAACCGCGCAATCCCCTTCCACAGGAGAAGCAACGGCGCGTACTGGCGCTGATACTCCGGCCTGACAAATGAACGGCCTAATTCCAAGGCTGGACCGAGCTTTTCGAAAAGCCGCGCATCGTAGCGGAACAACGTGCTGGTATACAGCCCCTTCACTCCTCGTTCCGAGAGAATCTCAGCCGTGGTGCCCGCTCGGTAAGCCCCCACAACTTGCCGCTTCGTTTTATGCCAGAGCAGTAAATGCCAATAGTAACGGTCAAAGTGGTCGAGATCGCGCTCTTTGCCTGTGCCTTCGCCGGCTCCTCGAAACGTGATCTCCCGCAGGCGTCCTATTTCCTGCAGCACTCGCGGCGTCTCATGTGCTTTCACCAGAAACACCGCGAGGTCGGCGTTCTGCACCAGGCAGCGATCGGCAGGCAGGCGGCTCAATTCGTCTGCCAGAACTTCCTCCGGTTCCGGAGTCGCGACAGGTTGCCGCATCTTTTCCGAAATTTTCGAACGCATTGCCAGCGACCAGGATTTCTCCGGACGTCTTCGGCGTGCCAGCAGGTAAGTGCGCCACCGCAAATATTCGATTGCTTCCCGGTCATCGGCAATACTGGCCACAGAGTCGGGTGGAATCTCGCTGCCGACACGGACTTCTACCGCGCGTCCTTCGTGCTGAAGAAATTCCTGCAGGAGAAACGCGGTTCGCAGGCGCGGATGAATCACTCCGAATAGATGGAAACTCACGCTATTGCGTCCGCAGAAATAGACAGGCAAGGCAGTGGCCCCCGTGCGCCTGATGAGACGAACCGCCGTATCGTTCCAGAGCGGATCGGTGATTTCTCCCTGTTGCGTCTGCCAATGAGAGACTTCGCCCGCCGGAAACACGGCCAGCATCCCGCCACTTCGCAGCCAGGCTAATGACTCTCGCACGGCACGACGATTCGTTTCGATGCTTTCGGGGTGGAGGGCGCGGTCGCTGTGAAACGGATTCACGAAGATGCAGTGACGCGCGAGTTCGGGCACGTCCCGCAACAAGTAATTGGTCAAGACCTTTACATCGGGACGAACACGCATCAGCAAAGCTGCAAGCATCGCCCCATCGAGCACTCCGAAGGGATGGTTGGCGACAACCACTGCGGGGCCAGCCGCCGGTATTCTTGCATAGTCCAATGCCTCCACGCGCAATCCCACGCGCATCTCTGCCAACAGGTTCTCAAACCTGAAGCCATCGGGAAATCGTTGCACGCGTTGATAGAGGGCCCGCACCTTATCCACGGGAAGCAGCTTCTCTGCCAACAGGGGAATGCCGGTGACGCCTGAGATGTGCGATAAAACTTCCAGCGGCGTTCCTTCGCCATGCAGTTGGTCGAATGGCATGTTAAAGAGATAGAGGCGACCCGTTGCAATAGCATGAACGGCTAGTTAAAAGGTGGTGAATGCAAGCGGAAGTGAACCCCGAAGGTAACCAGCCGGAAACGGCGCGAAAATGCGCCGCCTAAGTCTCCAGCCGGAAGCGGGTCTCCGCAAGGACAAAGAGTTTGCGCCAGACCAGGCGGTTCATCGTAACCACCGTGGCAGCCATCATGATGGTCGCAGCGATCAGCATCTTGAAATCGCCGGCATCCGTGGCCTGGCTGATGGTGGCGCCAAGACCGGTCGTGGTGTAGATGTGTCCCTTGAAATGGAAATATTCGGCGACGATGGTTGCGTTCCAGGCCCCGCCAGAGGCCGTCACCATCCCGGTTACGAGGTAAGGAAAAATTCCCGGAAGGATCAGCTTCTTCCAGCGCTCAATGCCTCGCACTTGGAAGACGGAACAACATTCTTTCAGATCGGTGGGAATCGCCATGGCTCCGGCGATCACATTGAACAGCACATACCATTGCGTTCCCAGCAACAGAACGACAATGGATGCGATTCCGAGACCGCCTCCCAGGCGAATAAGCACCAGCAGGATTACAGGCAGTAAAGCGGTAGCCGGAACGGAGGCGGCAATCTGCGCCAGTGGTTGCGCGATGCGGGCGAGTCGAGGGTTTAATCCGATCGCCACTCCGGTTGGAATCGTCCATAGCGCGGCAAGGAATAAAGCCAGATTGACGCGCAGGAACGTTGCACTCAATCCTAAAGCGGCCTCGTGCAACTCATCGTGCTGCAAGCCCGTGAGAATGATGGTCACACGCACCACACCGTAGCCAATTCCAAGCAGCGCCAGCAAACCAACCGCGCGGAACAGCCATTCTCGCCACGGGCTTCCCGGTTCTTGTGAACGTTCTTCTGTGTGCTTCCGCGCGAAATGTAGAAGCAGACGCTCGCTCAACGGCCGCAAAGTCTTCTGTTTGATCCTCGAAAGGCCTGCGGAATGTTGCAAGATATTAAGCACCCAGGATCGCGGGGCATCCGTGCTCTCGATCTGCTCAACTTTAAACTTCTCAGCCCAGGCGATCACCGGCCTCCATACCAATTGATCGAGCAGCACGATCAGCGCAACCATCGTGGCGACGCCCCAGAGGATCGAAGCGGTATCGCCGGCACTGGCGGCGGTCTGCAGATAGGAACCTAACCCTGGCAGCCGAAAATCGCGCGGGCCTAGCACGAACATTTCACACACCATCAGAGCGAACCATCCGCCGGCCACCGACATCATGGAATTCCACACCAGCCCGATCGCCGAGAACGGTAATTCCATCTGTGTGAAGCGCTGCCAGCGGCTGAAGCGGTAGATCGTCGCCGTCTCCCGCATCTCTTTTGGAATGCTCTTCAACGAGGCGTAAAAACTGAAAGCCATATTCCAGACTTGCCCGGTGAAAATGAGCAGGATGGCGCCGAACTCTACGCCGAGTTGTCTGCCGGGAAAAAGCGCGACCATGGCGAGCATTACGGGAGGAAGAAAAGCGAGCACGGGGATGGATTGAAGCACGTCCAACAGCGGAATCATGAAGCGCTCAGCCCGCTGGTTGTACGCCGCAACATAGCCGTAAGCCAAGGCGAAGCCCAGGCTCAACCCGTAAGCGATGGTGATACGCAGGAGCGAATAACCCGCGTAGGCGGGCAACGCCCACGGACTGCGCGAGATTTCCACCGATGGAGTGAGGGGGCCGAGCCAGTCGCGTCCGACGGTGGCCACTCCATAAAACAAAGCGATGGCCGCCGCGAACATGACCACGTCCGGCAGGTGCGACGCTTCAATGCTGGGCAGTTGCGACCACAAGCGATAGGCCGAGAATCCTCGCAGGCTGATGCTTTTTTTCATGCAGCGCTTCTACGTCTTTCACTGGGAACTTTGCTCAGACTTTTGGTGTGGGAGCTGGATTCTCGTTTTTGGGGTGTTCTAAAGCTTCGCTCGGCGCAGGTTCGGTTAAGGTCAACTTCCCACTTTCGCGGTCATAGTCGAAAATCTCCGCATACCGGCCCCAGTTCGTGGCCGTATCCAACTGGCGCAGCACTTCATCTTCGGAGAAATGTTCGTCGAGGATGTCGTGAAAAAACTCGTCGGCAATCGAATGATCCGACTTTCGCTTCAGAATACTTTCAATCTGCTTGAGGATGGTAACGTGTTGGAGTGCGGCGTAGCGGAACAACACCTTGCGCGTCTGAATATCGGCATCGGCAAATTCCGCGCCCTGCGGAGAGAGTTGAACATCACCTTCCTTCAACCAAGCGAAGCCGAGCAAAACGCACGCTTCGAGGATCGGCAGCAGGTCTTCCACGTCCATCACCAATTCTTCGCTCAAGCGGAAAAGATCTTCGCGTCCGCCGCGATCATGCAGCAGTTCGAGCAGTCCGGCTATCCCGCCCACGCGCGCGTGGGGCAAAATTTGGTACTTCGTGCTTCGAACCGGTGCTTGCGCCCGCTTCAAGCTCCCCGCCGGCACGATAATTTCTCCCGTGCTTTCGGGATCGGGTAGAGCATGCTCCACATCCGGTTCGGTCATGATCTTGTAAATGTAGTCGACCAGCTCGACAAAACGTCCCGACTTACGATCGCGGGGATGAGAGAGCCGCACATTAAAATCCGAGCGGATGCGAGCCGGATTTCTGCCCAGCACCACAATACGATCCGCCAGCATCACTGCTTCCTCAATGTTGTGAGTCACAATGAAAATGGCGCTCGTGGGCATTTTCTTGTTCAGCCACAGCTCCAGCAATTCACCGCGCAGATTTTCCGCCGTGAGCACGTCGAGGGCGGAAAATGGTTCGTCCATGAACAGCACTTCTGGTTCGACTACGAGAGCGCGCGCGAAGCCAACGCGCTGCTTCATGCCACCAGAAAGTTCTTTGGGATACGCTGTCTCGAAGCCATCGAGTCCCACCGTATCCAGCATGCGCAAGGCACGCTTGCGGCGTTCGACGGCGGCCACTCCGCGGGCTTCCAGCGGAGCTTCCACGTTTTCGAGAACCGTAAGCCAGGGAAAAAGGGCGAAGCTTTGGAAGACGATCGCCACGTTCGGCGCTTGGCCGTTCAGTGGCTTGCCATGCCAGAAGAGAGCCCCCGAGGAAGGTTGCGATAAACCGCTCAGAATCCTCAGCAGCGTCGACTTTCCGCAGCCTGATGCGCCCAGGAGTGCGACAATCTTTCCTGGCTCGATGGCAAAATCGGTCAGTCCAACGACCTGAATGCGCGTCCCGTCCGGTTGCGGATAGGACTTCTCAATCGCACGTGCATCGATAATGGGTTCGCTCGCCAAAGAAAAACTCTCCGTAACTTCTATACACGATCTGAGGCATCGCGCAAAGCTGGTAGAGCGTTGTAACAGTTTGTTAACAACCGATTGTTGAGGACTCGAGTTTGAGCTGCCGCTTAGGCCGAGAAATCTTCCTCAGGCAAGATCGGAAATGGCTGGGGCAACCGATCCGTTACTGCAGCAAGTTGGGCAAGCTTTGCGGTAAATTCCGGCGTGAGTTGTTCGAGCGCAAATCGCCATTTCCAGTTTCCGCCATCGAGACTTGGGGTGTTCATGCGAGCTTCACTTCCCAAACCGAGCACGTCTTGCAGCGGAATGAGTGCAAGATCTGCGACCGAATTCAGCGCCGCACGGATGAATGCCCAATGAATTCCATCTTCACTACGGCCGAGATAGCATTCCGCATTGCGCCGTTCGTGATCGGCCGCGCCGGATTGAAACCAGCCAACGGTAGTGTCGTTGTCGTGCGTTCCGGTATAAATTACTTTGCCAGCGGCGCGATGCGGCAGGTACATGTGTGCGCCCTCGTCGCCGAAGCCGAACTGCAGCACCGCCATTCCCGGAATTTGTAAACGCTCACGCAAGGCATGCACTTCGGGAGTGATATAGCCGAGGTCTTCCGCGAAGAACGGCAACCCTCCGAGAACTTCGCGCAGCTTGTGAAATAAATCGTCTCGCGGGCCATCGACCCAGCGGCCGTTGACCGCGGTTGGATCACCTGCCGGAATTTCCCAGAACTGGTCGAATCCGCGAAAGTGATCGAGACGGATGTAATCTGAGTTCTGCGTGGCCCAGCGCAGGCGCTGAATCCACCACGGATATCCACGTTCCTTCATCACGTCCCAGCGATAAAGAGGATTGCCCCAGCGCTGGCCTGTCTTGCTGAAAAAATCGGGCGGGACGCCAGAAACTACTTCGGACTCGAGATTCTCATTCAGGCGAAAAAGGTCGCGGTGAATCCAGACGTCGGCGCTATCGTAGTTAACAAAAATGGCGACGTCGCCCACCACGCGAATCTTGCGCTCCGAGCAATAACGGCGCAAGGCGCGCCATTGCTCGTAGAAGGCAAACTGAAGTGCGCTGCGGATTCTCAGATCGTCCCCCAACTCCTTGCGGGCTCGTTCCAAAGCGCCAGTCTCACGGCGCGCCAATTCTGCCGGCCATTCATTCCAGCTTGCCAGTTTGTGTTTCGCGCGCAGCGCATCGAATAAAACGAAATCGTCCAGCCACCAGGCATTTTCCGAGCAGAAGCGTTCAAAGCGTTCGCGGACGCTGGGGGATGCCGAAGCGATGAAGCCACGTCCGGCTTCAAAAAGCAATGGCATCTTAGCCGCGAAAATCTTCTCATACGAAACCGCACTCGTTTCGGCTGCAATGTGAGAGATTTTTTCCGGATTGATCCAGCCGCGGCTGGCAAGACGTTCCAAGCTGATCAGCAGAGGGTTGCCGGCAAATGCGGAGATGGAGGAGTAAGGCGAATTGCCGTAACCGAGCGGACCAAGCGGTAACACCTGCCACAACCCCTGGCATGAGGCAGCGAGCCAGTCGACGAACTGATAAGCCGCAGGACCAAAGTCACCGATTCCGCCGCGCGAAGGAAACGACGTGGGATGCAACAGGATGCCTGCAGTGCGCGGGAATGACATGCAACTCGATCACTCAGTCAGAGTCAGGTTCGCTTTATTCCAGATTGGTTAGAGTGCAGTTCGTTAGAGTCGAGTTTGTTAGAGTCCGGGTTCGCTTTCCGAACGGGTCAGCGTTTTCAATTCGTCCTGGTTAATCTTGATTTTGCCTGACTTCTCCATCTGCTCGCGCAGGTTGGTAACGAACAATCCGAAAAGCTCCTGCTCTTTAGCCTGCAGGAGAGTATCGCGGATCTGATCGCGCTTTGCGGCAAAGTCGGTTTCCGAGGGAGCCTGAACATCGGTCAGGTCAATCACTACACCGTTGGCTCCGCTGGTGATTGGGCCGCTGATGTCGCCCGGCTTCATAGTGAAGGCGACCGCAGCTTGGCCGGTCATCGATCCAATATCCGGAACCTGGCCATCGGGCGCGACAAACTCACTTGTCTTTACGGTGGCACCCAGCTCCTTGGCCGCCTTCTTCAAATCATGTTCGGCCTTGGCGCGGTCGGAGAGTTCCTGAGTTTTTTGCGACAGCAGAATGCTCGAGCGCTCATTCTTGAATTCCTCTTCCACGCGAGAACGAATCTGGTCGAAGGTCGGCGTCGACTGCGGCTTCACGGCCAATAAGTCAAACACCGCAAAACCTTGCGTGGTTGGAGCCATTTCCGGCGGCGATTTGTCCGCCGTCGTGAACACTGCGTCCATGAACCGCGGTGAAGGTCCGAGCCCCGGGACCATATCTTTACGGCTGAAGAAATCAGAAGTGACGACTGGCAGCCCCTTTGCAGCGGCTGCGGCATCCAGGCCTTTTGTTTTGGCCTGCTGCAGCAAGTCGTCAGCTTGCTTCTGCGCGATCTCCTGTGCCTTTTGCTGCTTAAGGATCGGCTCGATCTGGTCTTTTACTTCCTCGAGCGTTTTCATGTGTGCGTCCTGGCGAGCATCAACGCGGATAATGTGAAAACCGTAACTGCTCTTCACCAGATCGCCCACTTTACCGATCGGCTGCGAGAACGCAGCTTTTTCAAACTCCGGAACAGTGCGGCCTTTTCCAATCCAACCTAACGATCCGCCCTCTTTGGCGCTGCCCGGATCTTCGGAGTATTTTTTTGCCAGGTCCTCGAAATTGGCGCCCGCCTTGAGTTGCTTGAGTATATCTTCGGCACGCTTCTGGGCTTCGGCCACGCCCTTTTCATCGACCTTGCCGTCGGGTCCCGGCAACGGTGTCTTGATTAAAATGTGGCTGACTTTGGCCTGCTCCTGCACTCGATACTGATCGCGGTGCTGGTTGTAGTAAGACTGCAAATCGTTCTGAGTAACCTGCACACCGCTTGCAATCTTCGCCAGGTCAATCATGGCGTACTTGACTTTGCGCTGCTCAGGAATTGAATTGGCGTAACTTTTCAGGTGGCTGTCGTAAAAAGCCTTTAGTTCTTCGGTGGTGGGATGAAGGCCCTTCTTGATGTCATCCTGCTTCAAGACTGCGTATTCGAACTTAATCTTGGTATTTTGCTTGTCGAACTCATGGCGGACGGCGGCATCGCTCACCGACGCACTGCCAGTAATCAGCGCCTGCAATTTGCTGATGAGAATTTCTTTGCCTACAGAATCTTCGAAGATGGTGGGAGTTAGATTGTGCTGCTGCAGCAAGGTCTCGTATTCGGCCTGACCGATGAAGTTACCACCGGGGAAGAAAATCTCGGAATAACGGCCGTGTTGCAATTCGTCTTTGATTTCCTGGGGCGTAGCTTTAAAGCCGAGATGCTGTGCCTCGGCGACCAATGCCTGGCGGTCTACCAGTTGGTCAGCGGCACGTTGCGCGAAGAAAGGAAGCAAGATCGCGGCATTGGCACCCAACTGGGCACCCTGCTGTTGAAGCATGCCGCGCGCCGTCTCGCGCACTTCTTCAGAAGTGATATCTTCACCATCGACCTTGGCCACTATACCCGGTTTGCTGAAGGAGTCATTACTTCCGATGCCGGGAACGAAAGCAATTACCATAGCGGCGCAAATCAGCAGCAGCAGGCCGCTCAGCACGATTTTCTTGAACGGTCCTTCAGTTTGCAGAAATCGAATCATCTTCTTGTCACTCCGGAAGTTTCAGCGGAATTATTGATTATAAACTACGCTGCGGCTGCTCAGGACCGGAACGGACGAGCCTTCCAGTTCGCCCGCATGGCGGCCCATAGTGTCCTATTGAAACGTATCAATAGACGTGTTATCCATCTTGTGCCCGGCTTATCGCCTAAAAGCGCCCAAGGAGCAGCATGATCTTCAGGAGACGGTTTCAGAGCCGCACACCAGTGGAGTTGCTGGCGATTCTATTTCTGATTTCGCATTTCGTCCTCGCCGCCGATCCAACCGCCTCCAAACCGGAACAGGATGGGTCCACGGGAAAGCTCATCCTGCGCGAGCATTGGGCGCTGCAATCCTCTGCCAAGGTTGAAGCCAAAGGCGATGCGATCTCCAGCACCGGTTTTGTGCCTGAAGGTTGGCACAACGTTTCGGTTCCGACGACGGTGGTCGCGGCCCTGGTGAAGGACAAAACACTGCCCGATCCATTCTTCGCCATGAACCTGCGCGAATTCGCGGGAGTGACCTATCCGATCGGCGGGAATTTTTCTAATATCGCGATGCAGCCGGATAGTCCGTATGCAGTCTCCTGGTGGTATCGGAAACAATTCGCCGCGCCGGCGGATTACAAGGGAAAAACCGTCTGGCTGAATTTCAAAGGAATCAACTATCGCGCTAATGTATGGCTCAACGGAAAGCAGATTGCCACATCCAACGACATTGCGGGCGCCTGGCGCACTTACGAGCTGAACGTCACCGATGCGCTGAAGCCGGGAGCGGAAAATGTTCTCGCGGTGCAGGTGTTCGCTCCGACGGAAAACGATCTCGCGATCACTTTTGTCGACTGGAATCCTGCGCCTCCCGACAAAAACATGGGCCTGTGGCGCGAGGTTTACCTCACCACTAGCGGGCCGGTTGCATTGCGCTATGCCACAGTAGTTTCGAAGCTCAATCTGCCAGACGACAATTCCGCCCGGCTCACGGTTACGGCGCAAGTGAAGAACGGCAGCAATCATGCGGTCAAAGGCAAGTTGAAAGGGCAAATCGAGGACGTTGCCTTCGAGCAGGAGGTCGAACTTGCGGCGAATGAATCGAAAGACGTTACCTTCACGCCGGACCAGTTCTCCCAGCTGGTTTTCTCGAATCCGCGGCTGTGGTGGCCGGCACAGATGGGTGAGCCGCACCTTTACTGGCTCGACGTGACATTCGAGATTGATGGCGCTGTCAGTGATCATTCACACACCGAGTTCGGCATTCGCGAAGTGACTTCCGAAGTCAATGCCACCGGCGGGCGTGCCTTCCACATTAACGGCAAAAACATTCTCATCCGCGGCGGCGGCTGGACGCCGGACATGATGCAGCGCGAGAGCTCGCAGCGATTGCATGACGAATTTCGCTACGTGGAGGATATGGGCCTGAACACCGTCCGCCTGGAAGGTAAGCTGGAGACGCAGGAGTTTTTCGACCTCGCCGACCATGATGGAATTCTGGTGATGGCGGGATGGTGCTGTTGCGATTTCTGGGAGCGCTGGCCGCGCTGGAAGCCACAGGATTTTGAAATCGCACAACAGTCGCTGCGCGATCAAATCTATCGCCTGCGCAGCCATCCCAGCCTGGTGATGTGGCTGAATGGCAGTGACAATCCGCCTCCGCCGGATGTCGAGCAAATGTATCTCGATATCGAAAAGCAACTGCTGTGGCCGAATCCCGTGGTTTCCTCCGCCACCGGCAAACCCACGTCGGTTACGGGAAACAGCGGCGTAAAAATGACTGGGCCTTACGAGTATGTGGCTCCGAGCTACTGGGAAAAAGACAGTCTGCAAGGCCAGGCAAACCGCAAACAATGCAATGCTGGCGGCTGCGGCGGAGCTTACGGCTTCAACACGGAAACCAGCATGGGACCGGCAGTTCCGCCGATCGAAAGCATCGACACGATGGTGGGCAAAGATCATCTGTGGCCCATTGACGATGTATGGAACTACCACGCCGGCGGCGGAGAATTCAAAACCATTAACGTCTTTAGCACGGCGCTCGCCAATCGTTATGGAAAGTCCGACAGCGTGGAAGACTTTGCTTTCAAGTCGCAATTGCAGACTTACGAAGGTGTGCGCGCGATGTACGAAGCGTATAGCCGCAATAAGTATCAATCGACCGGCGTGATCCAGTGGATGCTCAACAACGCATGGCCTTCGATGATCTGGCATTTGTACGATTATTACCTGCGGCCCGGCGGAGGTTATTTCGGCGCAAAACGGGCCATGGAAGCGTTGCACCCGATTTACGGTTACGACGATCACTCCGTTTGGGTGGTCAGCAGCCAGTACGAAGATGTGAAAGGCTTGAAGCTGACGACCAAGATTTACAACCTGGATATGACAGAGAAGTTTTCCCACGAGGACTCGCTCGACGCGGGCGCCGACAGCACGGCCAAGATTCTCACACTGCCGGACATCTCAGGTCTCAGCCCAGTATATTTCGTCGTGCTGCGGCTCACGGATTCAACCGGAAAATTAGTTGGCTCGAACTTCTACTGGCTCTCCACCAAAGCCGAAACAATCGACTGGGCGAAATCGACATGGTGGATGACTCCCACGGACTCCTATGCTGACTTCACCACCCTGGCGCAGCTTCCCAGGGTCAAGCTTAGAGTCAGCGATCGCACCGAACGCAAAGGCGAGGAATCCTACACGCACGTGACGCTCGAAAACCCCAGCAAGAATCTGGCTTTCTTTATCAGGTTGAAAGTCAGCAAGGGAGAGAAAGGCGAAGAGATTCTGCCGGTGGTGTGGGAAGAGAATTACGTTTCATTGCTTCCCGGTGAGAAGCGCGAAGTCACGGCCACCTATCGCACCAGCGAATTGGGAACAGCAAAGCCGGTCGTGGAGGTCAGCGGCTGGAACGTGGAATAGCGCCGAAGTTATTGACGTATCCCATATTGGGAAGATCGCGTTTCGGATCCCTCAATTTGCTGTTAACCCTGGTTTAACAATGGGTTGGGTTTCACCGTTGCTTAACAATCTGTTCATCATCTATTTCTAGCTGGCGGGCTTAAAACTATCGATATCTATCTTTCGATTGACACAGCGGCTATTTTCTGATCGGTCGTCAGTACTTCTCTGCCGACTCCAATCTACTAACTTAAAAGCGTCGCAAGAATCTAAGGACGCCTTTTTGCGCAAAGACAAGAAAGGTAAGGCACCACTGGCCAGTGCTGTTCAACCCACTATGAAAGTTTCGAGAGGAAATCTTGTATGCGTCGAAAGAGCCGCTTCGTTAGCTCCGCTTTCAATATTCTTTGCGCCAGCCTCACTACGATCGTAATTGCCCTCTGCAACTGCTCGACTGTTGCCGCCCAGGTTGTTCCCCTTGCGCAACATGTCGTTCTGGTGATCGACGAAAACACCTCGTTTGGCACGGTATATCCCAATGGTATGCCCTGGCTCGTAAAGCAAGGACGCCGATACGGATATGCCAGCAACTATAACTCGGACCATAGCGGCTCGCTGCTCGACTATCTTTATCTGGCATCGGGGAGTTGCGAATCGAACTACTCATGCTCGAATGCTCCCGCGTGCAGTCTCCCCTCTGGAAGTCACAACTTTAATTGCAACGGGAATGATTGCTTCAAGCAGAACAGTTGCGAAGCCACAGTGACCAAAGATCCCATCACGGACGAAAACATCTTTCACTTGATGAATAATGAGCCGATTTCCTGGAAGGTTTATGCGCAAAATTACCTTAACGCCGGCGGCAATGTGAATGTTCCCGATTTCACGTCGGCAAACCAGCCGCCCTTCACCAATTACTACGCGCGGCACAATGCCGCGGTCTGGTATGAGGAAGTTTTGAGTAATACCCTGGGCTCGCAGGGAAACGTCGTGGATTTCGAGCAGTTTGGCATTGATGTGGCGAATGGAACTCTACCGCGCTTTGCGATCATTGTTCCCGATGGATGTTGGGACATGCACGACGAGTGCGGAACCCTGACGAACGGCGACGATTTCTTGAATAGCAATCTCACACCCATGCTCAGTCTTCCGGATTTTCGGGCGGGAGGAAGTGGACTGGTAATTGTAACTTTCGACAACGGCGCAGGCGACGATGTTGGCCAAGTCTATACCGGCCTCATCGGCCCCAATATTAAGCCAAATCACATTTCCAACGTGGCTTATAAGCATGAGAACGCGTTGCGAACCATTCTGGATGCGCTGGGAATTCAGGATTACCCAGGATGGTCGGCCAGCGCCGCGGCCATGGCGGATTTCTTTTCTTCGACCGCGGGCAGTGTGGTGATTAACTCGCCAGCGAATGGTTCCACACAGGGCGCGTCCGTGCTCGTGAACGCCGCGGCATCGGAGTTAAGCGCGGAGGTCGATCATATGGAGGTGTGGGACACCTTCAACGGCAAAGCAACAAAGCTGGGAAATATTTTCGGCAAGACGATCGATCGAGCTTTCCCCGTGAGCGGTAATGGCGCACATCAAATGACAATTCAGGACATCGGCGGGCCGCCATCTTATAAAGTTCTTCACAAGGAAGTGACGAATTACACCAGGTCTTCCAGTTATGGCGTTTTCGTAAAAACTCCGGCGAATAATTCCACGCAGGCCACCCTGTTCCCTCTCAGCGCATTTGCGGTTGAAGCGGGCGCGGAGCGAACAGGTTCAGGAATCAACCACATTGAAGTTTGGAATGGCGATACCAAGCTCGGTGACTCGCCGAGGGGGACCAGCGTCAGCCAATGGTACTCACTGGAACCGGGCAGCTACACTCTCACCGTACAGGATGTAACCAGTTCAGAATTGCGCCTTCACGAAACCAAAGTAAGCTTCACCGTATCTTCCGCAGCGGGTGTACACGTCAACTCACCCGCGAATAATTCAACCTGGCCGACGACCACAGTGCCGATCAACGCCTATGCTTATGAGCAGAACGGCTCGAAAACACCGCTTGTCGATCACATTGAAGTCTGGGACAGTACCCATGGAGTGAAGCTTGGCGAGTCTCCGACCGGCGTTGGAGTGAACAGCACATTCATCAACCAGAACGTCACTTTGCCGAAAGCGGGAACCTACGACCTCGCGATCATGGATATCAATCCGAATAACGGGTACAAGCCGATTCACACTTCGTACGTGAGCGTCACCGTAAAGTGAGAACGAAAGGCGGGTAGAGCATAAAACTTTTTCCCCGATTCGGCTTAGGCAACGTGCTGGGAGATGGAGAGTATATTGCCATCGGGATCTTTAAACCACGCTACTTTATCGCCGGTGGGCGCGGTCCAGATCCCGAGTTGATCCTGTTCGAAAAAGCCGAATCTTTCGAACTGGATGCCCTTCGCCTGCAGTTCCGCCGCCTTCTTCTCGATGTCCGCGACCTGCCATCCGAGGATGGTGAACTGAGCTGGCGTAAATTCGGCCTTCGATATTCGCACCATGATTCCATTCGCACTCATTACGAGGGCGAAGCCATCATCTTTCACAAAGCGCAGTCCCAGGACGCCTTCATAAAACGCTCTTGCCTTTACCGCATCTTTCGTGGGAACGAAAGCGACAATGTTCGTTGAACCGAGCATAGGATCTCCTCACACAAACCATGCTGCGACTAATCTTCCTCGGGCGGTAATCCAAAATCAATCAGGTTCCCGCGGAAACCCTTGGTCTTAATTGCTCCGAAAGCGATTCCCACTCCCATCCAGATGGCGCCCACAATCTTAGCGGGGCGGCTCAAATTGAGCCACAGCAACAGGCAGATGAAGAATCCTGCGAGCGGAAAAAAAAAGTTCGTGATCTGCTTTTTATCCTGGCGCACAAAGTAACGCATGAAGGCGGCCAGATTCACGCCCATAAATGCGATCAGGGCGCCGAAGTTTAACATTTCCGCACCCAGCCCATAACTGATGAGAAACGCTCCCAATAGCGCGATGACTCCCACAAAAATCACATTGTTGCGCGGCACATGACGCTTCGCATCGACCACACCAAAGAAGGACTGCGGAAGCGCCTTGCTTCGCCCCATGCCATACAGCAGCCGCGCCGCGCCCAGCTGCGCTCCCATGCCCGAGCCAAAATTTGCCACCAGCAGAGTAAATCCAAGTATGCCGAACAATGGAGCCCAGGCTCTGCCGGCAACAAAAGTGAACGCGGTATCGATGTTGGGAAACGGTTGCGTGGCGGGCCAGATCAGCTGCGCTGCGTAAACTTCCACGGCAGAAAGAACTCCAATTACCAGACAGGTTAACACCGTGGCCAGCAAAATATTCCGCCGCGGATTTTCTGCTTCTTCGGAAAGCGTCGAGATGCCGTCGAAACCAATGTAGGTCAGTACCGCAATGGACGTGCCGCCGAGCACCGCTTTCGTGTTCCACAGATCGCGGTCGTAAAAGGGACGCAAGAAGAAATCCGGATCGTTATGCGGATGTCCAAATATGTAGTGTGCGGCCGCGAGGAAAAATAAAACGATCACCGCGCCCATACCTGCGGCCAGTCCGGTGTTGACTCGCGCCGAGGTTTTCACTCCTTGTATATTCAGCCACGTGAAAATCGCCGCGAACAGAACTGCCCAAGTCCAATAAGGAAGACTCTGCACAATCGGCGTGCCATGCGCGAAATCGCGGGCAATCTGGCTGCACCAGATGATGCAGATCATGGGATTGAGCATGTAATCCATCACCATGCTCCAGCCAGTGACGTAGCCGAGTGCGGGATTGATTTCCTGCCCCACGTAGGTAAAAGCCGACCCTGCGCTCGGATAAGCCCGCGCCATTTTGCCGTAGCTGATCGCAGTAAACAACATGGCCACCATCGCGATAAGAATGGTCGTGACCACGTGCCCATGTCCACGATCGCTGAGCACGCCAAACACAGACATGGGCGCGACGGGCTGAATGACGATCACGCCATAAAGAATTAAATCCCAAAGCGTGAGCGTGCGACGCAGGCGTGGGGCGGATGAGACAGCAGGAACGGAGGTTGTTTCCATGGGTCCGCCTATTGGATTATGGGGAGCTCAAATTGTCAATATTAAAACGATTTTATAGGCCTATCGGCGAACTATTTTGCACCATAGTCAAACCAGTACCCGCGCTGTTCATTCCCTGACATCTGCCGCGTGTTGTATTCCAGAAGGTAGTTCAGGTGCGCATCGTCGAGCG
This sequence comes from Candidatus Sulfotelmatobacter sp., assembly GCA_049589695.1. Lineage (GTDB taxonomy): Bacteria > Acidobacteriota > Terriglobia > Terriglobales > Acidobacteriaceae > Sulfotelmatobacter. The sequence goes on along the minus strand of JBAWBG010000365.1, from coordinate 15,860 downwards.
GGAACGATTTGGCGGAAGAATATGGATAATTGTCCATTTTTAAAAATGGAAGCGGGGCCACAAAATTGCCTTCAGCGGCGTAGAAATCCATATCCTTCTCGTACCCATTGGCTGCGAAGAAATAATCACGCTCCCACCCCTGAGGCAGCGCAGGCAGTTTCGACGGATCGAAATCAAGCCGAACCTCATCGCCTGATCCGAATACGACGAGCTTATCGTCCACAGCGGTGAGCAGCGGTAATACATCGCCGTATCGAGTGTACGTTCCCGCCGGACGCGTGTAGGGGCCAGTCGCGCTCGTCTCTTCATAAATGTATTGCACATTTCCCGGCGGAGTTCCTTCGATCTTCAGCGGGAAGCCGTGGTAATCGAGGTTGGCGCGAACAAGCGGAACCTCCATCAGATGCACCACAGCGTCATCCCGAACCCCAGCGTTTTTACCAGCGGGGCGAGGGATGTCGCGCGCGCCATGCTGAGCTGTCCGGTTGATAAGAATGCTATCCCAATAAATTTGTAGATTGGTGGTGATACGAATTTTCTGCGTGCCGGGCGGAAGTTTGCCGCTTAGATCGGCGGTCATGGTCCGCGGCCCTCCGGCGGGAAATCCCATGTCATCGACTACGCGCGTCCACTTGCCATTGGCCCCGAGCGCTTCGACATAAGGAGAAATCGCGTGCACGCCGGCCTGCGACGCGGCATACATGCTGTTCGCCGAAAAATATTCCACTTCGCCATGCAGCAACAGCCACAATGGTCCGCCGCGATAAGGTTTGCCGAGATCGAGAACAAGGCTGTGTGGTTCGGCGAATCCTTGAAACTGCGTCAACGCAAAATCGCCGACATAACGATTCGCCAGCAGATCCGGCAAAAGATTGAGTTCATTTTCGTCCCAAGCTCCAGAGGGCGGACGCGCATCTTCGCTCTTGCTCACCACCACTTTGAATTTTGGATACGGTGGATTCGACGCGAAATATTCGTTCGGATATACATCGAGATCGGCCGGATGATCGACCGCCATCAGGCGCGCCTCATCAAGGTATACCGCCTCCTCCAGCGGCTCCATAAAACGGAAGCTGAGTTTGCCATCCTTCTCGCGAATGGCGTTGCGATTGATCTTGATGTATTCGACTGGACGCGGAGTGTCTCGCTGATTAGGCCCGACCCAGTGCCCTACGACGCCTGCACCCAGCATGTCGGCAACAAATTCGTAGCGTTCGCCATTCCAAACAAATAGCGTCGGACAAGAACTGCCGCGGCGATCCATCTCGATAAAATTCTGCTGCTTGTCTGCCGCAACGTTTATTTCGTCTTGCAAGACGCCAGTCGGCCACAACATTCGAACGATGTCAGCTTCTTTAGAATCGCCGAGTCCAACAGTAAGATACGGCGAGTTCTGCCCGAGGTATCCATTCGAGCCCGCGATCTCAAACTTCTGCCGATTGCCGCCCGCGAAGACTTCGACTTTTGTGCCAATCGCACTCTTGTTGTCGGCAAGCCCCTTAAGCGACAAACGCAGCCAGTGATTTTGATTGCCACCTTCATTGCGCAGCAGCACGGCCGGACCATGGTTCTGCGTGATCAGCAGATCGGTAGCGCCGTCGTTGTCGTAATCCCCAGTGATAATGGCGCGCGGTTCTTTGAGCTGAATCTTGTCGAGACCAACGTCGGCGGTGACGTCTTTGAAACCATCGGCGCCGAGATTGCGAAAGAGACGGACTTCGCCTTTGCCATCTTTGGTTTCGCCGACGGCAACGAGGTCGACCCAGCCGTCGTTGTCGTAGTCGATGGCGGCGATGCCGTAGGCGCGGACCCAGTTTGTCTCAGGCAACATTACTTGCTCAAAAGACTTCCCATGATTGTTCCGCCAAAGAGTAATGCCGCGGTCATCAAGATGAGTAAAGGCAAGATCCATCCACCCGTCATGATTGAAATCAAGGACAGCTATACCAAATGCCGCTGTGGGGGCGGATTGCGGCCACATCCTTTTGGAGATAAACTTGCCTTCTCGCGGATTCTCATACATCGCTGGGGCAAAAAGAGCTTGAGTAACCACTAGATCGATAGCTCGATCATTGTTGAAATCAGTCCCTGCAGCGGAGATGCCGGGCAACTGAAGGTTCAGACCGAGAGAATCGGTCACATCGCTGAACGTTCCGTTGCCGTTATTTCGCCACATCGCATTGGTCCCGGTGCTGCTTATACCAACCCCTGTGTCTTTCTGTTTTGGAATCAATAAATCGGAATTAAATGTGCTTGAGATATATAGGTCTAAATCGCCATCGTGATCGTAATCCACGAAAGTCGCGCCAAAATTAAACGGCTGGCCTCTAATTCCCGACGCCTCGGTCGCATCCTGAAATATTCCGTTCTTAGTGTTGTGCAACAACATTAAGGAGTGGTTAAGCGTAATTGCAATATCCGTTGCACCGTCGTTATCGTAGTCGCCAGCTGTACAGCCGATTCCATGCAAGGTCGGGTCGAGCCCCGCCTTCCGGGTTACATCCTCAAATTTTCCGTTCGCTTCGTTGTGAAATAGGCCCAAGCCAGTCTCAGGCCCATCATCCGCAAGCAAAATATCGGGGCGCCCGTCACCGTCGTAATCAAAGAAACAAGCGCCTGGCCCCAGAGAGCTCGCGAGGTCCTTTCCGGCATTAGCACTAACCTTGCCCGTAATTCCCGCCTGCCCCGTCACATCCACAAATCGCACTTTAATCTGCGGCGGCGCCTTCAACACCGCCGACGGCGACTCAACGGCGCGCGAATATTTTCCCTGTTCGCCATAAGCCAGGCTCATGGGCGCGCCAATTTTGTTTTGCGTGATGTATTGAAATTTCTTCAGGTGCTCACGGGCGTGGTCGAGATCGGCGGATTGCTGGTAGGCACGTGACAATCCGAACTCGGCGGAGGCGTGCAGCGGATTTATCTTGAGCGCGTGATGGAAAGCATCGATCGCTTGCGGAAATTGTTTGGCTTGCACGTAGGCCGTACCCAGGAAATACCAAGTGTCGGCGTCGTTCGGATCGATCTCGACCACGTGGTGAAACGCCTCAATCGCGGCTTGAGCGTCACCAGTATTTTTGGCGAACAGGCCCAGGTTATACCAGGCATAGGGATTCTGGGGATCCTGCTTTAGCGCATCTTCCAGCAGGGCTTTGGCCTCGTCGATCTTTTGCAGATTCAGAAGCGCGATGCCCTCATTGAGTTTTGCGCTGGTGAGCTTGGAATCGAGCGCGGCAGCTTGCTGAAACGATTTCAGCGCCTTCTCGAAAAGCTGCTGATTCATGTATGCGGCGCCCAGGTTGTTCAGGCGCGCGGCCTCAGCCGGATTCGCTCTTGGCTGAGTTTGCGGCGCAGTTGCGAAGAGGCCAAATGCGGCCAGGAATAGGCCGGCAACAGCAGCTGAACTTCTGGATATCATCTGACCAAAGATTTAACCACAGAGGGCACAGGGAACACAGAAGAAACCGGAATTCTTTGTAGCAGATGACAGCCGACAGCAGGTTCCTCGTCGCACTCGCTCCGCGGAATGACAAGGTTATCTTTCATGCGCTACCGGCGACCTGCCGTATGGCCGGTTCGCGATCACACCCTTCCCTTCCTGCACTGTGACAGTTTGTCCGGCATCGATGTTCGAGAGTTTATCTATTTGACCGGTGGGCCATTGAACTTCAATATTGTCAGCTTTGGTTTGCGTGCCCAAACCAAAGGTGAGCACCAATTCGCTCTGCGAGAGATAGCTGGATCCGGAGCGCAGCATCTTCCACTGTCTGTCTTTTAGATTGTTGGATGTCATACGAACTACGGCGCCGATGCCATCGCGATTCGATTTCGTTCCAACTAATTTCAAGCGCAGACTATGATTCGTTCCGCCCTCGTTATGGAACAAATACGCTGGACCGGAGTTCGTGGTGACCAGAACATCCAAATATCCGTCATTGTCGATATCGGCGTAAGCCGCGCCCCGCGCCACTCTCGGAGCGGCAAAAGCTTGCCCCATTTGCCCCGTGACTTCCTGGAACTTGCCGCTGCCGAGATTACGAAAAAGATGTGAAGGTTCTGCGTAGCTGACGCGTTTTTGCACGCGCTCGATCTGATCTTCAATATGCCCATCGGCGACGAAGATGTCGGGCCAGCCATCGTTATCGTAATCGAAAAAGAAACATCCGAAACCCAGCGTGACCAGCGTGGCGCGGCCGACTTCGGACTGCGGAGCTTCGTCCACAAATAAACCGTTGCCTTCGTTGTGGTAAAGCGAAACCATCTGATTGGCAAAGTTGCTGATGATGACGCTGGGATGGCCGCTGCGATCGTAGTCAGCCGCATCCACGCCCATGCCAGCGCGAGCGACACCGTCCTCGCTGAAAGCGATTCCCGCAGGAATGCCGCGCTCTTCAAATGTTCCGTCTTTTTTATTCAAATAGAGTTTGTTGGGCTGAGTGTCATTGGCGATCAGAATGTCGGGCCATCCGTCGTCGTTGTAATCGAGAATGGTGATGCCCAGGCTTTTCGAAGTTGGATCGCCGAGACCTGCCCTTTGCGTCGCGTCTTCAAATTTTCCGCCGCCGAGGTTATGCCACAAACGGACTGACGTGCCTTTGTAGGATTCCGGTGTGCAATACGATTTGTGCGCGCCATCGATCGTGCAGTAAAGATCGGTCGCCTCAGTCCAGCGAACGTAGTTTGCGACGACGAGGTCGAGCTTGCCGTCACGATCGTAATCCACCCACGCCGCGCTGGTGGAGAACTCGCTCGGGCCCCACATTCCGGCGGGCTTGGTTACGTCAGTAAATGTTCCGTTGCCGTTGTTGTGGAAGAGATGGCTTTGCCCGAGAGCGGTGATGAAGAGATCGTCGAAGCCGTCATTGTCATAATCACCCACGGCGACTCCCAGCCCAAACATCGGCACCGCTAATCCGGCCTGCCGAGTTACATCGCTGAAGGTTCCATTGCGATTGTTGTGATAGAGCTTTGGAGTGGTTGGTCCAGCGTGCGGATGCCCAACGAAATCCGTGCCATTTACCAGCAGAATGTCGGGATAGCCATCGTTATCGTAATCGATTAACGCGCAGCCTGGACCCATGGTTTCAGGCAGCCACTTTTTTCCGAAGGCGCCGTCGTTATGGGTGAAGTGTATTCCTGCTTGCTTCGTGATGTCGCGAAAATGGATTTGTTGGGCATGGCTTGTTGCGGGCGGCCATGCCAGTAGACAGAGAGACACAGAGACAAAAAGAAGTCTTCGCGAAGCGCACATCATCGTGGGGCTCCGGTGGACGCGACGGTTGAGGCAAGCCGCGCTTTGTGCGGGCGGACAGTCGCGAGCCTACCCGGAGCGTGTCGGACGGAGGCTCTCTGTAAACGGTGCGTCGTGAGCGCTGGGAGCGGAACAGAGACATGTTCATGCACGGCTTGCCGCTCATTGTTGTCTTCCGGATGCGACCGGCGATAGGGGCCGGTAATCGCCTGGGATGACTCGTCGGCCTTAAAGCGCAGGTAGCGCATTTCATGCTCTTTCGCTAGTTTTTCGTTACCCAGCCCGTTGTAGCAGAGCATCAGATTGTAATGCGCCTGCAAGTCTTCGGGATCGATCGCTAATACGGATTGAAAACTCTTTACTGCTTGCTGATATTTGCGTTGCAGAAACAGAATGCGGCCGAAATCGTTGAGGGCGACACGGTCGCGCGGATACTGGCTAAGCACGATGCGCAAGCGGGCCGCAGCTCCGTCATAATTCCCATCGGAACGCAGCACGCGGGCATAGAAATAGTTAGCGCGCGCAAGGTTCGGAGACAACGACAAAGCTTTCTCAAGCACGGTGCGGGCACGCTCCATGTCGCCTTCCTGCACGGCACAGCGGCCAATATTCACCCAGCCGTCTGGATTGTTTGGATCAGCCTCCGTCACTTTTTGGAACGCAGCCGCCGCGCCCTTCAGGTCGCCCTGTAGAAACAGGCCGATTCCGTAATCGTTCCAGCGTTGCCATTCATCTTTGAGAGCGATCGTCTTCGGCGCTGCGGCTGGTGCGTTATGCGCGACTACTGGAAGCGTCACTTCATTTTCCGCCAGCGCAACAATCGGCAAGTCGGGAATCTTTTGTTCCTTGGCGGAAATTCCTTCAATTGATTTCGTGAATACAAACGGACGGTCGTCGTAATCGGGCGTCACAGCGCGGCCTAAGCTCTTGTCGGGCTGGCCTGCGAAAGAGAACTGAGTATTCCACCATGAGAATTTGCGATAACAGAGGCGCGCGTGCAGCGTGATTTTGTTACCTGTGTTTTCAGGAATGAACATGCGGTAATGCACCGTGTCTGCCGCTCCGGGAGGGATCAGGTGCACGTACACGACAGCCCGGGTAGCCCAGGTGTTGCGCTTATTGATGGGATTCCCATGGGCATCGATCTGCAGCGAGCGGTAGAAGTGTGCACCTTTTTCAACCGGGCCTTTGCCGCCATCCTCGATCATGCCGCTCCAGAAAATGGTCCGTCCTTTATCGTCCGTGCCTTTCAACTCAAGCCACGTATCGTAGGCGTCGACCGTGCCTCCGGGGAAAAAGTGCCCGATTGTTTTGGTCCGCACGACGACATCCACCCGCACGGTATCACCGCGGCGCAATGCTGGCTGCACCAGGTTCAAGGGAGCGGTGACCGGAGCAACCACTCCGGTCGCTCCCGGAGTTATTTTGGTTTCCGCCTCTTCGCCCACGGCGAACGTAGTGGCGATGTCCGATTGGCTCGCCGCGCCGGTCTTCAGTGGCGCCTGAGCGGGAGACAGCGCAAAGATATCCACGGTGAGGGCGTGCTTCAGGAAGTTTTCTGTGAGCTTCAGTTGCGCGGCATCCTCATTGGCAGTAGGCAGGGCGGTGTTCGCCCCCGGGAAACGATGCGAGTGTACGAACCCGCCGACGTTACCCGCATCTTTCGAAGGCTCCTTGGGCATGTGGCAATCGGCGCACTGCTGCGGCTTGGGCGGATAGTAGAACGAGCGCGCTCCCTGGCCGGAGACTCCGCTGGCCTGCCAGTTGTCGTACTCGTTGAAACCACGGACCCAGCGATAGTGGTCGACCGGGACATCCTGATGGACCTTGTGGCAGACGGAACAGAACTCCGGCGTCTGCGTGCGCATGAACGGCTTGAGAAAAACGCGGCGATGTGGTTCGGGATTCAGTCGAATCACGAAATCGTGCAGCGCACGCGCTACGGGATTTTTTGTCGCAGCCAATTCGTGGAGCTTGGGATATTCGAGATAAAAATCCGCCTGGCCCATGGTGCTCTTTACGCGGGCGATGGAATGGCACATCATGCAACCCAGGCCTGCCTGCGCTTCCGGACGATGCACGATCTGCTTGATGGGAGTATCCATCAACCCGCTATAAAGAACGGCGGGGTCGTGGCATCCGCCGCACCATTTCGAAGGCTGGGTGCCGACGGTATCTTGCATGTACTCGATCGACTTGCGGTACCACTGATTATTGAACGAAGAAAAATGGTGCGCCGAACTGAACCACTGGTTGTAGATATCTTCGTGGCAGCGCTTGCAGGAGTCGGACTCCATAAAAAACTTGCTGGGGATTTTCTGCTTTCCATAAACCTGGGCGGAGCTGGGAAAGAACGCGCCCTCGGGACCGTCGCCCTCGCCGTTCATGTTGTCGGGCGGCATGGTGGGATTTTGAATGCGGTTCCGCGTCTGCCAACCTTCGCGGATGTAACGCGAACCGTAAGCGATTCCTCCAAGAACAACGAGGCAGATGGCGGTGCGCAAAACCGCGGCGCTGGGGCGAGAACCTAGCCATCCCCGGCTTCCCAAGTTATCGGCCAGCAAAAAGCCAAGCCCGATCACCGATATTGCGATATGGAAGTAAAGCCAGTTCCACTCCGCGCGGGGCGTGCCGGTTTTGATAAGGATGATTCCGAGAACCGCGCCTGCAGTGAGGAGCAACCACCCAGCGCGGGCGATAAAACTTTCGTTACGAAGTAATCGAAGAGGGGCGATCGACAATAATACGGCGGTGATCGCTCCGGCAAAAGCATGTAGCAGGACGACTCCGGCATAGAAGACAGTCGCCTGAGGGAAGGTATAAAGATAGGCGGCTGACACCAGGAGAAATAGCAGCAGCCAAGGCAAGGCTCGGTGAACAAAACCCTTCGGCGGTGCTTGCTTTTGCATTGAGGTAATCGAACGTTTGCCGCGGACAAGTGTTTTCCGCGGATAGCAATCCTACAGTCACTCAGATCGTGCGAATCAACTTACTCAGATAGCAGCGGGGATGGAATAGTTCAAAAATACTAATCGAGATCTTTGGAATCTGTTTGAGCAAGCGGGGGAATTTTCCACGCGCCACATCGACTTTCCAATGCAGTGGCGACTGCCAATACATTCTCTTCTTCCCAAGGCCCGCCGACGATCTGTACGCCGATAGGCAGCCCGTCGAGTGAATGACCTACCGGAACGACTGCGGCAGGATTACCCAGCAGGTTAAAGAATTCCGTGTAGCTCCAGGCGTCGAGATAATGGACGGTTTTGCCTTCAACCTGCCAAGTTCGTTCGCCGTGCCGGAACGCGGGGATGGCGGCGACCGGACACAACAGAATTGGGTATCGTTGCATCTGGGCGAAAAACCGCGCACGCAAAACATCGCGCTGAATCCACGCGTCAAGAAGCGAGATTCCAGTATGAGCTGGCTCGGCACCGCACCACTCGAGAAACTCTTTGAGGGTCGGACTCAGATCTGATTGGCGGCCATGGAACATTGGCCGCAGAAGCATGCCGCCGGCAACGACAAAATATTTCCACCAGAGCTGCCGCGCTGCTTCCAGCCCCTCCGGCTGAAAGTATTCGACTTGAAAACCGGCGCTGCGCAAGCCTTCTGTGGCTGTGCGTATTGCCTTGCGAGTTTCCGGCGTGACGGGAGTGCGGCCATCGTCTTCGAAATAACCAATTTTTAGTTTCCTGACGTCGCTCTCGCTGGGCCAGCGGATTGGTACCGGCGCGGCGTTGGTGTCTCCGAAATCCGGTCCTTGCATTACCTCGAAAAGAAGTTTCAAGTCGGCAACGGTGCGGGCCATGGGACCGACGACTCCGATCGCGGCAAACGGGCCTGCGGATTCTGGAAAATGTCCAGTCGCGGGAATGCGGCCGGGAGTGGGTTTCAGTCCACAGATGCCGCTGAAATGCGCGGGCACACGGATCGAGCCGCCACCGTCACTTCCCACTCCGCCCGCGGACATTCCAGCCGCAATCGCGCCTGCTTCGCCACCGCTGGAACCGCCGGGCGTCCGGTCCAAATCCCATGGACTGTTGGTGCGGCCATATAACAGGTTGTCAGTTTCCCATGCCATCAGCAATTCTGGTGCATTGGTTACTCCCAAGATAATCGCTCCGGCATTTTTCAGGCGAGCGACCAAAGGGGCATCTTGTCGCGCGACAAATCCCGTCCGCAGGCGGGTTCCGGCCTCCCATCGCAGACCCTCCACGCTAATTGAACTCTTAATGCTGATGGGAACTCCGTGCAATGGACCGATTTTTCCCCGCTTCCTGATGGAACTCTCCGCGTCTCGAGCGGCCCGCCGGGCTCGTTCGGAATCGATCTGAATGAATGCGTTTAATTTTGGATTCAGTCTTTCGATCTGCGCCAGATGGGCATCGAGGAGTTCGACGGGAGAGATTGTTTGTCCCCGGATTTTCTCCGCCATGGAAACTGCGGAAAGGAAAGTTAGATCGTTCATGAATTTCCTTTCTGCAGCGCGCCGTCGAGCAGTAGCTTCTCTTCCGCAGTCAGCGGCCGGTGCTCGCCTTTGGCCAGGCCGCCTAATTGCAGCGGACCAATGGCGACGCGAATCAATCGCAAGACTTCTACGCCCAAACCTTCCATCATGCGGCGAATCTGGCGATTCTTCCCCTCGTCCAGAACAATTTCGAGCCAGCAGTTTTTCTGTCCCGCCCGCAACTGACGAGCCCCTTTTGCCCGGAGCAGTTCTCCTTCTTTTGTTGTGACGCCGCGAACTAAATTTCGAATGAGGTATTCGTCCGCAACGGTTGCGATTTGCACATGATAGGTCTTACTCAAATGCGTTTCCGGTGCCGCGACGCGGGCTCCCCACGCGGAATCATTGGTCAGGAGCAACACTCCCTCACTGGCTTTATCCAAGCGTCCAACCGGTGCGACCCAGGGCAAGCCTTCGTCTGGCATGGCTTGAGAATCATTATTCAACAGCGCATACACTGTCTCGCGGCCCTTTTCATCCGACGCCGTAGTGATTACGCCGCGCGGCTTATTGAGCATGAGATAGATTTTCTTGCCGTTCTCGACCGCTTTCCCATCGACGGCAATCGTATGGTGTCTTCCGGTAACGAGTGTTTCCGGATCGCGATGCGGCTTTCCGTCTACCGTCACATGGCCAGCGCGGATCAACTCTGCCGCTTTCGTTCGGGAGCAGTACCCGAGTTTGGATAAAGTTCGCGCCAAGCCAAGGCTCAAACTGTGCTGATGTTTGCTCACTTGTCCATGCTATCGGAGAAACCGATGAATCACGAAGCGACGCTAAGATACACGAAGGAAGATCTGAAGAAGCGGACTGGCGGCCTTTTGCGCTGCAAGATGCGACGGCGCTTGGTACGATATTTATCATTAACTAATTTTTGAATAAGGAGATCTTATGGCGCATGAACATGCTCCCCGCTTTTTGAAAATAGCGCGAGACGCCAAGGCTAACGCTCGCGAAACCAATGTCGATGAAGTAAAGAAGAAGATTGATAAGGGCGAGAAGTTTCAGCTTGTCGATGTTCGTGAAGAGAGTGAATTCGCCGCCGACCACCTGCCAGGTGCGATTCATCTGAGCAAAGGGATCATTGAACGGGACATTGAGGGCCGCATCCCCGATGCCAATGCAGAGATTGTGCTTTACTGCGGAGGCGGATTTCGCTCGGCGATGGCGGCTGACAATTTGCAGAAGATGGGATATAAGAACGTAATCTCGATGGACGGTGGGATTCGCGAGTGGCGGGAAAAGGGATATCCGCTGAACAAGCGTTGATACTGATTGCGAGCCGGGTCTGTTTTGAGAGATTGAGAATGTAGTGTACGAACAAGTTGCTGGTGAAGTCGCACGGCTTTTGTAAGCAACGATCCGCCCACTTATGAATAGCCGCATCTTCTTCTGGTCGCTCACATCGGCGCTCGCCGGATTTCTGTTCGGTTTCGACACGGTAGTTATTTCCGGAGCCGAGAAAACAATTCAGACGCTCTGGGGACTCAGTCCGGGACTGCATGGCATTGCCATGGCCTCGGCGCTTTACGGAACGGTGGTTGGCTCACTGCTCGGGGGTTGGCCGGCTGACCGGTTCGGACGCAAAGCCACGCTGCTTTGGATCGGCGTTCTTTACTTTGCCGGTGCAGTGGGATCGGCTTTGGCGCCGAATGTCACGGTCTTTATTATTGCGCGCGTGATCGGCGGGTTGGGTATCGGCATTTCGACCGTCGTAGCTCCCATGTACATTGCGGAGATCGCTCCGGCGAAGCATCGCGGTCAGCTTGCCGGCATGTTCCAGTTCAACATTGTTTTTGGAATTCTGATCGCTTATGTTTCGAACGCGTTGCTGGCTGGCACCGGGGAAAATGCCTGGCGCTGGATGCTGGGTGTGGCCGCGTTTCCCTCGTTTCTCTACGCTGTATTTTGTTTCGGCCTTCCCGAGAGCCCGCGCTGGCTGTTGAGCAGAAAAGACGACCGCGAGGCCGGCATGCGAGTTCTGCAGCGCATCGAGCCGGAGGCGTCCAAAGCCGAGATCGCGGCTGAGGCGGACGCTATTATTTCCGCCTCTACTGAGAAAGTATCGTCCGGACATTTCTGGACCAAACGTCTTCGCAAGCCGATCCTGCTCGCCATCCTGATTGCATTTTTCAACCAGCTTTCCGGCATTAATGCCATTTTGTATTTCGCACCCCGCATCTTCGAGCTTACGGGGCTTGGCGCAAAAGCCGCGCTGCTGCAATCGATTGGCATCGGAGCCACGAATCTTGTTTTTACATTTGTTGGGCTTTGGCTGATTGACAGGTTGGGCCGCCGCACGCTTCTTTATATCGGCTCATTTGGTTACATCGCATCGCTCGGGTTGGTGGCCTGGGCCTTTTTTACGCAACATCTTGCTCTCGTGCCAATTTGTATCTTCGCCTTCATCGCGGCGCACTCAGTCGGCCAGGGAACGGTGATTTGGGTCTTCATCTCCGAGATATTTCCCAATCGTCATCGGGCGGAGGGCCAGACGCTTGGCAGTTTCACGCATTGGATTTTCGCTGCATTGCTCACGACGTTCTTTCCGAAGATGGTATCCTCCTTTCAGCCGGGTTATGTTTTCTCGTTTTTCGCCGGGATGATGGTTCTCCAATTGATCTGGGTGAAGACAATGGTTCCGGAAACGAAGGGTGTGCCGCTGGAACAGATCCAGAGGCAGTTGGGCATCGACTAGGACAAGACAGCCCGTTCCGTGGCATTTCGGGAAAACGGGGTCTCGAGCCTGCCTCATTGTGTGCGCGCTGCCCACGTATCGAGCGTAGACTGGAAGCATTCTTCGATTGGACTCCATGAAAAACCGAAGCTTTCGTTATTACGGGATCGGCCTGCCAGTCTTGCTGGGCTGGAGTTTTGCGGCGATGTGCCAGCCGGCAAGCCAGAATTTCGAGTCGACTTCGTCTTCATATTCGAGTGCAACCGCACCCTTGACCGTGCAACAAGTGGTCAAGCGACTCCAAGAGAGAAATGCAGAGCGGGCCGCAGCGTTGGATCAGTATGAGGTGACGCGTGTCTATAGCATGCAGTACCGCGGTTTCCCGAGCGATCGTAACGCGGAAATGATTGTCAGCATGGTCTATCGCGCTCCGAACTCAAAAGAATTCAGCGTGGTGTCGCAGAGCGGATCAAAGTTCATCATCGATCACGTTTTCAAGAAATTGCTGGAGGGCGAACAAGAGGCAGCCAATGAAGAGAACCGGCGACAGAGTGCGCTGACCACGGAAAATTACGATTTCACCCTGGCCGGCTATGAAACTTCGGCAGATGGCGGACGCTACGTGCTGAATCTGACACCCAGAACCAGGAATAAATTTCTTTATCGGGGAAAGATCTGGGTGGATGCGAAGGATTTTGCCGTGAGGCGAATCGAAGGCGAGCCGGGAAAAAACCCATCCTTCTGGATAAAAAAGACCTCTGTTAAACATAGCTACGCGAAAGTGGGCGACTTCTGGCTTCCGGCTGAAAACCACACGGAGAGCGTCATTCGGCTCGGAGGTGTAGCCGATCTTTCCATCGAATATAAAAATTATAAGGGTCTAGAGACGAAACGGCTATCTGACGTGAAAATCATGGAGAATCATGAAAATGATCCTATCGCTGCTAAAGCCCAATGAGAACTAGTTCTTTGTCGACTTTGATCCGTTGGCTGAATCGATTCGCTTCCCGATGTACCATGGCGCGCTGACAGTAAATATCTTTTCGTTGCCGCGCGCAAGAAGAACCCACTCCAGAAGCCGCCCTCGCTGATTGTGAAGAAAATATTCGTACCATCTGTCCTCAACCAACTCGGGTATCACAACCACAATGCTGCGTTCGGGATGCTTTTTTGACAGATCCAGGATGAACTGCACGAAGGGAATAATCACAAAGCGATAGGGTGAAGGCAGAACGTGCAACGTCGGTGGCTCCTTGCCGGCTTCGCGAAAAGGTTTGTCGACATACTGCTCCCAGTCGTCCTGAAGCAATTCGGAGTGCTCGTTCGGTTCCACATGCACCGCGATCACCTCGGGAGAAAGCCGAGCGGCAAATTGGAGTCCCTGGCAGGTGATATTGCTCCAGCGATCGACCGCGATGACCGCAATCGGATGCTGCTTCAGGTGGGCAACGTTGACAGGTTCCCTGCAGCTGGTGAGAACTTTCACCGCGTGATAATGGCGGCGGACCAGGACGAAGCACACGATTGCGAAGGGAATGAAAAGTAGAGTAATCCAGGCGCCTTGCGTGAATTTCGCAACTAAAACGACCGCAGTGGTGATGCCAGTAACTGTGGCTCCGAGCCCGTTTACGAAGGCACTCTTCAGCCAGTGGGGGCCGCGATTTTTCTTCCAGTGCATGACCATGCCGGCTTGCGAAAGCGTGAACGCCAGGAAAGCGCCCGCGGCATAGAGCGGGATAAGCCGGTCCGTGATTCCGCCGAAAAGCAGGAGAACGCCGCCACACAGCAACGCCAGGACAACGATGCCGTAGGTATAGACCAGACGGCGTCCGCGGTAACCGAAAACGTGCGGCAGATAATTGTTTTGCGCGATGGCGCGGCAGAGGCGGGGAAAATCGGCGAACGCCGTGTTGGCCGACAACGACAATACAATCAGGATGGATCCAATCGTCAGATAGTAAAAGAATCCCTTGCCGAAAACCGCCGCCGTCAGCATGGAGAGAACGCTCTGATACCCGGGCCGGCCGGGGTCGGTGGCGGCGATTCCGTAGACCTTGACGAGATAAGAGATTCCCGCCAGCAATATCGCCAGAAGAAAGATGATCACGGTTAGCGTGCGCTGGGCGTTTTTCACCGCCGGTTCGCGGAAAGCTTTCACGCCGTTGCTCACGGCCTCCACTCCAGTCAAGGCGGTGCAGCCGCTGGCAAAGACCTTCAGCAGCAACCAGTAGGTCACGACTGCGGCGGCGGCTGGCGGAGGCGGCGGAGCAACTACCGGATTCGGATGGCCGCCACTCAGGAGCACGCGCAGCACTCCCGCCACGATAGTGACCAGCAGCGTGCCCACAAACAGGTAGGTAGGTACCGCGAAAATTGTGCCAGCCTCACGTACGCCGCGAAGGTTGAGAATCGTGATAAGAATCAGAATTCCCAGACAAAGAGAAACCGTGTGCGGCAGCAGCGACGGGACAGCGGAGATCAATGCGCCCACTCCTGCCGAAATACCTACCGCAGCCGTAAGAATGTAATCAGCGAGAAGCGCGGCTGCGGCGAGCAGTCCGGCGGATGACCCGAGATTGAATCGAGCCACCGTGTAAGAACCGCCTCCGGAGGGGTAAGCCGCGATGGTCTGGCGATAGGAAAAATACACAATCACCAGCAGCGTGATAATGGCAGCGCTGATGGGAACGATATAGCGGACGCCTAGAAGGCCAAGGGGAATCAGGAGACTGAGAGCGGCTTCTGGACCGTAGGCGGCGGAACTTAATCCGTCGAGACCAAAGATCGGAACCCCCTGCGCCGGTCCGATCTGCTCGGCGCGTTCGTCAGTGGTTTTGATGGGCTTGCCAACGACGAGATCAAGAATGTTCATGCAGGACGCCGATGGGACTTCTCCAAGGCCGAGATAGTTTAGCAAGGTCTAGGACAAAATGGGTTACAGCATAGGGACCGAATGTTGGCCCCGTCAGGCGATCACCCTATTTTGGAGAAAACCGGAATAGATAACAATCTACTGGTTCGATGAAGAGCTCACGAGGATTCTGAACATGAACCGCAAACCGATTTTTTCGCAGCCGCCTGACCAGCAACGCTGGAAGCAGCTTTTCGAAGGGTCGTTGAATAGACTGAATGGGCGCTCCGTTCCCATTTCTCAACAACCGATTTTGCGTCCCAAGCAAAATCACCCAAATAGCCTCAAACCTGAATCCTCAAAGGCTGCAATTGAAGCGGCTGCGAGTTCCCTGGCAGCGCTGTGGCAGATCTCGACCCCGAAGCGGCACACTGTCTAGTTCCTGATTAAGAAAAGAAGAAGCGCCGGCGCGCGATTTAAAAAGGAGAACCCCACGCGGAGCGCATCATACCCATATGGTTCATTCTGCGTCCGCGTGAGGCTGATTTGATGATCTCTACGGCCAGTTGTTCAC